>NZ_JBFOEF010000004.1:0-235822 GCF_040886645.1 Enterococcus sp. GC34
AGTTGAGTGATTGACTAAGTTTTAAAAAGGTGCACGTGAGTTTCTTTTTAATTCGATAGTCTTTTTTTATTACTTTAACTTCATAGCCCGGGAAGTAGCTCAGCTTGGTAGAGCACTTGGTTTGGGACCAAGGGGTCGCAGGTTCGAATCCTGTCTTCCCGATTGTGAAAAACAGTACTGATGATCAGTACTGTTTTTTTGTTTTGTTTAAAATTTAAGTATCGAAGTAGGTGTATTTTTTTGTGATGTGTAATTCTTATCGAAATTGCGACTAAAAATACAGGAATAAAGGACATTGAGAATATATTCGATGGCTAGTTGAGAGGAAAAAGTCGAGACTTTGAAATCTGCATGTTCAACGTTAGGAATGGGCAAAATCACTGTAGCGTATTTAGCTAATTGGCTGTTCAAGTCTGAAGTAATGGCAATAATCGGGGTGCCTCGTTCTGCAAAAATCCGTGCTTCATTAACGATTTCTGCAGTGTTACCACTGTAAGAGACGAGGATGGCTACGTCATTTTTGGTGGCATTGATGGCTAAATAAAATTGTTCAGCTTGATAAGGGATTAAATGGATAAATAGCTGAATGCGTAATAACTTTGTTTGAAAATCCGTTAAGCGAATGTAGGAGTTACTGACACCCACAGCTAAAATATTTTCAGCGGTTAAAAGTAAATCAATGCTTTTATTTAACATGGCCTCGGTTAATAACTGTTGAGTGGATTGAACAGTTTCAGTCGTTAACTGCGCAATTTTCTTGGCAATTAGTAAATCAGAATCTTGCGCTAAAAAAGGCATATTCGCATCAACATTCCGGATTGCTTGGTAGTGAATTTCTAAGTCGCGGGACAAGCGGATTTTAAATTCTTTGAAACCGCTAGTTTCTGTTTTTTTACACAAACGAACAATCGTGGAAGTTGAAGAGTTGGTGGCTTCTGCTAGTTCATAAATCGACATATGCAGGACTCGTTCAGTATGAGATAAAATAAAATCAATAATTAGCCCTTCGTTATATGTATAGCGTTCTTTTTGTTCTAAACATTCGATTAGATTCAATGGGTTCACCTCTCTGTGGTACTTTGTTTCGCTTTCAGTATACATTAAGCGTATGAATTATGAAACATAGTTACAGAATCAGTTAGTCGTATTTACATCAGAAAGCGGTTTCTTTATGATGAGGATATCACAAAGGATTAAGGAGAGAAGTGAAATGGATAAGTTAACAAACTGGGTGGAGCAAACCGTAGTGCCTAAAGTTTCAAGAATTACAAGTTTACGTTATTTTCAAGCCTTAAGAAATGGTTTTTTTGCAATTATGCCGTTAACAATTATTGGGTCGATTTTTATGTTGATTACAGATTTTCCAGTAGCAGGGTATGGCGATTTTATGGCTGGAATTTTCGGTGCAGGTTGGGCGGATATGATTTCACCAGCTTATCGAGCAACTTTCAATATGATGGGAATTATTTTTGCTGGGACGATGTCCTATAAATTGGCGGAAAGTTACGAAATGGACCGTTTAACTTCATTAATTTTAGGAATTGTTGCTTACGTAGTCGTTTTACCGAAAACGGTGACCACTGAATCAGGCGAAGTTGTGACGAAAGTTTTATCGTTTGATTGGTTAGGAACGCAAGGGGTGATTACGGCCATTATTATGTCAATTCTTTCGGTTGAGTTGACTCGTTTCTGTATTAAGAAAAAATTAGTCATCAAAATGCCTGACAGCGTGCCTTCTATGGTGAGCCAAGCTTTTAGTGCATTGATTCCTGGGATTTTTGTGGTAGCGGTGGCTTTATTGATTAATGGGATTGGGCTTTCGTTTGCGGATTCCTTCCCGCAATTAATTTATGCGGTGATTCAAGCGCCACTGCAAGGTTTAATCGGAACCCCTTTTGCAATTATTATTGTGGCTGGCTTAAATGGATTGTTCTGGTGGTTTGGGATTCATCCAACTGTCATCAATTCCATGCTATATCCTATTTTATATGCGAATGCAGACAAAAACCAAAGCTTAGCGGAATTAGGACAATTAACTGCTCAAAATGGAAACTTTGGCACGGTCCAAATGCTCGATCAATTTGCTACAATTGGAGGCGCTGGTTGTACGATTGGCTTGGCTATTGCAATGGCCATCGTCGGACATTCGTCTAGAATGAAAGCCATGTCGAAAATTTCGTTTGTTCCAGCATTTTTCAACATTAATGAACCCTTGATTTTTGGACTCCCAGTTATTTTTAACCCTTTATTATTGATTCCGATTGCGGTCGCGCCGATTGTATCTGTCTTGATTGCCTTTCTGTCAATGAAAATTGGGTTCATGTCAATGTTTACAAACATTCAAGCACCATGGGCTACGCCCTTTCTGTTTTCGGGTTTTTTAGTGGGAAAATGGCAAGGTGCAGTGACGCAAGTTTTAGCTGTTGCGGCTAGTGTCGTTATTTATTATCCATTTGTAAAAGCCTTAGATCGACAATATCAAAAAGAAGAAGCCCATGAAGTACCAGAAACATTGTAGAGAAAGAGGAGTGAAGGAAATGCATGTTGAGAATGATGAAAATATTTGCTGTGAAGTGGAAAAAGGAATGGAAAAAATGTATCATCCGATGGTGCCCGAGTTGGTTCAAACCTCTTCCTTTTATTTTCCAACTTACGAAGAATTTATGGCAGCGAGTATAGATGAAAAAAATAATTATGTTTACACACGTGGCACCAACCCCACAACAGAAATTTTAGAGAAAAAAATTGCTCGTTTGGAACGTGGAGAAAAATGTAAAGTTTTTGCCTCAGGAATGGGCGCTATTTCGGCAACGCTGTTTACGTTGCTCCAACAAGGCGATCATGTTTTAATGGTCAATACAATTTATGGAGAATCTGTTTCGTTTGTGCAATATTTAGAGAAATTTGGCGTATCCTTGACCAAAGTAGACGTTACAGAAACAGAAGAACTTTTTCAATTTGTTCAGGAAAACACCAAAGTCATTTACTTTGAAAGTCCGTCCTCACAAAAGTTTGAACTGCTAGATTTAGAAAAAATAACTGCGTTAGCACAAAAAATCGGCGCATACACTGTCATTGATAACACGTGGGCGTCACCGTTATTTCAGCATCCTTTATGCCATAATGTGGACCTGGTGATTCATTCTTGTTCCAAATATATTGGTGGTCATTCGGATATTGTAGCAGGGGCTGTCATTGGCAAAGCAGCGCTTGTAGATCAAATTTTTGAACATGGTCATCAAGCATTAGGCGCAGTCAATAGTCCCTTCAATTCTTGGTTAGCGTTACGAGGTATTCGTACCATGCCCGTTCGGTTGGCGCATCAGTCTCAAGCCATCCAAACGGTGCTGTCGGCTTTGCAAAAGGATTCGCGAATCAGCCGCTTATATCATCCTTTTGTAGGAAATCAACAACAACAAGCGTTAGCAGAAAAATATTTAACAGGTTATGGCTCATTGTTTGCGATTGATTTAAAAGATACCGATTTTGAACGTTTGAAAACATTTGTGAATGCATTGACGTTGGTCACAATTGGGGTCAGTTGGGGTGGTTTTGAAAGTTTGGCCTTGCCTATATTCAAAGGCAATAACTTGGCGGCTGTTCAGAAAAGAGGTTTGTCGCCAGCGCACATTCGCATGTACGTTGGTTTGGAAGAGCCAACATCTATTATCGAAGATATTCAACAAGCCTTGGATCAAGCCTATGGCGAAGAATCGCTTTTGTGAGACATTAAGATAATCAGCTGAACAAAAGCAACTCCTTCGGAAATAAGCCGAAATTCTCCAAAAATTAAAGAACACCAGGTAGGTATCATGCAACATCAACTCGTACCTCGTTGTGTTTTATGACAATTTTCGGAAATTCCTTCTTATTGCTGAGAAACACTATTTGCAAAGCAAATAGATGTTGAACAGTACCTACTTGGTTCTTGGAGCTAAACACTTTTGTCTCAGCCTCTGTGATTCAATAACATATTTTCAATTTTAGGAGGGGAACTTAAGTCAGTTTGACTGAGGTTGCTCCTCCTGTTTTGCATTTTTTTATTAAAGTCAAAGCGTTCCTCTTTATTTAATAGGCAAAGTTCGATATAATAATGGTCAATATTAGTCAAGAGAGAAGAAGGATGGAAGACTATGAGTAATCAAAATACGTCAGATTTAATCGAGGCTTATTTAAAAAAGATTTTAGAAGAAAGTAATAAAATTGAAATCCGTCGGGCGGAAATGGCTAATTTATTTAATTGCGTTCCTTCACAAATTAACTATGTAATTAATACACGTTTTACCATCCAACGAGGCTACGCAGTTGAAAGTAAACGTGGTGGAGGCGGCTATATTCGCATTGTCAAAGTACAAATTTCAGATAACGATCAATTACTAAAACAAATGGATCAATTGATTGGCGCAACCTTAACAGAAAAAGATGCGCTAACATTTATTCAAACATTGTATGAAGAAGAAGTGATTACGAAAAAGGAAGGCAATTTAATGCTAGCTGCTTTAAGTAAAAGCACATTGAATGGCCTGGGGAATCACGAAGATTTTCTAAGAGCTCAAATAATGCGTTCATTTTTAGAGCGCTTGAGCTATGAGGAGGAATAACTATGGATGAACTATTTACAGAAAGTGCGAAAGCCGTACTGGCGATTGCCCAAGAAGAAGCGAAGTATTTTCGTCATCAATCCGTCGGTTCTGAGCATTTATTATTAGCACTCGTTTTAGAACCGAATGGGATTGCCGGAAAAACATTACGACAATTGAATACTGACACAGAAGACATCCGTGAAGAAATTGAGCATTTAAGTGGCTATGGCACCATGCAAAGTCCAATGGGGAATAACAACTTATACTTACCTTATTCACCAAGAGCCAAACAAATCTTTGCCTATGCTGGAGATGAAGCGAAGCGCTTAGGGGCTCAAAAGATTGGTACCGAGCATTTATTATTAGGCTTGTTAAGAGACGAAGAAATTTTAGCGTCTAGAATTTTAGTGAATTTAGGATTAAGTCTATCCAAAATGCGTCAATTATTATTGAAAAAAATGGGCGTTTCCGAACCCAATGGTGCACAACGTCGTCGGAATGGTCAAAATAAAAATGCGCTACAAGGGACGCCAACATTGGATTCTTTAGCGAGGGATTTAACCAAGTTAGCACGAGAACAAAGCTTGGATCCAGTAGTTGGTCGCGGGACCGAAGTTCGTCGTTTGATCCAAATTTTGAGTCGCCGTACCAAAAACAATCCTGTCCTAGTCGGTGAACCAGGTGTTGGGAAAACAGCGATAGCAGAAGGCTTAGCTCAGAAAATTGTCAACCGGGAAGTCCCTGAAGATATGCAAGGCAAACGTTTAATGATGCTAGACATGGGTGCCTTGGTTGCTGGAACCAAATATCGAGGTGAGTTCGAAGATCGCTTGAAAAAAGTTGTCGATGAAATCTATCAAGATGGACAAGTCATTTTATTTATCGACGAATTGCATACCTTGATCGGTGCTGGCGGTGCAGAAGGGGCGATCGATGCTTCAAATATTTTAAAACCTGCTTTAGCACGTGGCGAGTTGCAAACAATTGGTGCGACAACTCTGGATGAATACCAAAAATATATTGAAAAAGATGCTGCTTTGGAACGTCGTTTTGCCCGTATTCAAGTAGCAGAACCAACGCCAGAAGAAGCAGAAGAAATTCTAAAAGGCTTGCGTTCACGCTATGAAAAACATCATGGCGTAGAAATTACAGATGAAGCTCTACATGCGGCGGTTCAATTATCGATTCGCTATTTAAATGACCGCCAATTACCAGATAAAGCAATTGATTTAATGGACGAATCTGCAGCAAAAGTTCGTTTAGATAAGGCAGATCAGCCTTCAGAAATTAATGAATTGCGTACCGAAATTTCTCAATTAATTACGGAAAAAGAAGAGGCCATTCAAAACCAATCATTTGAAAGTGCTGCTCGGATTCGTCAAAAAGAAAAACAAGTGATGGAAAAACTAGAAGAATTGATTGCAGTGAAAGAAAAAAGTCTGTCTGGTTACAGTACGCAAGTAACAGAAGAAGACGTGGCTGGAGTCGTTTCACAATGGACAGGCGTTCCTTTGCAGCAGCTAGAGAAGAAAGAAAGCGAACGATTGATGGAATTAGAAACCATTTTACATCAACGGGTCGTTGGCCAAAATGAAGCAGTTGAAGCTGTTTCACGCGCTATCCGTCGTGCGCGTAGTGGCTTGAAAGACCCAGCAAGACCGATTGGTTCCTTCATGTTCTTAGGACCAACAGGGGTTGGGAAAACAGAACTTGCCAAAGCCTTAGCCGAAGCGATGTTTGGCAGCGAAGAAGCGTTGATTCGCGTGGACATGTCTGAGTTTATGGAAAAATACAGTACTAGCCGTTTAATCGGTTCTCCTCCAGGTTATGTCGGCTACGAAGAAGGCGGCCAACTAACTGAAAAAATTCGTCAACGTCCTTATTCCGTTATTTTGCTAGATGAAGTAGAAAAAGCCCATCCAGATGTCTTTAATATTTTATTACAAGTCTTAGATGATGGCCATTTAACGGATGCCAAAGGACGAAAAGTCGATTTCCGTAACACGATTTTAATCATGACCTCCAATTTAGGGGCAACAGCGATTCGTGAAGAAAAACATGTCGGCTTCAATGTGAAAGACATTTCTAAAAATCATGAATTAATGCAAAAACGAATCATGGAAGAATTGAAAAAAGCCTTCCGTCCAGAGTTCTTAAACCGAATTGATGAAACGGTTGTCTTCCATTCCTTGAAACAAGAGGAAATTCATGAAATCGTAAAAATTATGAGTCAATCTGTCGTGAAACGGATGGCCGAACAAGAGGTTAAAGTGAAAATCACACCAGCTGCAATTGAAGTTATTGGTAAAGTTGGGTTTGATCCAGAATATGGCGCACGTCCAATTCGTCGGGCCTTGCAAAAAGAAGTGGAAGATCGTTTAAGTGAAGCCCTTCTTTCCGGTCAAATTCAGTTAGGGGATAAAGTAACCTTAGGTGCTAGCAAAGGCAAAATTACGTTAAATGTGCGGGCACCAAAAGCACCAAAGACAGAAGCGAAAGAATTACAAACTGTATAGATGAGATGCAAAGGAGGTCGGGACAGAAGTGTTTAACTCCGAGAAATAAGCCGAAGGGGTTGCTTCTGTTCTCTCGCCGTGTATCAGTTTTTGAGCGTGGAGCAAAAATCCAAAGTGATTTTTGTCCCACGCTCCTTTTTCTATTTTCCAGTGGCGATTTCTTTTTGAGAATTGCCAGATTGATTTTTCTGTGCTACGTTAATAAGGAGGGGTGATGGAATGGAACAATCTTTTTTTCGAGAATTACTACATTATCAACGTCCAAAGGATAATCCTTTTCGACTAGTGTTTGCTGGCTTGGTTATGTTCAGCATTCTTTTTTTGGGCTATATCAATCATCAATTATTGATTTCAAGTTTTGGCTCGTTAGGTATTTTTACTTTTTTATATTATCAGCCGTTACCATTAAAACAGTTAATGACTCGTTTATCTGTGGTCGGTAGTTACCTTTTTTTAGGAAATTTGTTAGGCATGTTATCGACCCATATTGCATGGCTCATTCCCATTGTTGTTGCACTGGTCGGTTTTGGTGGCCGCTTTTTCTTTGAAGTCTACGATATTTCAAAACCAGGGGCCTTCTTTGGTGTGATGGTGACAGCGATGGGTGCCAGTACGAGCATTCCGTTAGCAAAAATTCCGTTCATGAGTGGCTGTATGTTATTAGGCATTGGCTTTTCCATTTTGTTTGCACTAGTGTTGCATTTTACAGAGAAGGAAATCAGTGTCCCGCTAGCTAAGCGATCATTACGGGAGCGAATTTATCGGCATCCAGAAGCGCCATTAGATAGCATATATTATAGCTTTGTCTTATTTTTTGCTGTATATATCAGCGAAAGTTTACATTTACAGAATCCGTATTGGTTAGTCGTTTCCTGTGCATCCATTTTACAAGGAGACAATTTACGTGCGATTAAGCAGCGAAATATTCAGCGAATTTTTGGCACAACGATTGGATTGGTTATTTCCGCTTTTCTGCTTAATTTAGCTTTGACAACTTTTGAATCGATTGTCGTGATTACAATCTTATTTGTGACCGTTGAGTATTTTATTCGTCGTAATTATGGATTGGCGCAATTTTTCACAACGCCTATGGCTCTGATGCTTTCATTGCTCGTTCGTCAGCAGTACGTGATAACGTTGATTCAATTCCGCTTTTTGGGGATTGTTTTAGGCAGCTTGTTAGGCTTAGCGGCAGCGTGGCTATTCACCGTTGTAGTAACGTTTTATGAACGAAAATACCACTTGAACGAGTGACCAAAGAACAGATGACCAGTAATTAAAAAAGAGCATTTGGTAGGTAAGCGGATGGCGCTTCTCTACCAAATTTTTTTTCGGAAACATTGTGAAAAATGTACGTTTAATACAGATAGGCTCTTTTAAAGTTTGTGAACGTATGATACTATTAAACGGTCATAAAGAAGGAGGCTATATTTATGATTGAACTGATTGCAACTGCAGAATCTGTTGAGCAGGCTGTAGAATTACTCGCAACAGGTGTGGATACATTATATATTGGAGAAGAAACATTCGGGTTGCGTTTGCCCGTATCTTTTACACGAGATGAACAACGCGAGATTGTGAAACGTGCACATGAAATGGGCAAACAAGTGCTAGTTGCAGTAAATGGCATTATGCACCCTGAAAAAATGAAATTAGTCCCAGAGTATCTGACATTTTTAAAAGAAATCAACGTCGATAAAATTACTTTGGGTGATCCAGGGATTGTGTTTATTATGCAACGAGATGGATTAGAAATTCCTTACGTTTATGATGGCGAAACCTTGGTAACGAGTTCACGTCAAATCAATTTTTGGAGTAAACGAGGAGCCATCGGAGCTGTCCTAGCTCGGGAAGTGCCTTTTGAAGAAATGGTCGAAATGGAAGAAAACTTAGCAGTTCCAGCTGAAATTCTTGTCTATGGGGCGACGTGTATTCATCAATCGAAACGCCCATTAATTCAAAATTACTACAATTACACAAAGAACGACAAAGGGGTTACGAAAGACGAAGGGCTGTTTATTTCTGAACCCAAAAAACCAGAAACCCACTATTCCATTTATGAAGATAGTCATGGTACGCATATTTTTGCCAATAACGATGTGAACTTGATGAATGAGTTAACAAACTTGTATGACCATCACTATCGTACATGGAAGCTCGATGGCCTTTACACGCCAGGTGAAAATTTTGTCGCGATTGCTCGCTTATTTGCTGAAGCGAAAGCAGCACTTGAAGCGGGAACTTGGTCAGAAAATCAAGCAGCTCATGCAACAGCTGAAATTGAAAAATTACATCCAACAGGTCGTGGCTTAGACAATGGTTTCTTTGATTTAAGTGCCGATGCAATAAAATAAATTGATTCATTTAAGGGGAAGAAGAACATGAAAGTAATGACAGAACGAACATTGAAGCGTCCCGAGGTGTTGGCTCCAGCCGGGACGCTAGAAAAACTAAAAGTCGCAATTCGTTACGGTGCCGATGCCGTTTATATCGGAGGGAATGCCTACGGTCTGCGTAGCCGCGCAGGAAATTTCACGCCAGAAGAAATGGCGGAAGGCGTAGCCTTTGCCCGCGAACATAATGCGAAAGTTTATGTCGCTGCCAATATGGTCACTCATGAAGGAAACCAGGAAGGGGCAGGAGCGTTTTTCAGAGAATTGCGAGACATCGGAATTTCAGCTGTGATTGTTTCCGATCCAGCTTTAATCGAAATTTGTGCGACAGAAGCACCAGGTTTACCCATCCATTTATCGACACAAGCTTCAGCAACCAACTATGAAACATTAGAATTTTGGAAAAATGAAGGCTTAGAACGTGTGGTTTTAGCGCGCGAAGTTTCAATGGAGGAAGTTGCAGCGATTCGTGAAAATACGGACATTGAGATTGAAGCCTTTATTCATGGAGCAATGTGTATTTCATATTCAGGTCGTTGTACTTTATCCAACCATATGTCGATGCGGGATGCCAATCGTGGCGGTTGCTCTCAATCTTGTCGTTGGAAATATGAGTTATTTGATATGCCTTTTGGGACAGAACGTCGGAGCAAAACCAGCGAAGGGGAAGTTGAAGAAGAGTTTTCAATGAGCGCCGTAGATATGTCTATGATTGAACATATTCCAGAGTTAATTGAAAATGGTGTCGATAGTTTTAAAATTGAAGGCCGTATGAAATCCATTCACTATGTTTCGACAGTCGCTAATGTGTATAAAAAAGCCGTCGATTCTTACATGGAAGATCCTGAAAACTATGTCTGCCAACAAGAGTGGATTGATGAATTATGGAAAGTAGCACAACGTGAATTAGCAACTGGTTTTTATTACAATACACCAAGTGAAAATGAACAATTATTCGGCGAACGTCGTAAAATTCCACAATATAAATTTGTTGGTGAAGTGATTGCGTACAACGAAAAGACGCAAGTCGCAACGATTCGTCAACGGAACCTTTTCAGTGTCGGCGATGAAATTGAATTTTATGGTCCCGGGTTTACCCATTTCCACCAAACCGTCAAAGAGATGTATAATGAAGACGGTGAAGCGATCGATCGGGCACCTAATCCCATGATGTTATTAACAATGGAAGTGACGCAACCTGTTGCAGTCGGCGATATGATTCGTAAGAAAAAATAAACCAGCCAAAAGGAGGAGTAAATATGAGTGTCCGTGTGAATGATTTATTAAAATTACCGTCTTTGCGAGAAGCAACGGTACTTTCTGGTAAAAACCAATTGGACACATCTGTTGCTTCTCTTTCTTTTTTAGAAGTCTCTGATATGTCTTTGTTTTCGGAAAAACTTCACAAAACAAATGAATACCATGCTGGCGAAATTTTGATTGGTTCATTTTGTGCCATTCGTCATGATGTGGTGAAGCAATGCGAAACGATTCGGCATCTCCATGAATTAGGCGAGGTAGGCCTAATCTTGTACTACGTCGGGATTATCGTACCGAAAGTTGCAGAGGAAGTGATTCAATTAGCGGATTCTTTAGGTTTTATTTTAATCCAAATGCCTAAAAACGATCCCACATTACGCTATAACGAAGTCATTTATGAAGTCATGAAATTGTTAGTCAATAAAAATAAAATGACTTCTTTTGCAACGGACCTCTTGGAAAAAGTTTCCCTTTTGCCTGAACAAAACCGCAGTGTGGAAATGACCTTGAAAATCCTATCCGATTTTTTAAAAGTCAACATTGCGTTAACCACCTATACCAATGAAATCATCAGCACCATCAATTGGCCGCGAAGCACAAAATTACCCTTAACCAAGTTACTTTATCAATCACAAGAGAAAGTAGCGCTGGGAGAAACGACCTACTTCATTACCTCGCAAAAACTTCCTCAGAAAGATGGACAAACATTGAAGCTTTACTTCATTCGAGAAGAAGAGCAGTTAACCTCTTTTGAGATGAATCAAGCGGTGGAAGTCGTTCAGATGGCTCTGAATTTATGGGGGAAAAACTATGACGAAGTCAGTGAGTATGCCTTAGTCCAAGCAATCATTAACGATGAAAGTGATAAGATGTACCAATTAGCCAAAAAATTAATGATTGATATTTCTTCTGTCGAAACGATGTGGCTTTTGCCTATTTGGCAACAAGGACAAGAAATCCACGCTATTCAGCAAGATTTGAAAGATTTCCTACGTTACTATTACCAAACAACGATTGTCCAGCAAACAGAAAATTACCTGATTGTTCTCTTAGGTAATTATTTACACAAACAGCCTGAAGCCACGATTAGTAAAGAATACTTGCAAGCCACAGACTATCAGGACTATTTAGGTGAAATCATCCTTTGTCCGAAAGTTCGTAACACGACTGAAGTGCGTGTCAGCTACCAAACTGCTAATCAAGTCGCGCCGTTTTTAAAGCGTGTCTATCCACAAAGAAAAGTGTTATCAATCGCGGAAATTCGTACAGTTCAACAAATGATGACGTGTCTCCAAGCAGGAGAAGAAGCAATCCAACAACGCTTAGCAGTTATCCAACCTCTCTTAAAAGAATCAGAACAGTTAATGACATTAGGGACGTTTTTACTAGATGCAAGTAGTGATTTTAAAGAATGCGGAGAACGCCTATTTGTTCATAAAAATACGGTCAAATATCGTATCAGTAAAATTAATGAAGCGCTCGGCTATGATATGACCAACGCCGCCGAAGCCTATGAAGTCTATTTGGCGATGATCTTATATCGCTTGGTCACGAATGAATGAAAAAAGCAGACAGAGGTCGGGACAGAAGTGTTTAACTCCGAGAACCACGTAGGTACTGTTCAACATCTATTTGCTTTGCAAATGGTGTTTCTCAGCAATAAGAAGGAATTTCCGAAAATTGTCATAAAACACAACGAGGTACGAGTTGATGTTGCATGATACCTACCCGGTGTTCTTTAATTTTTGGAGAATTTCGGCTTATTTCCGAAGGAGTTGCTTCTGTTTCCGCCGTTTATCAATTTTTAAGCCTGGGACAAAAATCCAAAGTGATTTTTGTCCCAGGCTCTTGTCTGCTTTTTATTTTAAGCCAAAACTTCCTTGATATTTTTTTCAATTTGAAAAAGACCTATGACTGATTTTTCGTTATAATTGAAAAAATAATTAAGGAGGAATGAGAATGAAATTAAAAAACGAGCAACAACAATCGTGGCTTAGCTTAGCATTTGTTTGGGCGGGCGCAATGATTAGCGTGCCAGGATTAATTATTGGAGGAACGTTAGTTGCAGGTATGCCTTTATGGGAAGCTTTGTTAACAGGATTTATTGGTTACGGTATTATTGTTATTTTAATGATTTTACAAGGAATTCAAAGTTCCGACTTACAAGAACCTTCTGTCAAAGTCGCTTCTCAAGTGTTTGGCATTCAAGGTTCGCAAAAGATTATTTCCATTATTCTAGCGATTGCTTGCTTAGGTTGGTTTGGTTTGCAAGCCAATGTCAGCGGTGGCGCCTTCACGAACTTTTTAAAAATTTACGGCATTGATTTACCTGTGTCGCTTTCTTCCTTAATCTGGGGAATTATCATGCTTATTTCGGCTCTTTATGGCATAAAAATATTGAAAATTCTGAATTATTTTGCGGTTCCTGTGTTAGTTCTGGTTTGTCTTTATGGCTTGGTGGCTTCGTTAAGAAACAACGGTTGGGAAGCTGTTAGTCAATATACCCCTCAAACAGCAGGAAGCTTTATGTCGGGTCTTTCAATGACTGTCGGTTCTTTTGCATTAGGCGCAGTAATTGCTGGAGATTACTCTCAATATGTTTCTTCTCGTAAAGATGTGGTTAAAGCGGCTACATTAGGGATTTTACCGACAGGCTTGTTGATGATTGGCGTTGGTGCGGTTTTGACCATTGCTTCGAACACCGCAGATATCACGGAAGTTTTTATGAATCTTGGTTTTCCAGTTTTAGGAATTATTGCGCTAATTTTAGCAACTTGGACCACGAATGCCGTGAATGCTTTTTCTGGCGGGCTGGCCTTGATTAATGTCTTTGATATTCCAAAAGAAAAAGAAAAAGTCGCTGTCGGTGCGGCCGGCGCCATTGGGACCTTATTAGCAGTCGTGGGGATTTTAAATTATTTTACGCCGATTATGTCTGTCCTTTCTGCGATGGTTCCACCAGTGGCTGGTGTAATGATTGCTGCCTATTGGTTGATTAACAAAGGCGATCGAACCAAATGGCAGCCAACGCCTGGCGTGAATAAATTAGGTGTTTTTTCATGGCTAATTGGTGCTGCAGTGGGGGGCATTCCGGTGATTATGAGTTTCTTTCCCAATGCCCCTCAATTGCCTAACCAACCGCTAATTGGCATTGTTTTATCGTTTGTTATTTATTATTTCGGTGCAAAACGTCAACAGGCGAACACCGAATCATTAGAAATAGAATGAAGAAGAGGAGTGTCGGAGAATGCGTTATTTAGATGCAGAAGCAATTGAGAATATAGCCACAGGAGCAGCGTTTTTAGGGACAGGAGGTGGCGGTGATCCCTACATTGGTAAAATGATGGCTTTGTCCGCCATCGAAGAAAACGGACCTGTCAAACTGGTTTCTCCAGAAGAAATTGCCGCGGAGGATTTTTTCCTACCCGCCGCAATGATGGGTGCCCCATCTGTCGCAATTGAAAAATTTCCCAAAGGCGACGAATTTGTCCGTGTCTTTGAGAAGTTAGGAAAATATTTAGACCAAGAAACGATTGCGGGGACCTTTCCAATGGAAGCTGGGGGCGTCAATTCAATGATTCCAATTGTTGTTGCAGCGAAGCTAGGCATTCCCTTGGTGGATTGTGATGGTATGGGTCGGGCCTTTCCAGAATTGCCCATGGTAACGTTCCATTTGAATGGGATGTCAGCGACCCCTATGGCAATTACCGATGAAAAAGGAAATATTGGTATTATGGAAACGATTGATAATACTTGGACAGAACGTCTTGCCCGTGTCCAAACGGTTGAAATGGGTGCCAGTGCTTTAGTGAGCATTTATCCCGCGACAGGCAAACAATTACAAGACTATGGTATTCACAACATCGTGACATTATCAGAAGAAATTGGCAAAGTGATTCGAGGTACCTATACGGATGAACAAGAAAAACGCCAAGCATTAGTAGAAGTTACGGATGGCTTTGAATTGTTCCAAGGAAAAATTCTAGATGTAGAACGAGAAGTAAAAGGTGGCTTCAATTTGGGACGTGTCAAATTGAGTGGCTTAAACAGTGATGCTGGTTCAGAAGCAGTTGTCCATTTTCAAAATGAAAATTTAATTGCCGAGAAAGATGGTCAGGTGATTGCGATGACGCCTGATTTGATTTGTATGGTAGATTTAGAAACTTTAACGCCTGTGACAACAGAAAGCTTGAAATACGGCAAACGTGTCCAAGTAATGGGCTTGAAAGCGAATGCCGCTTGGCGAACGAAAAAAGGTATCGAAACAGTGGGTCCTCGGTATTTCGGCTACGAAATGGATTATCAACCACTAGAAAACTTAGTAGCGAAGGAGGACAAATAAATGTATAAAATCGGTATCGATGTCGGCGGCACAAATACAGATGCTGTTATTTTAGATCATCAATTAAACTTGATTCATTCAGTGAAAGTTCCAACAACCGATGATATTCAAACAGGGATTGCCGGTGCCTTAAATAAAGTCTTGGCAGAATCAGCAGTGGACCCAACCAAAGTCACACATGCAATGTTGGGCACGACCCAATGTACGAATGCCATTGTTGAGCGAAAAAAATTAGCAAAAGTTGGGGTCCTTCGTTTGGGCTATCCAGCAACCGCTTCAGTCTTGCCTTACACAGCTTGGCCCAAGGATTTAGTGGCCACTCTTTCAGAAACGTATGCTTTAGCACATGGCGGCTATGAATATGATGGACAACCATTGACTGCACTGGACGAAGAAGAATTACGTGGGATTTTGGCCTCTTGGCGAGGAGAAGTAGAAGCAATCGCAGTAATTGGCGTTTTTTCTTCTTTAAAAAATGACCAAGAATTGTTTGTTCAAGCACTTGCGAAGGAAGTATTAGGGGCAGATGTTCCTGTTTCTTGCTCCTCAATGATTGGTTCTGTCGGTTTAATTGAACGGGAAAATGCAACAATTTTGAATGCTGCGTTGCACAAAGTAATTAAAGTGACCAGCGAAGGCTTTGAACAAGCCTTAGAACAAGAAAAAATTCATCACGCCCAAGTGTACTTATGTCAAAATGATGGTACGTTAATGTCATTAACGTATGCCAAACAGTTTCCTATTTTAACCATTGCTTGTGGCCCAACCAATAGTATTCGTGGCGCTTCTTACTTAGCCGGCTTGAAAGATGCGGTTGTTTTAGATGTTGGTGGCACAACGTCAGACATTGGCGTGTTAGTGGATGGCTTTCCAAGAGAATCTTCACTGGCCGTTGATGTTGGCGGAGTACGGACCAATTTTAGAATGCCAGATATCGTGTCAATCGGTGTCGGCGGCGGCAGTCTAGTGCGTGAACAACCAGATGGTTCTGTGACAGTTGGCCCCGATAGTGTCGGCTACCGTATTACACAAGAGGCCCTTATTTTTGGCGGCACACAATTAACGACCACTGATATTGCGGTTCGCTTAGGCCATGCCCAAGTTGGTGATCCTAGTAAAGTGGCTCATTTAGACCAAGCGTTTGCGGAAAAAGTGTACCAAAAAATTGGCGAATTGGTCAGTGAAGCGATTGATCGCATGAAAACCAGTTCTGCAGACGTGACGGTCGTTTTAGTTGGTGGTGGAAGTATTATCATCCCCGAAGAATTGACAGGTGTTAAAGCGCTAATTCGCAACGAAAACGGGGCAGTGGCGAATGCCATCGGTGCCTCTATCGCTCAGATTAGCGGACAATACGAACAAATTTATGTCTATTCAAAAATCCAACGAGACGCGGCGTTGGCCGATGCCCAAGAAAAAGCCGTCCAACAAGCTGAACTTGCGGGTGCAGTTCCTGGCACAATCGAGTTAGTCGAGGTGGAAGAAACACCACTCGCCTATCATCCAGAAAATGCAACACGCTTACGAGTAAAAGTGGTTGGGAATATGTACTAAAAGAAAGGGAATCCTCTGGCATATGAGGGTTTCCTTTTTGTGCTATAGTAAAAGAAAAAGAAGGAGGAATAACTATGGCTAAATTATTCGCCTACCAAATTGGTCAAAACCCTCGTATTCAAACGGACCTTTTGGTAGATCCTCAGCTGTTTGAAGATGAGCATGGCTGTGCGGGGGGTGTGGGCTTCGGTTTAGCAGATTGTGTTCAAACCGGAATGTTTACAGATATTGAAGTGATAAAACGGTATCTTCACGAAGCAACCTACGTTTTTATTAATGGTGACTTTGACCGACTAAGTTATTTAGAAATTGGGATTGCACTTTCCTTAGGCAAAACACTTTACGTCATTACAATGAATCCAAACGTAACGAAAGAAGATTTAGGAATTCCCTTCGACAATGCTACGATTGAATTCCTTTCCCCCAGTGCTTTTACGGAACGAATCCATGAAACAGAAGCAGCAGAAAACTAAACAAAAGTAAGTAATACGACTGTCTTTTTTTGCTATTTTTTGCGATAATAAGGGAGAAAGTTCAAATTGAAAGGGAGCAGAATAAATGAAAACCTATGATTATATTGTTATTGGTGGCGGTAGTGGCGGGATTGCTTCTGCTAACCGCGCAGGAATGCACGGAGCCAACGTCCTTTTAATTGAGGGCAACGAAATTGGTGGGACCTGTGTCAATGTTGGTTGTGTGCCTAAAAAAGTCATGTGGCAAGCCAGCAGCATGATGGAAATGATGGAAAGAGACACAGCAGGCTATGGGTTTGATGTTGAAATCAAAAATTTTAGCTTTAAACAATTAGTTGAAAATCGTGAAAAATATATCGACTTCTTACATGGCGCGTATAATCGTGGTTTAGACAGTAACAACATTGAACGTATCCATGGTTATGCTACGTTTACTGGGGAGCAAATAATTGAAGTCAATGGGACAGAATATACGGCGCCGCACATTTTAATCGCGACAGGTGGTCGTCCGAAAAAACTAGGTATTCCAGGAGAAGAATATGCCTTAGATTCAAATGGTTTCTTTGCATTAGAAGAAATGCCAAAACGTGTGGTCTTTGTCGGTGCGGGTTACATCGCAGCCGAATTAGCAGGAACCTTACATGGCTTAGGCGCAGAAACACATTGGGCCTTCCGTCATGAACGACCATTACGAAGCTTTGATGACATGCTTTCTGAAAAAGTCGTAGAACGCTATCAAGAAATGGGCATGCAAATTCATCCGAATGCAACACCAGCTAAAATTGAAAAAACGGCGCAGAATGAGTATGTTATTACATTTGAAAATGGTGAATCAATTACGACAGATGCCGTGATTTTCGGGACAGGCCGTCAGCCGAACACGGATCAATTAGGCTTAGAAAATACGAAAGTAGCCCTTGATGAAAAAGGCTACGTCAAAGTAGATAAATTCCAAAATACCACGCAAAATGGTATCTACGCAGTCGGTGATGTCATTGGTAAAATCGACTTAACACCAGTCGCGATTGCCGCTGGTCGGCGCCTGTCCGAACGCTTATTTAACGGACAAACCGATTTATATCTGGATTATAACTTGGTACCAACGGTGGTCTTTACCCATCCACCAGTTGCGACAATTGGTTTGACGGAAAAAGCAGCGCTTGAAGAATATGGTGAAGACCAAGTGAAAATCTATCGCTCTAGCTTTACGCCAATGTACTTCGCTTTAGGAGAATACCGTCAAAAATGCGACATGAAATTAATCTGTGTCGGCAAAGAAGAAAAAATTGTCGGTTTGCATGGCATCGGCATCGGTGTTGACGAAATGCTACAAGGCTTTGCAGTCGCTATTAAAATGGGCGCGACCAAAGCAGATTTTGATAATACTGTTGCGATTCATCCAACAGGCTCAGAAGAATTTGTAACAATGCGATAAAAGGCTAATAGACCCCAAAAAAGAGCGTTGCTGATGCAACGCTCTTTTTTGAATACACGAGTTATACTATTTGATTGGTAAAAAGTAATTTTTTATATCATGCCAATAACCACTTTTCCATCTTTTAACTACTGAATTTTCCAAGAAATATGCTATGATTAAAAAAATCAGCAAAACAGAGGGTAGGGAGTTAGAAGATGGATAAAATTAGAATTAACAACTTGAAATTTTTCACAAAAAATGGTGTTTTGGCAGAAGAAAAACGTCTAGGACAGCAAGTAGAAATCGACCTTGAAATGCAGTTGTCGCTAGCCGAGGCAGGGCGAACAGATGATGTCACCCAAACCGTCAATTATGCCGAAGTGAATGAATTGATTGCCCAACGAGTAAACAATCACTCGTACGATTTAATCGAAGGTTTAGCAAGTGCTATTTTAGATGATATTTCCGCAGATTATCAAGAACAATTGAACAAAATTATCATTAAAATTAGAAAATATAGTGTGCCGATGCCCGGCCTTTTTGACAATATTGAAATTGAAATGGAGCGAGAAGTATAGATGATTGGCTATGTAGCATTAGGTAGTAACATCGGCGATCCGTACGCAAATTTAGTAAAAGCCCGCAATTATTTAAACGAAGACCCGCAGATTCAGGTCGTGGCTTCTTCAAAACTTTATGAAACGGATCCTTACGGCTATACAGACCAAGATGATTTTTTGAACGCCGTATTGAAAATTGATACTAGCTATACCGCTGAAGAGTTATTGGCTGTTACCCAAGGGATTGAGCAAGTAATGAAACGTAAAAAATTAATTCACTGGGGTCCGCGGATTATTGATATTGATATTTTATTATTAGGGGAACAGTCAGTCACGTTGCCCCACTTACAAGTTCCTCATCAAGAATTAACAAAACGGTCATTTGTTTTGATTCCCTTAAGTGATGTTTACGCAGAGGAACAACTATTGGGCACGCCAATAGCTACGTGGATTCAGCGCAGTGGCAATCAAGAAGAAGTGCGAGTAAGCGAAAAGGAATGGTAGAGATGGAGCAGGAAAAACAAGCGCAAATTGAGCAGGCAGTTACCACAATCTTAGAAGCAGTGGGGGAAGATACTCAACGATCAGGACTCATTGATACCCCCAAACGTGTAGCTAAAATGTATGCAGAAGTTTTTAGTGGCTTAACCGAACCTGAATTTGACGATTATAAATTATTTGATAGCTTAAATGAAGGCGAAATGGTTCTAGTAAAAGATATTGCCTTTTATTCAATGTGTGAACACCATTTATTGCCATTTTATGGAAAAGTACATGTCGCTTATCTGCCAGAAGGTGGCAAAGTATTGGGACTAAGCAAGTTACCAAGATTAGTAGAACATTGTGCCAAACGTCCCACAGTTCAAGAAGATTTAACAGTGACAATTGCCCGCAAACTCCAAGAAAATATTCCCGTCAAAGGCATTGCAGTAGCCATTGAAGCGGAACATATGTGTATGACGATGCGCGGCGTGAAAACACCACAAAGTAGTACCAAAACATTTCAATTTACAGGACTATTTAAAGAACAAGAGTGGAAAAATCAATTTTTAATGGAGATACGTTAGAAAATGGAAATCATTGTTGGCACGAATAACCAAGGTAAGTTAAAAGAAATGCAATCAGGACTTAAGGACCCAGCTATTCAACTTGTCTCTTATCGAAAGTATACCACCAGTCAAGAGCAACCGGCAGAAACTGGCACTACGTATGCTGAAAATGCTTATCTAAAAGCTCGCTTTTTCCAACAATTAATCGGACGCCCAGTGTTAGGTGATGATGGCGGCTTAACGTTAACTGCTTTTCCTGATTTATTAGGTATTTATACAAGCCGCTTTTTCCATTCAGCTAATCCGGAAGAACAGAACCGCGAACTGTTGCACTTATTTGAAGGACAACAGTCGACTCGCAAGTTAACCTTATCAGCCACGTTGGTCTATGCACTCGATGACGACAAACTGTTGCAAACGGAAGCCACTTTGACTGGTGAATTAGTTGAACCGCGCGGTACAGGCGGTTATGGTTTTGATCCGATTATTTATTTACCAGACCGAGGCAAAACCTTAGCGGAGTTGTCCACGAGTGAACGAATGAAGATAAGTCCTAGAATGCGGGCTTTACGAAAGATGATTCAGCAGATAAAGGAGCAATGTGACAATGATTGATTTAAAAAAGAATTACCAAATTATGGGGATTGTCAACACGACCCCCGACTCTTTTTCTGATGGCGGTAGCTACACAACGGTCGACGTGGCCTATCAACATGCGCTTCATTTACTAGAAGCGGGGGCCGATATTTTAGACATTGGCGGCCAATCCACACGTCCTGGCTACGAAGAAGTTTCTCCACAAGTTGAGGCAGAACGGGTATTACCGTTAATTAAAAAAATACGTGAGACTTCTCTAGCGCCGATTTCTGTGGACACCTACTATCCCGAAGTAGCGGAAGCCGCGATCCAAGCTGGCGCCACAATGATTAATGACATCAAAGGATTAGACACTCCGGGGATGGCAGAAGTCCTCGCACAATATCCTGAAATCCAAGTTGTGATTATGCATTCTAGAAAACGCCAATCTCTTTCTTTAAAAGAAGAGTTGTACCAATTTTATACAGAAAAAATTGAACAATGCCAAAAATATGGGCTTTCCTTAGAAAAAATTTGTTTCGATCCAGGGATTGGCTTTCATAAAACTGTCGCAGAAAACCTTCAACTGTTAAAAGATCCTAACGCCTTTCGCTACCAAGATTATCCGTTACTATACGGCGTTTCTCGCAAACGAACCATCGGAGCTTTAACGAACGAACCAGAACCAGCCAACCGTGATTTTGGCTCAGCCGCTGCTTCCTTGTATGCAGCACAACAAGGCGTAGAAATTTTACGTGTTCATAATGTCCAAGGCTTAAAACAAACATTTGATGTCTGGCGAGCATTGTCGGAGAAGGAGTAAAGGTAGACCAATAGACTAAACAGACCGACCATTAAAAAAGATGGTCGGTTTGTTTAGTCTATTGCTAAAATCAGTAATAAAAAATAAACTCGTCATAACTTTTACCGAAGGTTGATTATAATTAAAGATGACGTCTTAAACGTTCGCAACCTAATAAACGGCAGGAACAGAACTAACGCCTTCGGAACTAATCGGTTCTGTCCTGACCTCTTCATGTTTATCGTGTTTATTATGCTAAGTTGAAACGGGAAAGTCGATTGTTAAATAAGCTTTCGTTTTTTAGGTATTTTTAAGAAATATTTTAGAGTAGATACAGCATAGAAATTCTATTACAATTGTCTTTGGATCTTCAAATAATATCAATTGTTATTTAATATTTATTTTATTTTTTACAAGTAAAAGTAAGGAGGTTGTAATCTCAATTGAAAAAACATAACTATTTATTGATTTTATTGTGGATAGTTGGAGGGATCTTTTTAGGAGTTGAAAAAGTAGAGGCTGCTCCTAGACCATTAACAGAACTGGGCTATTTCCATTGGGCAAATCAATCGATTACACCAGCGGCAAACACATTTATTATGCATTACGGCGAAAATACATCCGTCGAACCAATTGAAGGCGAAGTGTATTCAAACTACATGGCAGTTAGTCGAACGACAAATAAAAGTAAAGCAATAGTAAAAAATGTGGGGTTCTATGAAGGAAAAGCAGTTAATTTATTAGTTACATTACAACGGAATAAAAGTAATTTGGATGGAGGATCAATTAGTTTTACTGAAAGCTATTTTTTAGGAATTACGATTAAAGGCGAAATGCTGGTTACCTATGATTTTGTTGATAATGATGGTCAGCCCTTAACGATAAAAACAGCGTTTAATTACTATGGGTTAAATTCAAACAAATATGTTGGCTATAAAAACCCTGGAACGATAATTGATGCCTTATATGCGGAAAATCCTACACATATTCTTTACGATACGTGGGATGGCGGAGACGATGATTATTGGTTATATCTAAAAAACGTTACTGCAGGGGTACCTTGGCGGGACCCTCGCCAGCGTTTTGAAATGACGACCAAAAGTATTTCTACTGTTACGTTTGTAGTCCACAACAATGACACAACGCCGTCATCCATTGTTTACTTTACGGATTTTTTGGCAAAACCAGAATTTCCAACAGCCTACGCAATGGATACTTATTTTGAAAATGCAGAGACGGCTGTTTGTTTAAATGTGCAACAGACCATTCCAAATATTGATCAGTGGACAAAACCTAGTCAAATGGCTATAAACGTTAACCTGAACCAAGTAAATCAAACAAAGCAATATCAATTTGACAAAGTCTTAGTTACAGACTTTAAAGGAGAAGATTTAACGGATTTATTTACTAGCCAAACAGATGGTGAAAATGTCCAAATTATGACAAAAAATCTGTCAGATAGTCGTCTCTACGATACCGTATTACAATATAAAGTTTACTTGAAATGGCAAGGGACTCAAAATCCAGTCGATACGGCGCTCATTTCAAGTGGAAAATTAGACTTGCCGTTTAGTGCAAGAACTCTTTTAGATGGAGAAAATTTAGAGGAAACGACTGCTACATCCAGTGTGAATTATGTGGGGAAAGCAACGACTGTGTTTTTAAATGAACAAGATAATGCTATTCATGAACCAGTCACAAAAGAAGGGATTTTAACCACGCCTTTTGACTTGTCTAATCAGTATCCCAAAATAGCTGGCTATGAACCAATTAAGACCCAACAAGATCAAGGAATGTTTCTTCCAGAGGAGCAAACAATTATTCATCGTTATCGTGAAAAGAAGTTATTACAATTCAAATTGATGGATGAAGAAAATCCGCTATTGGTCTCACGTTTTACAAATCAGCGAGAAGTTACTTTTTCATTTTCCCATGATCCATCAACCAATATAACTCTAATAGCGAAGTGTGGCACGGAAGAAAAAGAATTAAAAAAATATGTAGATGCGCCAGAATCGGTTGTTGATAAAGTTACGTATACTTTTCCTGAACATTGGTTGAATCGAGAGGTTTTCTTTTATATAAAAGATGAGAACAATCAAGAGTCAGAAAAAGACAGTCGGACTCTTCAAAAAGAAGCTGGGCCCAAGCTCATTTTACCTGATACGATCAATTTTGGTGTGAATGAAATTCCCGCAACAGAGACAATGATTTCTTCTACTACAAATAAAGAAATCCGCATTGAAGATACAAGCAAACTTGATAAAAGTCGGTGGACAATTAAAGTAAAAGAAGAACAACCGTTAAAGAACGAAAACGGTGAGTTACTCGACAAAAGAATAAGTTATGGTGAGAAGAATCAGCGTGTTCTAATTAATGCAGATAGCCAACCTATTTTGCAAGGAAGCGGCAACGCTACCGCTAATTTGACCAAACAACTTCAGCTGACGATTTTTCCTTCTGATCCAGTCGGAAGGTATAGTGGAGTATTGCGATGGTCTCTGGAAGATGCGCCAGAATAAAACCTTTGTTTAATAAGAAAAAAGTGTCCAAAGATCTATTAATAGATAATTGGACACTTTTTTATAGATCTCTCTGAGGCTCCTACTTTTTTAAAGAGAGCGCCTTCTAATAAAGTGCAAATGTGTTATACTACACAAGTAGGAAGTTTATGACGGTGGCAATTTCTCAAAAAGGGGGACTGCCAATGTTTTTGCTTGTTCGCTTTTTCCCTAGAAAGGAATAGCAGTGACTGTCTTTGAAGCATTGATGTTTGCGATTGCTTTCGCAACGTTAATTGTCAAAATCAGTAATAAAAACAACAAAAAATAAACCCGTCATAATCTTTAGCCAGGATTGACGGGTTTATTAACCAATAAATTAAAGCTACCGTCTTAAACGGTCTACCCGAGAGCGTATGTCTAGTACGCTCTCTTCGTGTTTATTATACCAAGGTATCACCTAAAAAGCTAGCCGCTAAATCCTCGATAGGATCCAGCGGCTTTTTTAATTCTCTCTTGTCAAAATCATTTTGTGTAATTTCATACAAATTTCAGCTTTCTTATATCGAGAACATAACTGAGTGGCTAAGTATTTTGATATTTTTGTTTAATAGATGTTAGCTTTTATAAACAAATAATTTTCTCCTGTTACTCTGGCACCAATATTTTTAATACCTGTACCATTCTTTGATTTACCAGAAACATGGACCCCAATAATTTGGCCATTACTATTAAAAATCGGGCTTCCTGAATTACCGCCAACAGCATCTGTATTATAAGATATATCTAAATCATCAATATCAAGAATGGTTCCTGTATGATACCATTGTTCTCTTGCTTTATCTGCACCATAACCACTGATGAAAGCAGTTTTTCCAACTTCTGTTGCGTCCGTGATAGAAAAAGTAGGTACGAAGTCGCTAATATTTAAGCCAGAGTTATTTGGTTTCGTTTTAATAATGGCGATATCATATTTATCCATTTTACCACTTGAAAAGTATTGCGGATGAATGATTACTGAATCAATTAAAAATTTTCCATAAGGATATGTTGAACCAGTTCTTCCTGGTGCAACAAAAGACTGTGCGCGCTTTTCGTAATCTGTCAAGAAGTTTTCTGCGACATGAGCAGCTGTTAATAAAGTGTTTTTTCCAACCACGAAAGATGTACCTCTAGAAACCATATTATTTTCAATATACATTTGTGTATAGGCAATACTAGAAAAAGGTGTTTTAGTCGTATCCTCCACTTTCAATCGGTCATCATCCCCAATTATCTTTATAATATTTGGCTCGTTACTTTCTTCATTCGCTTGGGCTGTTACTCCCCAAAAAGTAATCACACACATCAAGGATAGTATGGGTAAAGTAAAAAATTTGTATTTCATCGTGTAGAATCCTTCTTTCTATATCATTTGAAGTTTTATTATATATTAATAAAATGAATAAAAATATATTATTTTTATGATTCTTGAGAATTGGTATAAATATTTAATGGTGAGCACACTTTATTTTAATCAATCATAATTAAAAAAAGATGTAAGCAAATATCTTTATTTGAATAATACTTTCATATAAAATGTTAAATTGGTTTTAAATAACTTAACAAGGAGGAAGAGATGAAAAAATTTCGTATATTTTTTGCAATGACATTCTTAGCCATTTCTTTTTTATTCATAAATAGTACCAGTGTGGAGGCGGCAAGTTATACTAATAACGATGGAATAATCAATGTGACATTACAAAATGGCCCGAAATTTACACCTGCCAATAGCATGAAATTTAAGTTTGATTTTGACTTATCTGGAGTATCTATTAAGTCTGGGGATACTTTCGAAATTGACTATCCTGAATCTATTGAATATTGGGGAGATCCTAATTTTAATTTTTATGACGAAGAAGGTAATCTATATGGGACAGGCGTGAATAAAGATGGGAAAATAATAATAACTTTTATTGATACTGTGGAAAATAAAACAGATATCAAAGGTTATTTGAATGCCCAATTTAAGCCAACACCAAATAAAATGTCCTTAGGTAAAAATACATTAACATTTGACTCTAAAAATGGGATTATCCCAATTGAAGTTGAACTTGTCGACTCTATAAAAAATATAAGTAAAAAAGGTACTGTCCAGAAAATGCCGAATGGAGAAAACGGCATTCGTTGGACAATAATTATAAATAGAAATAGCCTTTTTATGAACAATATACAGCTAGAGGATATTATTACTGATCCTGCATTAAAATATGTGCCTGGGACACTTAAAGTATCTGAAGGAATCTGGATAGATGATGTTAAGACGTCTTATAAACGTGTTCGAACTATGACGCCTGACGTTGAATACACAGTTTCTGAGGTAGAAAATGGGATGACTCTCCTTATTCCTTCTTCTGAAACAATGTATGTAGTAGATATGTTTACGAGTGTTTCTAACCCTCAACTTCTAAATACTAAAGGTAGTACTTTTTCGAACAATGCGACTCTTAAGTGGGGAGATGAAAATGGTGAAAGCCAATCAGAAAGTGTACAGTCATTGTTAACTATAAAAAATAATGATACTGGAATTGGTGGAAGTACTACCCCAACTACAAATAGTTCTGATTCAACTACAGAAACTTCTAGTAACTCTGAATCCCAAACGGAAGAAACAAAAAATAATGTATCTTCGAGTGATACTATTTCAAGTCAACCTGAAGTGACAGATAATTCAGTAATAGAAACCTCTGAAAGCATGTCAAACTCGACTTTAGATTCGAATGAACATAATGCCTCTTCTACTTCTTCGGATAGTACTTTGGAAAAAGAGTCAAATATTTCAATAGAATCAACGGATAGCCTAACAGGAGATTCGACTACACTGACGACCACAGACAATAAAAATATAGAAACAAATGACACAGAAATTTCTGATTCATCTGCAACAATTACCAGTGACTTCTCCAACCCATTTGAATCCAACAGAGAACAGAATAGTCAGATGAATCGTAAACTTACTAAGACAGCAAAAGATTCTAAACAAAACGCGAAATCTAAAAAAGCGTTCAAAGAGCACCTTCCTCAAACAGGTCAAGTAGAAAATAAAATGTTTATAATAGTGGGTATTGTTGCTTCTATGTTATCGTTTATTATCCTAACAAAATATAATAAATAAACATAAAAAAGAGCGTGGGACAAAAATCCAAAGTGATTTTTGTCCCACGCTTAAAAATTGATCAACGTCGGGAACAGAACCAACATTATGCGTTACTTCAATCTCAATAAATTCTAAGGTGCTTTCTCGACATACGTCTCGTCACAGTCCAGCCTTCAAAAGAGTTATAGCTCTAAGAGTTGCGATGTTTCACTGTGAAGCATGAGAACAAATGAAATTAACGTACCTACTTGGTGAAGGTCCTTCGGAACTTACAAGGATAAAACTGTGACGAGCCTTTGGAGGAGAAAACAATAAACCAAAATTGACTTTCTCACACAAGCGTTAGGCGTATCTTAATCCTTCCAAGTGTTGAGAATCAAGAAGAACTAAGAAAGTGCTCCTGCGGTTACTCGTCGCAGTTCATTCCTTACAATTGCTCCTGCGGTTACTCGTCGCAATTTGTCCTTTGAAAGTGATGGACAAGACCAACTTGGTTCTCGGAGCTAAACAGTTCTGTCCCGACCTCGAAGTCCAAGAGGTCATGTTCGATCTTCCCTTCACTTACAACTATACGCTTAAAAGAGCAATAGAGGGTAAATTCATCCGTCGATGAATTTACCCTCTAATCTTAGTATGTTCAGTGTTAAGATTATCACTTGTTTGTAAGTGTAAGATAAACTGAGAAGAAAATTCGTTATTATTAGATGACAAGAGAGAATTAATTTTCTCTTGTCAAAATCGTTTGTGTAATTTCATACAATTGTTCTTTCGCCTTAGCCTTTGTTTCAGGAAGTTTGCTGATTTCTTTCAGTGCTTTTTCCGTGTAATGAGTGGCTAATTGTTGAGCCTTTTCTACGCCACCTAGTTCATGGACAAGACGATAAATTTCCTGTGTTTCTTCATCAGTCAAGGCTTCTTTTTTCATTAAAAGTGGCAACAAGACTTCACGATTGGCTTCAAGTGCATAAATCAAGGGCAAAGAATACACACCTTGACGTACGTCTTCTAAGACGGGTTTGCCGATGGCATCGGCAGTTTGTGTATAGTCCAAAATATCATCAATAATTTGAAAAGCCAGTCCGATGTTTTCGCCGATTTCACCACAACGTTTGGCAAAACGTTGGGAGGTGCCACTTTCATAGGCACCGACAAAACAACTTAGCGCAAACAGTTCGGCAGTTTTCCCGGAAATGTTTTTTAAATATTGGTCAATCGTTACCTCGAAATTATAGCGATTGTCCATTTGACCAAGCTCACCAGTTAGGACTTTTTCCATACTGCGCGAATTTAATTGAATGCTTTTTAATGAAGAAGAATAATCAGATAAGAGCTTGAAACAGCAAACAAAAAGATAATCGCCTGTATACACGGCTGTGCTATTCCCAAAGCGCGAACGCAGGGTTGGCAAGCCACGACGCGTATCGGCTTCGTCGACAATATCGTCGTGAACTAACGTGGCGGTATGCAGTAATTCAATGGAAGCCGCTAACGCTGTCGCCTTTTTAGGGTCCCGCTGTTCACCAAAATAAGAGAACAACAGTTGGTAGGCTGGACGTAGCAATTTGCCGCCAGAATGAATCATGTCATGGACAGCAGCTTGAATCTCTTGATTATCGATTTGAACCGCTTGTTCCATCAAGCGAAGAGTAGTTGTTAATTCTTTTGATAACGTAGGATAGGTATTCCACATAGGATGTATATTCATAAGATGACTCCTTTAATTGTGGCGGACAGGTTTTCAATTAGAAAAATTGACTCCACTTATGTTTCGTTGTTTGTTCATAATTCAGTTGGAATTTTCGTAACGTCTGGACATGTTGTAGTAAATAGTTAGCGGCAATCCCAATGGCAATCCCTGAGAGTAACCCAAACAGAGATAAAAATGGTAAGTACAGCATCGGCGCCCACGAATGAGCAAAGAAAGAGGTCGTTAGCAACTGACCAACGTTGTGTAAGAAACCACCAACGGCACTAATCCCAATAATGCTGACCCGTTTTGGCCCCAGCTGCTTGACAAGCAACATGCCGAAATAACTTAATAAGGCACCACTGGCACTATAGAAAAAGGTCGAAAGTGTACCGCCCAGTAATGTCGTTAAAATCAAACGTAAACAGACTAGGAAAAAACTATCACGCTTACGCATGGTGAAAATCGCAATAATAGTAATTAAATTTGCTAGACCGAGCTTTGCCCCAGGAGCAAATGCGAAAGGGTAAGGAATCATATTTTCGATTAAACCAATAATGACCCCTTGGGCAACGAGCATAGCAATATAAATATTCTTGTGTAATTTGCTCATAGTTGTCGTGCTTAATAAATTAAGCTACCGTCTTCACTCCCATCAGAAGCTTCCACGGTGATAAACAAATTGTGGGGCAGACAGGCAATCGGGGTTTCACCAGGTTTGGAAATCCAGCCTCGCCGAACATCCACTAAGTCAGCACAGTTGGCTTCCTTCACGCGGATACGATCACCATCTACTTCAATCAGGTTGTAATCACCGTCTTTTGCTTCGTATTTATATGTATAATGCGGGCCGTCTTTTTTTAAGTCAAAGACTTTGATTACTTTGTTGTCTACTTTCAAGACTGCTTGATACGTAGCCGCTTCTTGACCACGGTTTTGCATGGCAAAAACAACAAGGGGCAGAAAAGAACCAAGAACTAAAACAGCAATAATAATAACGTCCCATGTTTTCAAGCGACTTTTCTTAATGAATTCTTTAATCGTCATTTTCTTCTCTCTCCTTTGGTGTTTTTTTCTTGTCTATCATAACATAATGAACGGAAAAGAAGTATTCTTTTCCAGTTGAGCCACCATATTATATAAAAGAAAATATGTGGGACAAAAGTCATGCTTGACTGCTGTCCCACATACTAAATCCTATGATAGTCAGCTGGAGACATGTGTCTCAGCTTTTGCTCGTAGTTGTCAATCGATGATCGATTGCTTACTTACTACTTACCGCCGTATCTAGCTTTCGGGGTACCATACCACGCTTTACCAAGTTTGCGTTGAATCCATGGAATTACCCAGCGGTCTAAACCGACAGCACGGCCTGAACCGTTCATCAAAGCAAAAGCGACAAAGATAAACCAGATATTTACCCAATAGAACATGCCAGATAAACAGAAGGCAATTGTTAAACCAATTGTAGCAGCACTTGATAACCAAGTGAATAAACCAGCAATCAATGCTAAAGCAATACATACTTCAACGATTGTCATGAATTTTTGCATGAACAAAGCAACTTCTTGGTTTGGCATCATAAATTTCATTACGCTTTCGAACCATTTAGGCATGTGATCAAACACTTGCATTGGTGTTTCGCCGTAAGCGTAGCTTAACCCAAAGTGCGCTGCTTGTGTTGCCGCATCGGCACCACCGCTTGCCGCAGCATCCGCCGCACCACTTGCAGCAGTTGTTGCTGTTTCAGTTGCTTGAGAAGCACCTGTTGTTACTTGTTCTTGTAACCAAGGGAATGGGAAAACGACTTTATCTGTGAACCAAGAACCGTCACCAAACCAAGTGCTTGGTTTCAAGTAATCGCCGTTGCCGACAATTTTCTTCATTGATTCGACTAACCAAACCATACCATAGAAGACACGTAGCGGAACACTCCACAAGACATTGCCGTAACGAGACGTATGTCCGCGAGCAACAGAACGATCATCTTTAATATGGAAGATTTCGTGCATAATGTATTGGAACATGTAGTAACCAGAACGAATATCAAAGAAGTATTTCAAGTTAACGATATGTTTCATAATGATGGCTAAGAAACCACTCAAATGAATTTTATCGAATAAGTTGGCAACGCCCCATTTCGCACCGATGGAAACCATGAATCCTTGGTAGTTTCCTTTAAAGGCGTGTTTTTCGCCGCCTTTAATATCTGCAACGATGTTGGCAGCTGCAGTATGACCTGTTTGTTCAGCTGCTTGAACGATTTGAGGAGTTGGTGTATTTGGTGTTTCTTCGTAATAAACCAAGTCACCAATGATATAAATGTTTTTGTCTTCGTAACCTTTTGCTTGCATGTATTCATTCGCAACTAAACGACTACCACGTGCTGCTTCTAAACCAAAGTCAGCGGCATCAGAAGTTGCTTTCACACCAGCTGTCCAGATTAACGTATGCGTTGGTACTTCAGAACCATCTTTTAATTTAATGTGATCTGTTGCAACTTCAACGATTGGTGAGTTCAATAATAATTGAACATTTTTCTTTTCTAGATAACGTTCTGCTTTGGCAGCATCGTTACGAGATAACATGTTTAAGATGGTTGGCATTGCTTCAACAACCATTAATGTAATTTCGTCTGGATCAATTTTGGCATCTTTCGCTAAACGATCTTTCCAGTCGATTAATTCGCCGACCATTTCGATCCCAGTAAAACCAGAACCACAGACAACGAATGTTAACATTGCTTTGCGTACTTCAGCATCTGGTTCGATGGCTGCTTTAGCAACGGTTGCTTCAATGTGATGACGAATTTTCACTGCATCATCAAATGACCATAAGGTGAAACCATTTTCTTTCACGCCTGGTGTTCCAAAGTCGTTTGGTTCGCCACCCATACCCAGAATTAACTGGTCAAATGGATAAGAACCTGCTAAAGTTTTCACAACTTTGTTTTCTTTGTCGATCCCAGTAACAGTATCTGTTACCAATTTTACGTTTTTCTTGCGTGAGAACAAACGTTGTAAGTCGTATTGAATTGCTTCTGGTTCAACACGTCCGCCTGCTACTTCATGCAATTCGGTCATCATAGTGTGGTAAGAATGGCGATCAATCAATGTGATTGTTACGTCCGTATCTTTTTTAAATTTCTTTGCTAGAAATTTAGTAGCTGAAACGCCAGCATACCCAGCACCTACAACGACAATATTTTGCTTTGTCATTGACAATCCGCTCCTTAATATTGTAAGTAGTAAAATAGTGATAATGATTAATAAGTACACAATCGACTAACATTATATAAGTATTTCACGAATTTGTCTAATATAAATTTTAATTGTCAACAAATTTACTCCAACGATGAGTTTTTGATGAAAAAAAGACCGAAATGTAAATATTTTTAGGGGATGGTCTTGACAACGTTTTTAAAACCATTATAATGTGTAATGTATCACAAACTTTTAATGTTTGTGAAAATCATGAAAGAAAAGGTGACTATCAATGAAAGTGAATAAATTTGTTAAAGGTTTTGCGGCAATTGCATTATTTAGTTTAGTATTAGCAGGCTGTGGCGCAGACAAGAAAGACAACACAACGAACTCTTCTAGCGCAGCATCTTCAGAAACGAAAAAATCAACTGAATCATCAGCACCAGCGAAAAAAGTTGCCGGTGGCGATTTAAAAGATGGTACGTATAAATTAGAAGAAAAAAATGAAAAAAATGGTTACCGTGCAGTCTTTGAAATGACTGTAAAAGACGGCAAAATCACTGAATCTAAATATGACAACATCAATGCTGACGGCAAGTCTAAAACAGAAGACACTAAGTATGAAGAAAGTATGAAAGCAAAATCTGGTGTTGGACCAAAAGAATACATCAAACAATTAAACGATTCTTTTGTTAAAGCACAAAGCGCAAGCGGTGTGGAAGTAGTAACTGGTGCGACTCATTCATCTGAATCATTCCAAAACTACGCACAACAATTAATCCAAGCAGCACAAGCTGGTAACACAGACACAATCGAAATCGACAATGGGGCAACATTGAAAGATGGTACGTACTCATTGAAAGAAAAAAATGACTCAAACGGCTACCACACAACATTCTCAATGACTGTGAAAGATGGTAAAGTGACTGAATCTAACTACGATAACGTGAACGCTGACGGCAAATCTAAAAAAGATGACACTGAATACGAAAGCAAAATGAAAGACGTTACTGGCGTTGGACCAAAAGAATATATCGAAACATTAAACAAAGAATTTGTTAAAGCAATGGGCGAAGAAGACGGCTCACCTGCAGGTGTTGAAGTGGTAACTGGTGCAACACACAGCACACATTCATTCATCAACTACGCACAACAATTAGTGAACGCTGCTGAAAAAGGCGACACAACTGAAATCGTTGTTGACAACATCGTAACAAAATAATTAGAAATAAATGAATCGTGAAGTAGTTCCTGAAATGCTTTTCAGCAATTACTTAGCACCATTGAGGGGTTGGGAAAAAGTCGGTTAGCTGACTTTCCCGCCCCTTTTTCTTCGCTAGTTCTGTCCATCATTTCACAAATTTTTTTCACAGAAATTTGTGAATTTCCAAGAGAAAGACTTTTCATTTTTTCCAAAAAAGGCTACTATGCAAGAGAACTTATTTTTTAATTAAAGAAGGAAAGAAGAGGGAATCCTATGAAAAAGAAACTTCTGCTCATGGTGAGTGTTCTAGCAGTGCTGTTTGTGGCAGCTGCTTGTTCCTCAAAACCAGAAGCGAAAATTAATACAGAACCATACTCTGACCGTCAAACAATGCTTGGTACCTACGTTCAAATTCGCATCTACGATGACGGCAAAGAAGACGTCTTACCGAAAGCTTTTGCCCGTGTCAAAGAACTAGGCGATAAAATCACCGTCAACCAACCAGGTTCAGAAATTGATGAAATCAACCAAGAAGCAGGCGTGAAACCAGTCAAAGTCTCAGATGACCTGTATCCTTTGTTGAAAAAAGCCTATGAATATAGCAAAGACTCCCGCGGCGGCTTTGACATGGCAATTGGCCCAATCACCTCTATGTGGCACATTGGCTTCGATGATGCCCGCAAACCAAGCCAAACCGAAATTGATCAAGCCTTGAAACTTGTCGATTACACGAAAGTCAAATTCAACGACAAAGAGCAAACCGTTTACCTTGAAGAAAAAGGCATGCAATTGGATTTAGGCGCAATTGCCAAAGGCTTCATCACCGACGAAGTCGTGAAAGTTCTGAAAGACAACGGCGTTACCACCGCTATCGTCGATTTAGGCGGGAATGTTTACGTCTTAGGACACAGCCCACGTGGCAAAGACATGGACTGGACAGTTGGGATTCAAGATCCGAATAAAGCCCGCAACACTGTTTTAGGTCAAGTCAAAGAAAGCAACAAAACCTTAGTCACATCAGGAATTTATGAACGCTACTTAAAAGTCGATGGCAAAACGTACCATCATCTCTTCGATCGTGAAACTGGCTATCCGTTTGATAACGACATCGCGGGTGTCACCATTATCACCGACAAATCCATCGATGGTGATGGTCTCTCAACAGCCGTCTTCTCAATGGGCGTCAAAAAAGGACTAGAATATGTCGAAAGTCTGAAAGGAACCGATGCCATTTTCGTCACAAAAGACGACAAAGTCTACATTAGCAAAGATATCGAAGGCAACTTTGAAATCGGCAAAGACTCTGGCTATACGATGGGGAATCGGGCCGATTTGAAATAAGGAGCGACTAAAAATGTCTTTAAATGTGTTTTTAAAAGTAGTGGAAATTCAGACGAAGCTAGCCAGTCTCTTTCCCTTTATCATCGGGGTTTTGTTTTCAATGACCTATTTCGGGGAAGTTCAGTGGGGCAACACGCTGGTTTTCTTCATTGGCATGGTGGTCTTTGATATGGCCACCACCGCCATTAATAATTACATGGACTTCAAAAAAGCCAAATCGGACGTCTATAAATATGAAGAAAATATTATCGGACAATCAGGCGTTTCACCACAACTGGTCCGCAACATGATTTTCGCCATGATTGCCTTCACTGCCGTTGTGGGTGCGTACTTAACGGTTCAAACCGGTTGGCTCTTCCTTGTGTTAGGGGGAATTTGCTGCTTCATCGGTATTTTCTACACGTATGGACCGATTCCGTTATCCCGCATGCCCTTGGGAGAAATTTTCAGTGGCTTCACGATGGGCTTAGGCATCTTCGTCTTAACCGTTTACTTGAACGTCGTTACCCAGCCGCCGTTTTACTTAACGGTTGATTTCGCCAGTGGCGCCTTTCGCTTAGACGGCAATCTCTGGGCGGTGCTTGCGATTGTCGTGGCTTCCTTGCCCTTGGTCTGTTCGATTGCTAACATCATGCTCGCCAACAATTTACGGGACTTAGATACGGATATTGAGAACCACCGTTATACGTTAGTCTATTATATCGGGCGCCCAGCGGGGATTGTGCTGTTTCAAGTGTTAGCGTTAGCTGGGTATCTGGTGATTTTATTTGGCTTCATTAGTGGTATTTATCAATGGCCGGTGTTAATCACGTTTGCCACTCTGCCAGTCATTTGGAAAAATATTCAAACGTTTAAACAAGAATTGCCGCAGCCGAAAAGTTTCCGTCATTCCATTAAAAACTTACTGGTTTTCAATGGTACCTATGCCTTAGGGCTATTAATTAGCGCTTTGATTGGTTGAAACCTAAAAAAGTGCGAGGTATGCAAAAAAAAATCTTGTTTTTTTTCAGAAGGTTTCTTCATAATAATTAAGAAAAGCTCAAAATGTTAGTCTACAACACTGACATTTTGAGCTTTTTTCGTTAAAAAGAATGAAAACTTAAGCTTTTAAGAAGGAGTTTTTGGGGAAAGTAAGTGTGAAACAACATTTTTTTTCGTTGATAATTAAATAACACGCTTATGAACTCTGTCCTATCAGCATATTTCCGATAATTCGCATGAGGCGCGTAAAAATCGTCAACTTCTACGGGGGCGTTCTTTGTTATTATAGAGGTATGAAAAAAGGTTGTTTGAGCATTCGATAAACACAAGCTCAAATCTGTTGTTGATTTAAAAGGAGGTTTTAAAATGAAAAAAAAGCGTTATTTAATGATTGTGTGTCTACTATCTTCTCCTAGTTTCTTTATAAATGTTGAAGCGTCTGATGGTGGTTCTAGTTCGGTGGGGATTGAATTTTACCAAAATCCGAGAACACCCGCTCCTAAAGATGCCCCGCCGAAAACAGATGCGCCAGCTGCTGATCCCAAGGAACCAGCTGGTCCTCCGCAAGGAGATCAACTGAGTGGTGGTTCGACACAGACCACCACAACTGGCTCAACGCTCCCTCGTACAGGGAGCAAGAGTCAGGCAAATCTTAGCATTCTCGGCTTGGTCTTAATCGGCCTTGTCGGAATGGTACATAGAAAGAGGGGACGACATGAAGCGAAATAAATGGCAACGACTTGCAGCTATTGGCTTATGTGGTTCTTTGATAGTGAATGCCTTTTCTGGCGTGACGGCAGTTGCGGAAACTGTAACGATTGAAAGTAGTCAAACGGAAGAGTCAGTAGCAAGTGAAGACACAACAGAAACAGCGAATAAACAAGAGTTAGATAAACAAAAAGAACTCGAAAAATCTTACAATAAGGTAGAGAACAGTGTAGAAGACCAAGATAAATCTGAAAAAAGTGAAGACAATAATAAACTTTTTCAAGATACAACACCTTCGATAATTCCTGATTCTAAGAATTTATCAGGAGTGAATGAGAACTCTTCAATAGAATCTAAAGCAATATTACCGAAAGCTTTTGTATGGGCTGCAACAGCTACGACTAATCGTACGAGTATTCGTTTAGGAAATGTTGTCGATTATCGTTTGAAGTTTGAAAATATAACAACGACAGATACAACTTCAGATATTGTAGGACCAATTGTAATATCTACTGTATTGTCCGAAGGAATGTCAAAACCAACTTCTGTAATGATTAAAGTTGGTCCAGAGGAGCAAAATGTTTATTTAGGCGAAGGTCCTGGAAATGCTAACAGTGGGAATGAATATTTCGTTTGGACCCCAGGGACAAGAAGATTGACTGTTTTTATTAATCGTTTGCATGGAAGAAATTCAGGTCAATCTGGTTATATAAAAACTTTATACTTTCAATCTACTATTACTAATGGATTTCATGGAGAGCATAAATCAATTGTTTCAACTATTAACTTTAGAGGATTTGGCGAAGTAAGACGAGTAAATACTATGCAATATTTAGATCAATATGTTGGGAATTTGGCTTTAGCTGGCAAACTAAATATCTATAATGAGAATGGGCAACTAACTAATGAACAAATGACAGTAAATATTAATCCAATTCTCTACAAATCAACTAATAACCGTGTTGAAGGAGCAACAAAAAGATATCCAATCACTATGACCAACACAGAACCTGGAATCTATAGTTTCAACACAGGTAATATACAAGTTGGTACTAGTAATGGAGGTTCTTGGTTAGTATATGGTAACGATTTATCAATTAATTTCGCAACAAATACAACAAATAGAATTGAAAAAATTGTCTTGGCTCCGCCCAAAAGTACATTACCCGATAGTCGTATAGGAATTATGCAATCTCGCCCTTATGCAGGTAATACAGTTACAACAAGTAACTATGACATTTCTAATTATAATTTTTCTAAAAGTAGCAATACTAGATGGACAGTACCAAACTTGTTATCTAACAGTGGATTATCTTTAAATGCCATATACAGTGATCAATTAGTAGGAACAACGGGTCAATTTCGTACTGGGAACTATAATAAGGTAATTAATTACTATATTTATTACAAAAAAGTTTCCGAACACTTTGTTAATTCAACAGGTGCAAAAATTCCTCCACCAACAGGCTTTTTAGAGAATAAACAAACTGAAATAAACAATGAAAATTATACTTTTAAACAAAGCGGTACTTTGCCAGACATGTATAAAGGCACTAACGGAAAAACCTACAAGTTCCAAGGCTGGTACAAAGGCAAAACTAAACCAGCCACACTGAAAACCACTAAAACACCTAGGTATGCGGTGACGTATGATGATAATGATGATTTGAATGTGGTGTATGAGGAAACCAACTTTCCAGAATTGACGTATCAGTTTGGCTTTGTGAATGAAGCAGGACAATTAGTGAACCCTGCCGATATTGCTATTACGTATGATTATATAAACATTGCTTATAGAGGACGGGGCTCGCTAAACGATAGTGTTTCATTTGAAATGATTGAATCCAATCGAGCTGCAACAGTTGGCAACCTAATAAAAGTAGTATTTCCAGCCTCGTATGTAGCTCGTCCTGTTGAAACAGGTTGGAATGGAGAGGCATATAGTAGTTTCTCGATTAGACTTCCAAAGTATTATCAAACGCTAAACCTTTATGATAAAACGGGTAAAATCAATCCCAAATATCCACTACCAGGAATAACTATAGTTAATAATCCAGCGGCAAATATAGTTAAAACTGAAGCTCAAGTGATTTCCGATTTAACATTGACGCAGCGAGCAGATAAGAGCTTTACACCAACGGAAACATATGTGGATGTTAACCCTGGTGTTAAATATCCAAAAATTTTATATACCAGTATTCATAGTAATAATTTAGCTTCTGGACTTATGTCATACAGTACTGTAAATAATCCAATATACTATCACTTAACTAATCGCAAGGTCACCGAAAACTTCGTCGATGCCACAGGTGCTAAAATTACACCGCCAACAGGGTTCACGCAAGGTAAACAAACAGCGATTACCAGTAACCCATACACATTCAAACAAGCTGGTACTTTGCCTGACACCTATAAAGCTGGCACAAAAACCTACAAGTTCAAAGGCTGGTACAAAGGCAAAACCAAACCAGCGACTTTAAAAACAACGAAGACACCTAGTTACGCTGTGACTTACGATGACAATGACGACATGACAGCGGTCTATGAGGAAGTTGTACCTAAAACGTATAATTTACCAGCAAAAGATGTTTATTTTGGTTATGTTGATGAAGCAGGTAACTTATTAAATCCAGCAGATTTTACTGTAGAAGCTGAATTAGGTGAAAGCACCGCAACTGAGTCATCTGTACTAGGGAAAGTTCAAGGAACGAATCAAGTTACTAGTAAATTAAAAAAATTATCAATTCCTGGAAAGTCGTATGATTTCCCAGTTGCCGAGATTAAAACTTACGGTACGAGATATGTTAACCATACGATTCCAAAACGCTATAAGACTATATCAATCAGCCCAACAGCTACTTATACAGGCGATAAGACAAAGTACCCGATGGCTAAAGAGATACGTAAAAATATAGAAGCACCATATACGATTGTTTCTCAAACAGATGGGCTAGACTCCTATAAATTGACTACCAATGGAATTGTTTATGGGAATAAACGTATTTATTGGACTTGGGATACAAATAAAACATTCTATGCATCGGGTATTTATTCAGGGATTATAGGAAGAGATTATAACTTATCTTCTCCAGATAAAACGATTTATTATTATTTAGAAAATCGTCGTGTCACCGAAAACTTCGTTAATGCCGCAGGTGCTAAAATCACACCGCCAACAGGGTTCACCCAAGGCAAAAAAACCGTGATTAATAGTGATAACTTTACCTATACTCAAAAGGGCGCTCTACCTTATACCTATAAAATCAACAACAAGCCTTATGTCTTAAAAGGTTGGTATAAAGGGAAGAATAAACCAGCGAAACTGAATCAAATTTCCAAAGATAATCGTAATATTTCATATCCAGTCAGTTATGATGACCAAGATGATGTCACCGTGGTTTACGATGAATTAAAACTAGGCGGGAATACCGTTCAATTTGGTTTTGTCAATGAACAAGGAAAGTACGTCCCTCCAACAAGTAATTTTAATGTGAGTACAGATGTCGGTGTGCTTACGAATGCAAGCTATACGACGTTACAAACCGTCAATAGTATCACCAAAGGGAACTATTTAAGTTTGACAATTCCTGCGTATAATCCAACTGGTGGGCTAGGTCAAGGAGATATATATTACGGTACGCTGAATAGTATAGTAACCATTCCTAAATATTATAAAGCGCCGACCGTAACACCTTCAAGTAACTATCAAGGGACAGTATATCCAACGGTAACAGGAGTAATCGATTTTCATAATAATAGTACTACTAATGAATATTTACCAAGTCGGTTAAACGTAACTTCAGTAATTTCAGTAAACGGTTCTCAAACGAATTATCGACTTTCTCAATTAACATGGTCAGGCGAAGAGACTAGAACAAGTTTTACTAGTTTGTACAAGATGGCTTATAACAGTATGTCAGATACTACGATGAGTCTTGCTGAATATTATGCGACAGGAACGGTCAATTACTATTTAGAAAATCGTCGTGTCACCGAAAACTTCGTCGACGCCACGGGCACCAAAATCACAGCGCCAACAGGATTCACGCAAGGTAACCAGATTCCGATGACAAGCAACACCTTCAAGTATACAGCGGCGAAAGCCTTGCCAGCTAGTTATTCAGCTGGTGGCAAAACCTATACTTTCCAAGGTTGGTACAAAGGTAAAACTAAGCCAACCACGTTAAGCAAAGTAACAACACCAACCTTCAGTACAACCTTTGATGGCAATGACGATATGACGGCGGTGTATAAAGAGGAAGTACCAAAAGCGAGTGTTACTTTAACACGCACTACAGCTGAAACAGTGACTAGCGGCGGCAACGTCACATGGCGCGCTACGATTACCAATACAAGCCAAGCCCCGTTAACCACGGCCACCATCAAAAAATCAACGGCTTGGACAGCTGGCTTAGCAGCACCAACCGCCATGATCGTGACACCAGTTGGCGGCACGGCAAAAACCGTCCCAGTCACAGCGACTACTTGGACTAATGGCGTTAGCTTAGGGGTTAACATTCCAGTGGGTAAATCTGCCACGGTTCAGTTCACTACCAAAGCGACGGGCACAGCGGGGAAAGTCTTACGAGCAGGGATCACTACTAGTGGGAATTACAGTGGCGTTTCTGCTTCGGCAACTGTTCGTGTGAAAGACAATGATCAGGCGATTGTTACACCAACCGCCGAAGGTTTCATTAGTACACCAACCTTCGATTTCGGTCAAGTGGCTATCTCTGGAACCAAGCAACAATACGGATTGAAGAAAGCCGCCGCGTACTATGGCAACGGTACACGTAATCCGTATCTGCGGATTAAGAAAACCCAACCAAATTGGAGCTTAACGGCACAACTGTCGCAACCAAAATCAGCTACAGACAGCTTGCCAACAGCGACCCGCCTATTACTAGGTGCAGCTCCTGTTTCAAGTTTCTCCAATTACAATCAACCAACGGAGTTGAAAAATACGATTGGTACCACCAAGGTTATTAACTTAACGGCAAATAACACGGCTACGAACATCGTTGCCAACCAACAATTTACTGGCAGTGATGTCTATCAGCTAGATTTCGTATTTGATAATATCAAACTAGAAGTGCCAGCTAGTCAAGGCATGACTAGACAGCAATACCAAGCCACAGTCACATGGAATTTAGTGACTGGACCGTAAAAATAAAAAATGCTCGAGCTTCAGAAAAATAGGAGGCTCGGGTATTTTTTATTGATAATTTTATACGGCCGCTGTTTCATAATAAAAATGAAAAAGAGCGCGAGGCGTTAAAATACCTCTTTAGTGGTGGACGTTTAAGAACGATGATAAAAATTAGTCTTTTTGAAATGACTGTCTAACTAGCTAAAGTTAAACTAGAATCATTTCTTTTTGTCTTCTTTACCCGCTTTTTAATAGTAAAAATATTACAAGCAAAGCTCAAAATATTAGTGTTTATAACTAACATTTTGAGCTTTTCGTTGTAAATATTAAGGAGATTCGCCAGAAATCAAGAAAAAAATGATGATTTTTCCTGAAATTCAGGTGTTTCTTCGAAAAAAATGGCTCTTGCCGCCTTGCTATAACAGGAATCTTTGGAAAAAACGAGTAACCGTGTCAAAATTTAAAATTTCAGGGAGTGACTTTTTTGATAGAATAATATGGAAAATAAAAAAATATACATAAACTAATATAAAAATACATACTAAAAGGAGAATAGCATGAATCAAAAAGTAAAAAAGATATTCGCAGCCGCTTTGTGTTGTTCCTTATTAACAAGTTCACTTAATGGCATTTCAGTAGTCGCTGAAACCATGCCGAAGTCAGAGAAACAGGTGGAGAACCAACCAACAGCAGTCCCTTCAGAAGGGGTGGGAGAGCAAAAGGCACCTTCTTATGTAGAGGCCGATACGGAAGCAGGCGTACCACCAACTGATGAGGTGCCATCAGAACAGACTGAACAAGTAGTCGGGCAAGTTGAAGAACCAGTAAATAGACCAATGATAGCCAACGAATCAGAATCACTCCGTGTGCAGCGAGCAGTGAAAGCAGTTGATATTCCAGAAAAAACATATACGATGTCGTTTTTAGATGAGAGTGGTCGTTTCATTGATCCTGCGAAAGTCTCGATTACTGGGGATATTATGAAGTACACTATGCAAGGTACTTTGACGAAAGTCGGGGCCTTAGTCACTAATAACGTGGAAACCACGAAGCAAATGACGGTGCCGAAAGTAACTTTGTCTAGTGATACAGCCACAAGCAGTTATGAGGTATCTGGCATCCAAAATGAAAAGATTACTTTACCACGGTTTTATGATGTCCCGAAAGTTACACCGAGTGCGAATTACACTGGACAAGTCTACCCGATGCCAGTGACGAAACAGTTGGATCTTACAACAGGGGCAGCCTACAAGGAGGAAACAACAGGTGTTAGGGTGAATATGTTTGAATCAGGTATACCTAATCAGTTTATCTTTTCTCATACTTATTGGATCAATGATCCTGCGAAAAATCAGTTTACGCCAGGCTTTAATATGGCTGTTGCGGGTGATACCTTTGCTTACATGACTACGGATGATCACATTTACTATTATGTACCTAATAAACGGGTTAACATTTATTACAATGACATGAACCTGAATAGCTTACCAGCGTATCCGACAGGGTACAATCCAACACTTTCGAAAACGGTGATTGATTCAGAAAATTTTCACTACAAAGCACCAAAAGCGTTTCCGGAGTTCTATAGTTCTGGTAACCGTTATTTCCAGTTTAAGGGATGGTATAAAGGGGCATCAAGACCAGCGGACCCGAAAGCAGTCAAGTTAGAAACCTCGTTGACACCAGAATTTGATGTGACCTATGATGGGGCTGACAAGCTCTATGTTTTCTACGATGAAGTGCAAGAAATGACCGCCACTTTTCCCGAAGTGAAGTATAATTTTGGGTTGGTGACCGAACAAGGGACCCTTATTTCACCAACAAATGTTGAGATTCAAACGAATCTAACGACTGTCATGAGCGATACGGCACAGAATGTGGGAACTGCTACAGGTGCCAATGTAGGCAATTTAAAGCAGTTAACTGTTCCTAGTCAAAAGTTAACTTATGTACCTAAAATTAAACCAGCTTTTGCTGGAGCCACTAATTTTCGTTTAACCGTACCCAAGCATTATAAAATTCCTACAGTCACGCCAGGTCCATTCTACACTGGCTCAACGACAGCTTATCCCATGGCACCAACGGCGTTAAGATATGTTAGTGGGAGTGCTGATGAACGGATAGAAACCGAGGGTTCTCGTTATCGTTTGTATCCGACAACGACTCCTCATAGCTATCGTATGTTTGAAGGTTATTGGACAAATGATATTACTAAAACGGAATTTGGTGAGGCTTTAAGTATGGCAACGACGGATGCTTATCCCGTTTATTATACGACAGATAATACAATGTATTATTACTTAGAAAATCGTCGTATTACTGAACGTTATGTGGACGACAGTGGCACAGAAATCACGCCACCAACTGGCTTTACGCAAGGGAATCAGCTGGTAATGGATAGTGAAAGCTATACCTACACCACTGCAAAAGCCTTGCCGAGAACCTACCAAGTTGGCACTAAAACGTATGTTTTCCAGGGCTGGTTTAAAGGCAAAAACAAACCAGCAACATTAAAGACGACAACGACACCAAGCTTTACACCAACATTTGATGATGAGGACGACATGACCGCTGTGTATCAAGAAGCGGTTCCTACAGCAGAGTTAACGCTAAAAGGGTCCGTTGATATAGTCGACAATGGTGCGACAATGGATCACTGGGAAGTGATGTTAAAAAATACGGGGGAAGCACCGTTGACGACCATTAAAATTAAACCAACGGCGGCATGGGCCGCTGGCATCAGTACGCCCAATACGATTTTTGTATTAGGCACAGGGCAGAATGCTAAAGCCTATCCAGTTACGCAAGAGCAATGGGAAACAGGTTTCTCTCTTCCCTTAAATACACCATTACCAGCAGGCGGACAGTTACAAATGAATTTATTAGGAACGACTGTTACAGGAAACCCTGGTCAAGTTTTAACCGCTGAAGTTGAAGTGACGGGCAACTTTGGCAGCTTAACCGCCAAAGATACGGTCCGTATTAAAGATTTAGACCAAGAAGTAACTAGTCCTGACGGAGATGGCTTCATTAGTACGCCAACATTTGACTTTGGCAAACTAGCAATTTCAGGAAGTAAGCAACAATATGGCTTGAAGAAAGCCGCAAGTTATTACGGTAATGGCACACGCAACCCCTATTTACGACTGAATACCAGCCAAGACAATTGGAGTTTAACAGCGCAACTGTCGCAACCAAAATCAGCCACAGACAGCCTGCCGACAACGACCCGCTTGTTGCTAGGAACGGCCACTGCTGCCAACTTTACCGATTACAACCAATCAACAGAAACCAGTACACCGCTCGGCAAGACCAGCACCATGACTTTAACCGCCGACAATACTGCAACATCTGTTGTTGCAAACCAACAATTCACAGGTAGTGACGTCTACCAGTTGGACTTCACGTTTGCTAACATCAAACTAGAAGTGCCAGCCAATCAAGGCATGGCTGGCCAACAATACCAAGCCGCAGTTACTTGGAATTTAGTGACTGGCCCATAAAATAAAAAATGCCTGAGCCTCTTATTTTTCTAAGGGTCGGGCATTTTTTTTGATGGTCTTTTGATGGTCGTTGTGCTATAATGGTAATGAAAAGAGAGATATGCTGTAACATACCTCTCTAGTGTAGAGCCGTTTAAGACGGTGACCCGTTATTATTTTATAAAAAATAACCGTACTTGGTCAAAGTTGACGGTTATTTTTTCTTGTCATTTTTAAGTAATTTCACAATCAGCGCAATCAAAGCAATGGTAAACATACCAAACCCTAGGATCGTCTGAATTGTTTCATATGCTGACAAAAGGCCTCTCCTTTCTCTAAATTTCGGAAATACGTGCATACGCATCACCTCTCTTTCAGATTGGATAGCCACCGCCATAACTTCTCTACACATAGATTATACCATGCGAAACTAAAAAATAATTAGTTTCCAATATATTTTTTAGGCAATTGTACTATAATGGTAATGAAAAGAGAGCTATGCGCTAACATACCTCTCTAGTGTAGAGCCGTTACTAACGGTGACAAAAATTAATATTTTTGAAATGACCGTCTAACTAGGCAAAGATAAGCAGCGCCCCTTTTATTAAGGGGCGCTGCTTTTTAGTCGTTATTGCGATTGTTCAGTGTCTTTCGTAGAGAGGTTCATTTGTTTTTTGATGGCATTTTCGACACGTTGGCGTTCACTCTCTTCCACAAGTTGATAAGAAATACCTTCAATCCCTGTCACGCCATCGCCAGTGTAATCGTAGCCTTTCAATTGATCGGTTTCGATTGTTTTTAGTGCGGGGGTGTATTTTTTTAGCATTGCCATCATTTGGTCAAAGGACAAGTCGGTTTCGCCATGCTCGCCGATTACGTCCAGAATTTCTTGATATTTTAGCAAGCTGTTAAAAGAAAGTAGCTTGTTGGTTAATTCGATTAAAACTTCTCGTTGGCGGCGTTGACGACCATAGTCGCCTTCAGGATCTTCATAACGCATGCGCGCGTATTGTAAAGCTTCCCAGCCACCTAAATGTTGTTTGCCTTTCGGATAATGAATCCCTTCAGCGTCAAAAGCAAAGGCATTGTCAACAGTGACGCCACCCACCGCATCGCCAAGGTCCTTCATAGCATCCATATCAATTGAAAAGTAATGATTGATTGGGATGTGCAAGACATTTTCAACCGTTTTGATTTGCATATCGGCACCACCGAAAACGTGGGCCGCATTGATTTTATTGTATTCGCCATTGGTGCCAGCCATTTCCACATAGTAGTCACGCGGGATGCTGGTGATGGTAGTTTTTTGTAATTGATTATTCACTGTAACCACCATTAAGGCATTGGAGCGGTAATCGGTTTTGCGTTTTGAGTCATTCGCAATCCCCATAATTAAGAAACTAACCGGTTCACCTTTGGCTAAATCGGGACTCTTCGTGGAAGATTTTCTTGGTTTATACATGGTATTCGCTGTTTTTTGCAAATTGCGATACATGCTGACGCCGTAAGCTGAAACAGAAAGTGTGCCTAAAAATAAAAGGGTTAAACTGAAGACCACGAATAAACTTTTTCTTTTACGAGAATGGCGGCGCCGGCGTTGTGTCGGTACTTCTGCTTCCTCTGGTTCAGGTGCCGGCAAATAACGTTGAACAATTTGAAATGAAAAGTTGATCCAACTATAACTTAGGAGCATCCCAGCGATGACATCACTAGGATAATGAACGCGTAAGATTAAGCGACCTAACACAATCAAAACTAAATAAGTGAGTAAGAAAATTTTGATGCCTTTGGTTTTTTCGACATGAAGATAGGCCAAAACGATCAAAATCGTACAGACCAGCGCCATTGCTAATAATGAATGTCCGCTGGGAAAGCTAGCAGAGCTTCGATCAGCTAAAGCACCTAGGTTTGGTCGAGCCCGACCCACCACATGTTTAAACACGCTCCCTAAAAAGCCGACAGCTAATAGGTTACTGACAGCCCAAAAGGCTAGAATTTTTTCTTTTTTGCGTAAAAGGTAAACCATCAATAATAAGAAGAATAGCAGCATTGGTCCAATCGTGGCTGTTTTTGCTAACAGATTGACCGCTGTTAAAAGTGGGGCATTTAATTGCCATTTGATGTGATAAATAGCTTCGTCCATTTGTTGAAACCAATTTGGACTAGCCGCCACTAACAAAGTGAGGAAAGTAAAACAAAGCGTTGTTAGGGCATAAAGTGGAAATTTTTTATTCGATGTTTGCATGAGAATCCCTTTCTTTTTCCCTTGAAAGAGTAGACTAAGCCAGCATCGATCGTAAATAAGCGCTTGCGACTAAACAGGACACAGCAAGCCAATCGGTTCTCATCGTCTGAGCTTTAGCACTATCCAACGTAAAGATTTCTCTTAGCTATTTTTAGAAGAGCCTTAATTCGACCATTCCTGTTTTACACATTGGTGTCTTTCGACATTTCTGCGCAATAGCCTATGTTTGGATAGGAGCCTCACCTAACAAGGTTATTTTATCTAACGCTAGAAGTATAGAATTTATGCAGCGGTTCTCACAATGAAGTTTAAGAAAATTTATTGTTTTTTAAATAAATTTAAAGGTGTGGGAGAAAAGCGTTATTTTGGGAAATCGATTTTAAAAACGGAAAAACGTTTTACAGCATCTGCTTTTAACGATATAATAAAAGAATAGATGAAAAAACGAGGAGGTGAACAGCATGCTAGTTAATTTTACAGTCAAAAATCTTCTATCTTTTAAAGAGGAACAAACACTTTCCCTACAAACAGGTGCGTATTTACGAAAGTATGTCAATAATCGTTTCGAAGTGAAACCTAAAAATTACCCAGAAAAACTAAGGTTACTGAAGAGTGCCATTGTTTTTGGGGGAAATGGTTCAGGAAAATCAAATTTAGTGAGTGGGTTAAATGCGTTAAAAACTTTGGTTTTAAGAGAACAAGCTTCGATTAATGATGCTTTATTATATGAGCCTTTTGCGTTAGACCCTCTCACTAAACAAAGTCCATCTGTTATGACCATTGAATTTATTAATGACAGTGTCTTGTATCGCTATTCGTTAGCTAACACAGCGCGCGAAGTAGTTAAGGAATCTTTAGAAATTTATGACAAAACGCAGGATGATTTTGTTTATTATTTTAAAAGAGACGGTGCGGAATCTTCCGTTTTTCCAGAAAAATATCAAGAATACCAAACACAAATTAAGTCTAATTCGTTAGTTATCCATACGTTGGAATCAAAAAATGATCAGCACGCTACGAATGTCGTTCGTTGGTTTGCCAATCAGTTAGTTATTTTTGATGGATCTTTACGGAATATTGAACGGTTGAACAATGAAAAAGACAAAGAGAAAGTCTTGAACTTTTTGAAACTTGCGGATATGAACATGGTTGACCTAGTTCCTGTGAAAGACAAAGAGGAAGATTACTCGAAACAAGAAAAATTAGCCGCTGTTTTAGAACGAATTATCCAAGAAAAAGACCCGACCATTGAAATTGGTCGAGTCAAGAAAAGTCTGTATTCGCTGTACTCTGTTTATAACCAATATGATGAAATGAATCAAGTGGTCGGACAAGAACGTATTCATTATGATTTGGAATCTTCTGGGACGAAAAAATTAATTGGCTTAGCACTAAATATTTTATTTAATCCAGAAGAAAAAGTTTTTGTTTTTGATGAATTTGATGATGCGTTTCATCAAGAGTTGTCAGGAACATTGTTAGAAGCGTTCAATGCCATGGAGACGAATACACAATTTATCTTGACCTCCCATGAACTTCATTTGATGGATAATCAATTGAGAAAGGATCAAATTTACTTCACAGATAAGAATTATCGTGGTGCCAGCGAATTATACGCTTTGTATGACTTTGAAGCAGACCCAAAAAAAGGTCGCGGAGATATCACATATTATCGCCGTTATTTAAATGGTCTGTTTGGTGGTGTTCCTCATATTGATCGAAGTGAAATCGTTCAGGCAGTGAAGGTAAAGGAGTAGAAGTTGGTATGCCAAAAATAAAAAGGGTAAAAAAAGGAAAGAAATTAAAACCAAATGTCATGATTTTTTGCGAAGGAGAAACAGAAGAAGCTTACCTTAGATTGATTAAACGAAAATATTCTGCAGTCAATATTAAAAGTAAACTCAAAGTAAAAACATGTAGACGTCAAGGAGAGGCGTTGGTCGAATACGCCGTTTCCTGTATTCGGAGTATGGGAAAAGCGGAGCGAGACAATTATGATTTGTTTTATGTTATGTATGACAAGGACGAACAAACCACAGAATCGATTGAAAACGCGGTAAGATGTGCACAACGACATCGTCCTGAAATCAAGACAATTTTTTCAAATGAATGCTTTGAACTCTGGTTATTACTTCACTTTGAGGAAGTCAATCGATACATGACTAGAGAAAATTTATATGGGAGATTAGAGAAAGTTCTGCATTTAAAAGACAGTTATCGAAATTTTAAAGGCGCAGAAGTATGTAAGTATCTTGAAGAAAAAGTAGCTATTGCTTTTCAGAATACGAATAAAAACTGGTTTTCTCCTTTAGAAGAAATGAAAATCAATGAAAATCCCTATACGAATTTCCCCAAAGAATTGTGCGAAATGTTAGCACAAAAAGAAGTTGATTTTTAAAGAGCAAGAAAGCATCTGTTTAAATTTAGGCAGGTGCTTTCTTGCTCTTTTTCTAAACTTCCCCACTTATCCTCGACGCCATTCACCAATCTGGTCCAAACTAATTTCCCCAGAAGACAACGTTTTGGCCGTGCCATCAGGCAACTGGACAATCAATTCTCCATTTCCATTAATGGTTGTCGCAACGCCGCGGAAGTCTTGCCCGTCTTGGGTAAAAGCGACGTCTTTGCCAATCACAAAGGAGCGTTGTCGGTATTCTTCTAAAAAGTCTTTCGTTGAACGTTCGTCTAAAATTTGATAAAAATGATTCCAAACGTTGGCGACTAATTCATTTCGCGTCGCCGTCGGTTCACCATCTGGGAAAAGGGAAGTCACTTTCTGCCGAATGTCCTCAGGAAATTCGGTTTCTGTAATTGAAAAATTAATCCCCATGCCGATGATGACATTGGAAATCTGCCCTGTTTCCACATTGCTCATTGCTTCCGACAAAATCCCGCAAACTTTTTTGCCGTTTAAATAAAGATCATTGACCCATTTAATTTCTGTGTGAACGCCTGCCAGAGCATCCATTGCTCGAGCGACCGCTACGGCCATAATCACAGTATATTGGGCGATTTCTTCAAAATTTTGGTTCGGTTGAAGCACCATGCTCATGTAAATCCCTTTACCTGGCGTAGCGAAAAATGGTCGGCCGAATCTGCCCCGCGGCATTTCTTGCATGTCAGCAACAATCAATGTATTGTCTGGCGTCTGGTCTAAAATCGCCCGCTTAGCATCGGTCATGGTAGATTCAGATGTTTCTAAGACGGTAATTGTTAAAGGTGGCGTTTGTGGCCATAATGCCAACTGAATGCCTTCTGCAGAAAGGACATCTGATTTTTCAAGGCGATACCCCTTGTTTTGCACGCTAGTAATTTGATAGCCATCTTTTTTCAATTCATTAATCGCTTTCCAAATAGCTGTGCGAGATAAGGATAGACGTTGTGCCATTTCTTCGCCAGAAAGGAATGCGGGCGTTTGTTTCATCAATAAAGTTAGGACTTGGCTTTTTGTCGACATATTTTTTCCTCCGATTCGTTATGCTTATTGTAGCGGAAAGGAAAAGGCTTGGTCAACTAGTGAAAAAATCCATCTTAGGATGGAGGAAAATGAAGCAGGCGTTTGCTATACTTGTTTTATTGAGAAGGAGTGAGGGGAATGGAAAAGCAACAATATGTTTGTGAGAAATGTGGCAACATGCACTATGTGTCGGACCAATTTCAAGCAACAGGTGGGAACTTTGCGAAAATTTTTGATGTTCAAAATAAAAAATTTATTACAATTAGCTGTACCCAATGCGGCTACACCGAACTTTACCGCAGCCAAACAAGCGGCGGCATGAATGTCCTAGACTTTTTATTAGGTGGCGGTTAGTCAAAAACGAATGCATCTTTGCATTCGTTTTTTTTGTGTGAATAGAAGATAGGGGAAAATGCGTAATTATTTATTACGCATTATATAGTAAACTCAGTCACATTAAGTGTGATTTAAAATTCTTTCCATCATTACAAAGGCATAGTATAATGAAGCGAAGGGAGTGATTTCATGCTAACAACTAAATCAAGAAGACAAGGAAACTCGGTAGTTTTAACTTTACCCACTGATAATGGTAAAAAACCAAAAGTCGACCAAGAATATATTGTGATGTATGCTGACGACGGTACAATTACATTAGTCCCTAAAATTCAGGATCCATTTAGTGAAGGTCCAGAAGGTGAGTATTATGAAAAAGATGAGTGGCATGATCTTGCACCTGAGGGGAGAGAACTTTTTTAATGAATGTTGAAAAGAAGTACATTCCCAAAAAAGGAGATATTGTATGGATTGATTTTGATCCTGCTGCAGGTAAAGAAATTCAGAAGAGACGCCCTGGTTTAGTCGTGTCAAGATATGAATTTAATCGGAAAACCATGTTTGCTGTGATTTGCCCGATTACTTCCACCATTAAAAATATTCCCACTCGATATACGTTGCCTGATGACATAGAAACCCATGGACAAGTAGTGATCTCACAACTGAAATCTTTGGACTTCACTGAAAGAAAATTAAGTCAAATTGAGCATTTGCCATTAAAAGATATGGCGAAAATTGACCAAATAATTGAATATATTTTCTAGTTGTTGAAAAAATGCGTAATTATTTATTACGCATTTTTTCATTTAAACCCTTTACAAAAAAACTCCTTTTTATGAAAAAGAAAACCTTAAAGAAACCCTTGACTTTTCTAGACAAAGGTAGTAGAATCTATAGAGCAAAAACTATCTGAAAGTGACGAAGCAGGAGCGAAATATTGTCCGTTCCGGTTTTTTATAGGAAAACAAAAGTAGAAACGCCAGAAAATTTTTCGGAAGCATGTTCTATTTTTGGTTTTTTTTTGCTTAAAAACTGCAAAAAATGCTTTTTATTACATATATTTAATATATGTAACGTAAATGTAATTTTTCGGATCGGTGTTTTGATAGACTTATAACTAGAGGGGTGAAGAGCTTGGCTGGACACGTAGTAAAATACGGAAAGCATCGCGAACGTAGAAGTTTCGCACGTATCAGTGAAGTATTGGAATTACCAAATTTAATTGAAATCCAAACAGACTCTTATCAATGGTTTTTAGATGAGGGACTTCGTGAAATGTTTGAAGACATTTTACCAATTGATGATTTCCAAGGAAACTTATCCTTAGAATTTGTTGACTATGAATTAAAAGAACCAAAGTACACAGTAGAAGAAGCCCGCGCACATGATGCCAACTATTCTGCGCCATTACATGTAACATTACGTTTAACCAACCGTGAAACAGGTGAAATTAAATCCCAAGAAGTCTTCTTCGGCGATTTCCCATTAATGACAGAAATGGGTACCTTCATCATCAACGGGGCAGAACGTGTTATCGTTTCCCAATTAGTTCGTTCTCCAGGTGTTTATTTCCATGGAAAAGTGGACAAAAACGGCAAAGAAGGTTTTGGCTCAACAGTCATTCCTAACCGTGGTGCATGGTTAGAAATGGAAACAGATGCGAAAGACATTTCTTATGTTCGGATTGACCGCACACGTAAAATTCCTTTAACTGTGTTAGTTCGTGCTTTAGGTTTCGGTTCAGATGATACCATCTTCGAAATTTTCGGCGACAGCGAAAGCTTACGCAACACAATTGAAAAAGATTTACACAAAAACGCAAGTGATTCTCGTACAGAAGAAGGCTTGAAAGACATTTATGAACGTCTTCGCCCAGGCGAACCAAAAACAGCAGATAGCTCACGTAGCTTGTTAACTGCACGTTTCTTTGATCCAAAACGTTATGATTTGGCAAACGTTGGTCGCTACAAAGTTAACAAAAAATTAGACTTAAAAACACGTCTATTAAACTTAACCTTAGCTGAAACGCTAGTTGATCCAGAAACTGGTGAAATCATTGTCGAAAAAGGCACGGTTTTAACACACCAAATCATGGAAACATTAGGCGAATACATTGACAACGGCTTAAACAGTGTAACTTACTATCCAAGTGAAGATGCGGTAGTAACTGAACCAATGACGATTCAAGTGATTCAAGTTCTTTCACCAAAAGATCCTGAACGTATCGTAAATGTGATTGGTAACGGCTATCCAGACGACAGCGTCAAAACAGTTCGTCCAGCAGATATCGTTGCTTCAATGAGCTACTTCTTCAACTTAATGGAAGATATCGGCAATGTCGATGACATCGACCACTTAGGTAATCGTCGTATCCGTTCAGTAGGCGAATTATTACAAAACCAATTCCGTATTGGTTTAGCCCGTATGGAACGTGTGGTTCGTGAAAGAATGTCTATTCAAGACACAGAAACATTGACACCACAACAATTAATTAACATCCGTCCAGTGGTAGCAAGTATCAAAGAATTCTTTGGTTCTTCACAGTTATCACAGTTCATGGACCAAACAAACCCATTAGGTGAGTTAACCCATAAACGTCGTCTATCAGCCTTAGGGCCTGGTGGTTTGACTCGTGACCGTGCCGGTTATGAAGTTCGTGACGTTCACTACTCTCACTATGGTCGTATGTGTCCAATTGAAACGCCTGAGGGACCGAATATCGGGTTGATCAATAGTTTATCTAGTTACGCAAAAGTGAATAAATTTGGTTTCATCGAAACGCCTTATCGCCGTGTTGATCGTGCGACAGGCCGTGTTACTGATCAAGTAGATTACTTAACCGCAGACATCGAAGACCATTATATCGTAGCGCAAGCGAACTCAGTTTTAAATGAAGATGGCACATTTGCCAATGATGTTGTTATGGCGCGTCTACAAAGTGAAAACTTAGAAGTTGCCGTAGACAAAGTTGACTACATGGACGTTTCACCAAAACAAGTAGTCGCAGTCGCAACAGCATGTATTCCTTTCTTAGAAAACGATGACTCCAACCGTGCCTTGATGGGTGCCAACATGCAGCGTCAAGCGGTGCCGTTAATTCAACCACGCTCTCCGTGGGTAGGTACAGGTATGGAATATAAATCAGCCCATGACTCAGGTGCTGCTTTACTATGTAAACATGACGGTGTCGTAGAATTCGTCGATGCAAAAGAAATTCGCGTTCGTCGCGACAATGGCGCATTAGACAAATATATGGTTACTAAATTCCGTCGTTCTAACTCAGGAACAAGCTACAACCAACGCCCAATTGTTCACTTAGGTGAAAAAGTTGAAAAAGGCGATACTTTAGCGGATGGACCTTCTATGGAAGAAGGCGAAATGGCTTTAGGGCAAAACGTCTTAGTTGCCTTCATGACATGGGAAGGTTACAACTACGAGGATGCCATTATCATGAGCCGTCGTTTAGTTAAAGACGATGTCTACACTTCTGTGCATATTGAAGAATATGAATCAGAAGCACGTGATACAAAATTAGGACCTGAAGAAATTACCCGTGAAATTCCAAACGTTGGGGAAGACGCGTTGAAAGACTTAGACGAAATGGGGATTATCCGCATTGGTGCTGAAGTTCAAGATGGCGACTTACTAGTTGGGAAAGTCACACCTAAAGGGGTTACAGAATTATCTGCAGAAGAACGTTTATTACACGCAATCTTCGGGGAAAAAGCCCGCGAAGTTCGTGATACGTCTCTCCGTGTACCTCACGGTGGCGGCGGTATCGTTCATGATGTGAAAATCTTTACTCGTGAAGCTGGCGATGAATTATCACCAGGTGTCAACATGTTAGTTCGTGTCTATATCGTTCAAAAACGTAAAATTCACGAAGGAGATAAAATGGCGGGACGTCACGGAAATAAAGGGGTTGTTTCCCGTATTATGCCGGAAGAAGATATGCCATTCTTACCTGACGGAACACCTGTTGATATCATGTTGAACCCATTAGGGGTACCTTCTCGTATGAATATCGGACAAGTACTTGAATTACACTTAGGTATGGCTGCTCGCCAATTAGGTATTCACGTCGCAACACCTGTTTTCGATGGGGCAACCGATGAAGACGTTTGGGAAACTGTTCGTGAAGCTGGTATGGCTAGCGATGCTAAAACAGTTCTTTACGATGGACGTACAGGTGAACCATTTGATAACCGTATTTCCGTTGGTGTCATGTATATGATTAAATTAGCCCACATGGTTGATGACAAATTGCATGCTCGTTCAATCGGACCTTACTCTCTTGTTACGCAACAACCGTTGGGTGGTAAAGCTCAATTCGGTGGACAACGTTTCGGGGAAATGGAAGTTTGGGCACTGGAAGCTTACGGTGCTGCTTACACATTACAAGAAATCTTAACTTACAAATCTGATGACGTTGTCGGACGTGTGAAAACATACGAAGCCATCGTTAAAGGTGAACCAATTCCAAAACCAGGTGTGCCTGAATCATTCCGAGTATTAGTGAAAGAATTACAATCACTTGGTTTAGACATGCGTGTCTTGGACATTGAGGAAGCTGAGATTGAGTTACGCGATATGGACGATGACGATGATGATTTAATCACCGTTGACGCACTAACCAAATTTGCGGAACAACAATCAGCGAAACAGCTGGAAAAAGAAGCAGAATCAGTCGTGAAAGAAGAAGCACAAGACGTTGTTCAAGAAATTGAAACAGCCGAAGACAGAGACTAATTTGTCGCTACCACTCTGATGAGTTGATTCAACTGCGACTTTGTTGCAACTGCGCAAGCCATTACTTGTTCCAAGTGTCGTCAGACCTTCTTTCAAGTGATGCTTGCCATTTGCTAACAAGTTGCTGACTCAGCTTCTCTAATTAAGGAAATGGAGGGAATTCCTTTTGATCGATGTAAATAAATTCGAAAGTATGCAAATAGGGCTTGCTTCACCAGAAAAGATCAGAAGTTGGTCTTATGGGGAAGTTAAAAAACCCGAAACAATTAACTACCGTACATTAAAACCCGAACGTGAAGGGTTATTCTGTGAACGCATTTTTGGTCCAACCAAAGACTGGGAATGTGCTTGTGGTAAATATAAACGTATCCGTTATAAAGGTATTGTCTGTGACCGTTGTGGCGTTGAAGTCACTCGTTCAAAAGTACGTCGTGAACGTATGGGACATATTGAATTAGCCGCACCAGTTTCACATATCTGGTACTTTAAAGGAATTCCATCTCGGATGGGTCTTGTTTTAGACATGAGCCCTCGTGCATTGGAAGAAGTCATTTATTTTGCTTCATACGTTGTCATCGAACCAGGTGACACAACATTAGAGAAAAAACAATTGTTAACGGAACGTGAATATCGTGAAAAACGTGAACAATATGGCCAAGCCTTCAAAGCTGCTATGGGTGCCGAAGCCGTGAAACAATTATTAGATAACGTCGATTTAGATGGCGAAGTTGCGCAATTAAAAGAAGAATTGAAAACAGCTTCTGGTCAAAAACGGACACGTGCCATCCGTCGTTTAGACATCTTAGAAGCCTTCCGTGCCTCTGGTAACCAACCAAGCTGGATGGTAATGGATGTTATCCCAGTTATTCCACCAGATTTACGTCCGATGGTTCAATTGGAAGGTGGTCGTTTTGCAACAAGTGACTTAAACGACTTATACCGCCGTGTTATCAACCGTAACAACCGTCTAAAACGTTTATTAGACTTAAATGCGCCAAGCATCATTGTTCAAAACGAAAAACGGATGTTACAAGAAGCGGTGGATGCTTTAATCGATAATGGTCGTCGTGGCCGTCCAGTTACTGGACCAGGTAACCGTCCATTGAAATCTCTTTCTCACATGTTGAAAGGGAAACAAGGTCGTTTCCGTCAAAACTTACTAGGTAAACGTGTTGACTATTCTGGTCGTTCCGTAATCGTCGTTGGTCCGTTCTTAAAAATGTACCAATGTGGTTTACCAAAAGAAATGGCGATTGAATTATTCAAACCATTTGTAATGCGTGAATTAGTACAACGTGAAATTGCGACAAACATTAAAAATGCGAAACGTAAAATCGAACGTGGCGAAGATGAAGTTTGGGATATCTTAGAAGAAGTTATCCAAGAACACCCAGTTTTACTTAACCGGGCACCTACGTTGCATAGATTAGGGATCCAAGCTTTCGAACCTGTTCTTGTTGAAGGTCGTGCGATTCGTCTTCACCCATTAGTTTGTGAAGCCTACAATGCCGATTTCGATGGAGACCAAATGGCGGTTCACGTGCCTCTAAATGAAGAAGCACAAGCAGAAGCTCGTATGTTAATGCTTGCTGCCCAAAATATCTTGAACCCGAAAGATGGTAAACCAGTTGTTACACCATCTCAAGATATGGTCTTAGGTAACTACTACCTAACAATGGAAGAAGAAGGCCGTGAAGGGGAAGGTATGATCTTCCGCGACATGAACGAAGCTGTTTTAGCATGGCAAAATGGCTACGTGCATTTACACTCACGGATTGGGGTTCAAACAACACTTTTAGGTGACAAACCATTTACTGATTGGCAAAAAGAACGAATCTTAATCACCACAGTTGGTAAGATCATCTTTAACGAAATCATGCCTGTTGAGTTCCCTTACTTGAACGAACCAACAGACTATAACTTAACTGTTCAAACACCAGATAAATACTTCGTAGAAGCTGGTACAGACATTCCTGCACATATTAAAGAGCAAGAATTAGTTTTACCATTCAAGAAGAAAAATCTTGGAAATATCATTGCTGAAGTCTTCAAGAGATTCCACATTACGGAAACCTCTAAAATGCTTGACCGAATGAAAGACTTAGGTTACAAACACTCAACGTATGCTGGGATGACGGTAGGGATTGCCGATATCATGGTTCTTCATGAAAAACAAGCAATCATTGACGCTGCCCACAAACAAGTTGAAACAATTACTAAACAATTCCGTCGTGGTTTAATTACTGATGACGAACGTTATGAACGTGTAATCGGCGTTTGGAACGGTGCCAAAGACGAAATCCAACAAAAACTGATCGAAAGTATGGAAGCTCGTAACCCAATCTTCATGATGTCTGACTCTGGAGCCCGTGGTAACATCTCCAACTTTACACAGTTAGCTGGTATGCGTGGTTTGATGGCCGCTCCGAATGGACGAATCATGGAATTACCAATCATCTCAAACTTCCGTGAAGGACTTTCTGTCTTAGAAATGTTTATCTCAACTCACGGAGCTCGTAAAGGGATGACCGATACGGCCTTGAAGACAGCCGATTCAGGTTACTTAACACGTCGTTTAGTTGACGTTGCCCAAGACGTAATCATTCGTGAAGACGACTGTGGCACTGACCGTGGTCTTGAAATCGAAGCAATTCGTGAAGGTAATGAAATTATCGAACCATTAGACGAACGTCTATTAGGTCGTTATACACGTAAATCAGTTGTTCACCCAGAAACTGGTGCAATCATCATTGGTGCGGATCAATTAATCACTGAAGATCTTGCCAGAGAAATCGTGGACGCTGGTATTGAAAAAGTAACCATCCGTTCTGTCTTTACATGTAACACAAAACATGGTGTATGTAAGCACTGTTACGGACGTAACCTAGCAACTGGTTCTGACGTTGAAGTCGGAGAAGCAGTTGGTACAATCGCCGCTCAATCAATCGGGGAACCTGGTACACAGTTAACCATGCGTACGTTCCATACCGGTGGGGTTGCCGGTGACGATATCACTCAAGGTTTACCTCGTATCCAAGAAATCTTTGAAGCACGTAATCCGAAAGGGCAAGCAGTGATTACAGAAGTAACCGGTGAAGTTATCGATATTTCTGAAGATCCTGCCACACGTCAAAAAGAAGTAACCATCAAAGGAAAAACAGATACACGTACCTATACTGTCCCTTACACTGCACGTATGAAAGTTGCTGAAGGCGACATCATCCACCGTGGTGCACCGTTGACAGAAGGTTCAATTGATCCAAAACAATTATTACAAGTTCGTGATGTTTTATCTGTTGAAAACTACCTATTACGTGAAGTACAACGTGTTTACCGTATGCAAGGGGTAGAAATCGGCGACAAACATATCGAAGTAATGGTTCGTCAAATGTTACGTAAAATCCGCGTAATGGATCCAGGTGACACTGAAATCCTTCCAGGAACATTAATGGACATCGCAGAATTTAAAGACCGTAACTACGACACATTAGTTGCTGGTGGCGTCCCTGCTACTAGTCGTCCAGTTTTACTTGGTATTACCAAAGCGTCATTGGAAACAAACAGCTTCTTATCTGCTGCATCCTTCCAAGAAACAACACGCGTGTTAACAGATGCTGCTATCCGTGGCAAAAAAGATCCATTACTTGGATTGAAAGAAAATGTTATCATTGGTAAAATCATCCCAGCTGGTACTGGTATGGCTCGTTACCGTAACATGGAACCAAAAGAAGTTGGCGTAGCTAGCGAAAACGTTTATAGTATTTCAGACATTGAAGCACAAATGGCTGCTGAAGATGCGATGAAAAACATCAATAAATAAACCCTAAAAAGCCGTAAGGAGCATGCTCCTTACGGCTTTTTTTATTTGCTATAACCAACTGATTGTGAGTAAGCCCAAACTTAAAAAGGGGACAAAGGGAAGTTTCTGTTCAACTGGATACCCTAAAAATTTACAACTGTAGCCATAGATTAGGCCATAACTACTGGCAAAAAATAGCAACATCAGCAACTGAGGTATCTGTAAAAAACAGCCCCACAAACCCAGTAACAAAAGATCCCCTCGCCCCATGGCTTCCGGAAAATAGTGTAAAACGGCTCGGAAAAAACAAAAACAAAAAAGACCAGTCAGTAAGTAAAACGAATGCTGACCCACCACTTTCAGCAAACAAAGCACAAAAAAACTAGGATAAAGAATCTTCGGTTCAACCACTAAATACCAGTAATCAATCAAGGATAATGTGAAAGCACTCGTCAGCCACCACCAGAGAATCAAAGCATCAATCGTCAGGCCAGCTGAAAAACAGCTTGCGGTTAAGCCGCCCATGACAAGTTCTGCTAAAAGATAACTCTTAGCTACTGGCTGTTGACACTTTCGACAACGAAAGCGCTGCAGCAAAATCGAAACAACTGGAATTAATTCATAGAGATGTAGAGGCTGGTGGCAACCTTGACAGTGGGAAGGGGGCCACCACAAAGAACGCCCTACTGGTAAGCGCTCCGCCACTAAGCATAAAAAAGAACCGAAACAGGCACCAATCAAAAAGAGACTCAAGAAAAACATAGGTTACCTCCTTAAAAATAAACTACGCTTTTTTTAAACTTTTTCGTTTGACTAGACAAATCTTTTTTTGTTAGGAATAATAAAAGAAACAAGAAATGAGGGAATCAAATGGAAAAATTAGCGATTGGTGTCGACGTTGGCACCACGCAAGCCAAAGCAGTGGCTTTTCAAGCAAATGGCACAGTCGTAGCTTCTAGCTATGTGCGTTATCCATTAATTCAAGAGACTGAAGGAATGGCGGAGCAAGACCCAGAGACGCTGTTCCAAGCTGTGGTGAACTGTATTCGAACCGTCACACAGCAAGTGAAGAATCAACCAATTGGGCTCATTTCTTTTGCTTCAGCGATGCATGGCTTAATTGCCATGGATGCGCAAGGACGCCCATTGACCCAAGTGATTACTTGGGCTGACACACGAGCATCTGATTATGCGGAAGCGTTAAAAGAAACGCCAGCGGCCCAATTGTTTTATCAATTGACAGGCATGCCAGTTCATCCAATGGCGCCTTTATACAAGATTCGCTGGCTGCAGGAAAATCAGCCAGCCGTTGCGCAGAGCGCGGCCAAGTTTATTGGGATTAAGGACTACATTTTTTACCGTTTCTTTGGCGAATACTGGACAGATTATAGTAGTGCTTCAGGAATGGGTTTATTTAATATTCACACGCGGCAATGGGAATCGTCGATTTTAGCGTATTTATCTATTGAGGAGGAACAGTTGCCAAAAGTTGCCCCGTCAACGTTCATTTTTCCAGCGTTAGCGCCTTCTTGGCAAGAGATGCTTGGTGTTGAGGAGGAAACGGTTTTAGTTCTTGGTGGCGCGGATGGTCCCTTGTCTAATTTAGGTTTGGGAGCGCTAGGAATGGGTGTAGCGACTTTGACCGTTGGTACGAGCGGCGCACTTCGGTATATTGTCGAAGAACCTTTTTTGCATCCGCAAGGTGAAACGTTTTGTTTTGCTCTAGATGAACAGCACTGGGTGATTGGTGGCGCAAGTAGTAATGGTGCAGTTGCGTTAGATTGGGCGAGCCAAACGATTTTTGCAGAAGAACGTCAGCAAGCTATCCAAAACGGGACCAATCTCTATGACCCAATTATGGCCAAAATTGCAACCGTGCCAGCCGGGGCAAATGGCTTACTGTTTCATCCTTATTTGCTTGGTGAACGAGCGCCGTTGTGGAATGCAGAGGCGAGCGCAAGTTTTATTGGCTTGCGCAAAAATCACCATGCCGGACATTTAGCTCGAGCGGTGGTGGAAGGCATCTGTTTCAATTTAAAAACTATTTTAGAGGATTTGAAACAACTCGGTGGACCCGTTCAGGAGATTCGAGCGACAGGCGGCTTTGCTGATTCCCCTGTGTTCCGTCAAATCATGGCTGATGTGCTGGGAGAAACGTTATCGTTCACTGATAGCACCGAAGCTTCGGCATTAGGCGCTGTTTTGCTAGGTTGGCAAGGCTTAGGGCAGTTACCAAATTTACAAGCAGCGGCTCAACAGGTGCTGATTCATGAAACGGTCACGCCACGGGCGGATCAATTGCTAGTTTATCAAGAACTGTATCCTGTTTTTCAAGAAACCCAACAAGTTTTAGCACAAAGTTATCAAAAATTAGCAGAATTCCGCAAATAATTGATAGTAAATAGCTTTGACAAATGACTGAGAAGTTGCTTAACTAGAAGAGAGACAAAGACTTGAGGAAATGAGGATGAGGAATGAAGAAACAGCTACTACCACTATTTCTGTTATTCATTGGGGCGTTAGCAAGCTGCAGTGCACCGTCTCGTTCCGGCGAAAAAGCAGCGCAACAGTTGGTAGATTACTTTATTTATCAAGAAAAGACAGCGACATTCTCTCAAACTTTTCGTGAACCGAAAGTCTTGGTGGAGCATTTGCAGACGAGCCGTCAACAGTTCCAGAAGCAATTTTTCAATAGCTTAAAAGAAATGAACGCTGAAGTCACCGAGACTGAAGCCCAGAAGCTTAGCGCAGAATTACTGGCTCAAGTGAAGAAAAAAGCGTCATATCAACTAGTAGCCACGAAAGAATTGAACGGACAAGCGACAATCACTTTTCAGATTAAGGGCTTAGATTTTGTGACGGCGATTGAAGATACAACCACTGCTCTTCTTCAGCAAACGCAACAGGCGACACAAACGCTAGACATGCAGCACACGTTAGCCGTTTTAAAAAAAGAAATCCAACAAATCAATGTCAGCCATGAGCCAGTTGAACTGCCATTAACGGTTAAGCAAGTAGAAGGACAATGGTACTTGCCGGCGGCGGAGCAACTGAGACTGAATCAGTTTTTTTTAGCTTTCATCACAGGAAAAGAAGATACTGACCAGTTGACAGAGGCACTCGACACGATCCTCACTCAAGCGGAACAAAAAGTCGTCACTGCGGATGAAAAAACAGCGATTTCAGGAAATTAATTAAATTCTTAATTGTAATTATTATAATTTGATAATAATTTTAAAAAAGAAAGGTTTTCAGTGTACTTTTTTCACAATTCATATTACACTAAGAGTGTAGAAATAATATTTAGGAGGATGACAAAGAATGAAATTTGAAAAAACAAAAGAAATTTTGAACCAACTCGTTGCAGATTTAAGCCAATTTTCCGTGGTAATTCATCAAACACATTGGTATATGCGTGGACCTGAATTTTTAACACTTCACCCACAAATGGATGAATACATGGATCAAATCAACGAGCAATTAGATGTTGTTTCAGAACGTTTAATCACATTGGACGGCTCTCCATTCTCAACATTGCGTGAATTCGCAGAAAATACAAAAATTGAAGATGAAATTGGTAACTGGGACCGCACCATTCCAGAACGTATGGAAAAATTAGTAGCAGGCTACCGTTACTTAGCAGACCTTTACGCAAAAGGAATCGAAGTTTCTGGTGAAGAAGGCGACGACTGCACACAAGACATTTTCATCGCAAACAAAACAGACATCGAAAAAAATATTTGGATGTTACAAGCCAAACTTGGCAAAGCGCCTGGTATTGACGCATAATTTAAAACAACTCCCAAAGCCGCTGACGTTGACGTTGGCGGCTTTTTTTTGTTTAAAAGGCACAAAAAAATAAGTGAAAATCTATTTTCTGAAAGCGCAGAAAAACATTGACTTTATCAGTGATTGAAGGTAAAATATTAAATGGTATTGTTTGCCCCACAATGAGCCCCGGAAACTCAAGTGTATGTCAAACATCGAAAACAAAATTGGAGGAAAGAAACGTGCGTACAACATATATGGCCAAAGCTGGCGAAGTAGAACGTAAATGGTACGTAGTAGATGCAACAGATGTTCCTTTAGGACGTCTATCAGCAGTTGTTGCTTCTGTACTACGTGGTAAAAATAAACCAACATTCACACCACATGTGGATACTGGAGATTTCGTAATCGTAATTAACGCTGATAAAGTAAAATTAACAGGTAAAAAAGCTACAGACAAAATTTACTACCGTCACTCAATGTATCCTGGAGGATTAAAATCAGTGACTGCTGGTGAATTACGCGACAAAAACTCTCGCCGTCTTATCGAAACTTCTGTAAAAGGTATGCTACCTAAAAACACTTTAGGACGTAAACAATTTACTAAATTGAACGTATACGGTGGAGCTGAGCATCCACATGCTGCACAACAACCAGAAGTATTAGATATCACGAACTTAATTTAAGGAGGGAAATTCATTGGCACAAGTACAATATAGCGGCACAGGCCGTCGTAAAAATGCAGTTGCCCGCGTACGCTTAGTACCAGGTACTGGTAAAATTACTGTAAACAAAAAAGACGTAGAAGAATATATTCCACATGCTGACTTGCGTGAAGTTATCAACCAACCATTTGGCGTAACTGAAACAAAAGGCGCTTACGATGTAATCGTAAACGTAAACGGTGGTGGCTATGCTGGACAATCAGGAGCTATCCGTCACGGAATCGCTCGTGCATTGTTACAAGTAGATCCTGACTTCCGTTCTGCTTTAAAACGCGCTGGGTTACTTACTCGTGACGCACGTATGGTTGAACGTAAAAAACCAGGTCTTAAAAAAGCTCGTAAAGCTTCACAGTTCTCAAAACGTTAATTATTTGGAGTCGTTGCGAACATGTTCGCTTACGAAAACAATCAGGGACGAAGATTTCCTTGGAAATCGAGTGCCACTCAATTATCATTTTGAAAGACACTTTCTCGTTGCGAGAAAGTGTCTTTTTTTGATTCAATTATGATGTTGGTGACGACTTTCTTCTTACCTCGTAACCAGCTATTTATTTAGATTGGTATTTCTGTATTCTTCTGAGAGTTTTAGCGCATGTATGTTTGTTGGGTCTTTAGTGTGTCCATAAACGTCTCGAATCATGTTAGAAGTTTCTACGTGACCGACAAGAGATTTAATAATTAAACTGTCTATTCCTTGGTTGAGTAAATCTGAAACAAAGGTGTGTCTTAAACCATGAGGAATGATATGAGGAAGTCCATATTTTTTCTCTAGTTGGTTTAACTTATTATTCAACCAATCGGTATGCAGTGGTTGGTTGATATCGCCTTTTTGATTCACTTAGGTAAATAGAAACTATTGAGCTGTTTGTTTAATTCCTAGTTGTTTCAATTCAATTGCTTGTTTTTGCTTCCATTCTTTTAATAAATTTACACTGGTATCATTAATTGGAACATTTCGAAAGCGATCGCCATTTTTCATTCTTTCTATCCGCTCGTATCTGCCAGTTTCTTTACTTATGTGATAAAGAAATTAACTGCTTTTGAAAGTCAATATCAGCTCAAACGAGGGGATAAATTTCACCTTTTGTTGCTCTTAAATAATAAGTTAAAGCTAAGAGAGTATAGTTTTGAAAGTCATGTTTTTTTTCGTTAATTCTAAAGATTCTTGAACAGTTTTATAGAATAATATTTTTTCATTTGCGTGACTCATTTTCTATTTTGTCATATAGAACAACACCGTGAATATTGATTTTGGGTAAACCTTCGGCAATCAATTTATCAAAGGTGTTGTTGGACAAATTGAGATAGTGACAGAGTTGTTTCTTTTTGATATAACGTATATTTAAAGAAAATTCTGTTCTAAATTGGTCAACTTCGGTTGTTAATAATTGATTAATGGTTTGTTGTAAATGTAGCTGTTGTTGTTCGGATAATAGAATAGTGAGTTCATTCGTGACAATATCCTCCAGTTTTTTTGATTTTTGTGTAACGAACTTTACTTTCTTCAAACATAAGTATTGGTTCTGTTACTTCGTATAAGTTCCATTCTCTAAAAAAAAATGGTTTCTTTTTTGTATATTTTTTTGTTACTAATATTTTTGATTAGAAACATTATAGGGGGTATCTGTTCGTTTTTTTGTTTCTTTACTTTTAACAATGATATTTTATCTATTTTTCAGTACTTATTGCAATAGTCAATAAGTATTGCTTACAAAATGTGTTGACGACGTATATTAGCTCGTGTTAATATAAATATAATTAGTTTATAACTATAATTTAATGTTAAGTGAAAGGATGGAATAAAGTGAGAGAAATTGAGGACGAATTAAAGAAAATAATAATAAATCCAGACATTCAACAAGTACTATTTGAAGTGCTCGATATTTCCTCTGAAATCCCGAAAATTGATGCAATCTTAGTGATTGGTTCAGTTGCAAAAAATCTTTATAGAGATGGAATATCCGATATAGATATATTACTTCTTACATCTGGGTTAGAAGAAGATATTATTGATACCTATAAAAATAGAAAAATTAATTTTATGAAAAATGACGATATTTATACTTGTGAAAAAGTTTCATTTTTGAATATTTGTGTAAGAAACACAACTGATTTTATAGAGCATATAGAAAGTATAATACTAGGAAACCATATAGAAAGTGTACAAAAGAATTGGTCTATAGGTGGCGCAAATGAAGAAGTTTTATTATGTGATCTATCTCAAGCGTTAATTTATATGGATAAGGATAGTCGAGTTAAGAATTTAATTATAGGTTTAAATAACAACTATTTTATCAAATATAAAAAAAATGTATTAGAAAAACTAAAAAATGGATTTAATCAAAAAAGAGAATTGACTATAATGAATTCCCAAAATCAACTATTATTTTTACAAGGTTTTTTAGAATGCATAGTGTTATTATCAAGGATAGATTGTTTAGAGTCTAACCATTATAACCCTGGATTTAAACATCTAGTTAGAGATGGTAGTATATTTCTTGAAAATTACAATATTAGAGAATGTATTAAGAAGAAATGGGATAATGGATTTTTACTTGATATGTTAAAAAAAGTTACTGTGTAACTAATTGAAGGAGTGAAAAGATTTGTGTAAAAAAGAGAAAGTAAAGGTTGCTAACAAGGAACCTGTCTGTGAGATTATTGGTGATAAGACAGGACGTAAGTTTGAGTTAACGAAGTATATGTATGGTTGTTTGGATCCTAATCCTGATGCTAAGCTTTCTTCTGTGAGCATAACAGGAAATTCCATGAGTATAGACCTTTGGACTGGCTGTGCTTTCCAATGTGCCTATTGTCATGTTCAAGGGGTGTTTGAGGATTTGGATTCCACAGATAAAAAAATGCGCTATATTCCAATTAGAAGAACAAAATTTTCTATAAACGAAATATTGAATGAGTTAGCCGTACATCCTTTATTTGAAGCAAATACAGGAATTATCAGTATTGGTACTTCTAGTACTGAACCTTTTGTTCAAGGGGAGGTATTGGAATCAACATTACAGGTTATGGAGTGGTTTGTTAATCAAGGATTAAAAAATCCATTTTGGATAGTTACAAAGGCTGGAATCCCTAAAGGAGCAGTTGAAAGATTAAAAAATATTTCATTGACAAATCCAATAATTATATCTTTATGCTGGGCAAATAATGAGCAAGAAGTTGAGCCCATGAAAAATAACAGATTTAAAAATATAGAGTTATTTCGAAAGTTTTCTAATATTCATTTTAATTGGTACCTAAGACCGTTAGTGCGAGATTGGAGTAATGACTTTACAGATTTAGATGCTATGTTCAAGAAAATATCGTCTGAATATTCTGATTATATAACTTCTATTATTCCTGGAGGCTTAAGGTGGACAGAGGGGATAGAGTATGGGATGACAGAAGTAAGAGATATGACTCTACCTAACAATGTTTCAAGTGCTTCTAGGCACACGAAGACTTTAACCGAAGCTGATTTTCAATATATAGAAAAATTATCTGAAAAATATTTTGGAAGAAACATGCCTGTTTACAAACATTCTGCCTGTGCAATAAGTAATTTGCTAAAGACAAACAATATAGCATTGACAAATTTCTTTAAGAAGAAAGACTGTGAATGTTCTATTTGTCCAAAAGAGCAACGAGTTAGATGTGTTAAATCAAATAAATTGGATCTGTTAAAAATCAATAAAATACTGGTTGATAAGGGAATCGATATTCAAATTATTAAATTTAGCCCTGAGAATGGGCAAGAGCCTATAGTGACTCAACCTGATTATAAAACTTTTGCTCCAGCTATTAAGCAGCAATTAATAAGTATTATTTCAAGAAACCTTTATAGAGAGGGAGTATAAATGAAATGGCAGAACTTTGCTTGGGAACATGGGAACTGAATTTTACATCAAAAAAACAACAATTAGAATTTTTTTATACAGCTAACAAGCTTGGGGTATATAATGTCGATACAGCATTAGTTTATGAGAATGGAAAGATGCATCAATTTTTAAAAAAATTTTTTGATAAAGGAAATATTTTTAGTAAGATTCCTTTAAAAAAGTATCCATTAGAACAGGAAGAGCTATCAATGAATTATACAAAAGAGTATGTTGAGCAATCTTATGAGACGATAAAAAACGATCTTAATGATAGTTTAAGAGTTGTGATGTTACATTATTGGACTTTTGAATGGAATACAAGTAAAGGCGAAAAGCTTTTAAAAAATTTAAAAAAGAAATCAAAAAATGATAATGTAAAAATGGGTGTTTCTATGCCTAAAGATGTATGTGAAAATATTGAGCTAAAAAATTTTATATGGTTATTTGAGAGGATCGATTTTATAGAGTTACCATATATGAATGACTATAAATTATTTATAGAGTTAGGTATATTGGCTAAAAAATATAATGTAGAAATAGCCATTCGTAGCATATTTAGAAATAATAGCTTTTCTGAAATTAGCTATACAGAAAAGCTAGAAAGAGTATTTTCAGAACTATTTTTAGTAGTTGATTACATGATAATTGGGACTAGTGATGTTAATCATTTGTTAGAGCTCAATAGGAGGTTTAACTTAGAGAAAAAAAGTTTAAAAAAGATGTTTGATTGTCTCGGAAAGGTATTTCAAGAAAACTATTTAGAGGAACTTAAAAGTAATTATTACATGTATAAAGATGTTGATTTTTTGGAATTAGATATTGATTCTTTAGACTATATGAATTTAGTTGTTCAGCTAGAAGATTCTGGTATAAATGATTTAGACAAAGTAAATAATATGAATGAGCTGAAAGGATATTTTAGGGATGATATTTTTGAACAAGATATTAGAAATTTTATATAATGACAATTATAAATTTGTTGAGAAAGTGCTAGAGCCTTCTCCAATAGCGAGAAAATATTTAGACTATCAAAATTCACATTTATTTTATGTACCTGTATTGAAAAAAATTCCTACTAAATATTCTGAAGAAGATATCAATTCCTATATGTGCAATCTTTACTCAAGTAATTTATTGTTAAGATGTAAATATATTAATAATAAATTTTTTATGTATAAAGTAAAAAATGTAGAGTTTATAGAGATTTCAGTACCATCAAATGAGACTCAAACTTCATTTTTTAGTAGAATTATAAACTCAATAGACTTTAAAGACATGATGGAAAAGGGATTTTTACACTTTTTTATTATCGTTCATGGCAATGACGGGAAATATTTGTTTGGAATGCTCCATCATGCTATTTATGATGGAGATTACCAGTTTTTTTCTAAAAAAAATGAAGAAATAGCTAATACAGACATAAAAGGCTATTTGGACATTAGCAAAAAGTACTTTGTTGACTATTATACTTGTAAACCTTCTCAAGTTAATTTTGAAGATTACGAGAAAAATAAATTTATTTTAATAAATAAGTATAAGGATAATGAAAATGGTTTTATTCAAATAAAAAAATACTACTCTTTTGACTTTAAAAATATTGCTATGTCATTAGAACTTTTCTGGACTATTAAGATATATAAAGTTTTATCTGAATTTTTTTCAGAAGACTTGATTGAAGAAATTCCCATTAGTTTAATTGCTGGTAGATCAGCTATAGAGTCAAAACGTTATAAAGGAATTGTGGATTTTCATGATGAATATATATATTCTTTTAAAAGAGGATTAGATAAAGCAGCAATAAGTGATATCTATGAACATGAAAAAGAAATCCCCTATTTAAATAGTTTAAGATATAACAACAATAAGGATAGTAAGACTAGAAAACAAGAACTTGAGCCGATAATATTATTAATTATTTTTAATAATGATGAGAATGATAATCATCAAGAATTAAAAAAAGCAATTCTTCCTAACAAAAAAAATTATGTTCTGACATTTAAAATAGGAATATCAAGAGATTTAAAAACAATAGATATCACTTATAGATACTCATGTAAATTGATGAATAAAATAGATTTTCTATTTGAACTTATGACAAGTAAATATATCGTGGAGAAGGAGTGATTATTTGGAAATTCTAGTAAGTGATTTTTTTGTTATGATGGAGAATCCGAAATTTGTTTCCGAAATTAAAAAAAATATTTCAAAAGGGGATATACTCATAGTTCCAACCTCGGACGATGAAACTGTAACAAAATACTATGTCAATAAAATAGTAAATAGCTTTAATAAAAATGATGTAGTGTTTGATAATATTAAAATTTATCAATATGATTTTAAGTTAATGAAATCTGAGGATATTTCATTAGTTTTTTTAATGGGAGGTTCATTTTTTTATCAAAATTCTCTTATATGGTCAGATATAGAATTTGTAGAATTCTTAAAAGAATTTACTGGACTTATGATTGGTTACAGTGCAGGGGCATTAAATTTGGGAACAGAGATCTACTTAAATCCCATACATGGAGAAAAAATAGAGGCAAGAGCTCAGGGATTAGGGAGGTACACCTTTTATTTAGATGTTCATAGTACACCAGAAGTGTTAGCAAAGACAAATTATCTGTCATTAGAGAATGATATATACCTACTTGATGATAATTCAGCAATAATATGTTCTAAAAACGAGTATATCTTTATAGGTAATGTGAAATATATAAATAATTTAAGCACTCACGACAAAAAATAGGAGTTTTGAGTATGAAAACTATAATTTTTTTAACCACTGAAGTATATTTATTAGAAGAATTTGAGCAAAGTGCCCTAAAAAGGGGGGATAGATTAATCGTCTTCTATATTGGGAAGCTTCATAATGTAAATCTTGTTAATTGTCATTTTGAAATGTTTAACCGGTTAAATATAAAAGAAATCGTTGAATGTTTGAAAAACAAATATAGTTTTGCAGATATTATATTTACTAACGATGAAAAGTTGGTTGACAAAATGTGCGAAATAAGCGAATTGTCTGATATAAAAACATATAATTTTTTTGAAAATAATTATAGCAGAAGTAAGTATAGTACAAAAAAAATGCAAAAAGGAGAAAATGTCCCTAAAATATCTTATTTAGAAGAGTTTTTGAGTGGAGAATCAGATTTAGAATACCCATTAGTAATAAAGCCAGACAGTGGTTATGGTAGTAGTGGGGTTTATTTATTAAAAAATGAATTAGAGCTTGAAACTAATATGAAAAAAGTGGCAAAAGCTATTAAAATAATGAAGTTATGGTCAAATGGATATAACTTTAATTCCGAAATAGTACTGGAAGAATATATTGAAGGTAAAGAATATGCTATTGATATGTTGTGGTTTAAGGGAGAAATTGTTTTTTCAGGTATTTGCGAGCGCTTACACGGATTAGAAGGACATCGCTTTGAAGATTTTGTTTATTATTCTAAAAATTTAGATATTGAAGTTGAACAAAAAATTAATAAAGCGGCGCAAGATTTTTGTAGAGCGTTCAGTTTTAAAACGGGAGCAACTCATACGGAAATGAAGATAACTAGAGACGGGAAAATATACATACTGGACAATGCATTAAGACCAGGTGGTGGAGGGTGTTTCTATTATATTTATTCATTAAAATATGGTAGAAATTTTTTTGAAATTTATTATGATATAATGACAGACCAATTTGAAAGAAGCGAACTATTAATAAAAGAGCCTGATGAAGGCTTATATTTTCTATATTGTAACCTTCTGGAAAATGGAGGCAAGATTAAAAATATTTCTTTCAATAGTTCTGAAGTACCAAATACGTTAGTTAATACACGGACGGATATTTTTTTTAAAAAGGGAGATATTATTCCTGATTTGAAATTTGGAAATACATACAATATTTTTGTTTTTGGAAAATTGAAAGATAATTTTACAGAGATCCAAGGGTTAAACGATATTGTAAAATTGAATAAATGTTGCCATATTGAATTTGAAAATTCTTAAAGGAGGAAGTTGGTTGAAAAAAAATAGAATTGCTTATTTAAGTTCTTCTGCGTTAGCAATAATATCTAATATTTTATTAGTATTCGTATTTAATTACAATATTGTGAAAGTTGAAGGTAACGCATTATTATTAGGGAAAATTAGTTCAATTATTTTTGGTATTACGTTATTAATTAATATACCTGCTGGGGTACTGATAGATAAACTGAATAAAAAAAAGGTTTTAATGTGCATTAATTTTTTTAGTTTTTTAGTATGTTTTATTGGATTAGTATTGATAGACAAAGGCAACCGAAACTATCTATATGCTATCCTGATATTACTGCGAATTTTGTATGCTTTTTTTGCTTTGAGCGACAAAGCTGTGATTCCTCAAGCTTTTTTTAAAGAAAATATTAAGCAAATAAATGGAGAACAGACGTTTATAAAAAAAGCTATAGAAATTTCTATTCCAATTTTTACTTCAATATTTCCTTTGTTATTTGAAATAAATATTTCCTTGCTGATTTGTTCTATTTTTTACTTTATTTCTAGCGTGTTATTGTTGATGTTGAAAGAAATAAATGTTGATAGCCAGATTAATGAGAAAGAAAATTTTTTATCTGTGTTTAAAGAAATATTTAAGGATAAGAAATTACGTGCTATTTTGTTATTTTCAATGTTAAGCAATTTTTTTTTGCTAGGAGTAGAAATTTGTTTGCCTAATATATTAGTGAATATTTTAGGAGGAAAAACTTACAGCGTGGTAAATTTTTTTCAAGTTGCAGGTAGTTTATGTGCCCCTATATTTTTTAAATATAAAAAGACTAAGAATTTATATAAGAGTTTGATTACTTATACAATGTTGTTGCCTTTAATTTTACTTGTGGCTATTCCTAATTTTTTTGTTTTGAGCGCTGTAATGTTTTCTTTCTCGTTTTGTTTAGTATTGTATAATATACAGTTATATACCTATTTACAGATGGAAACAAATTTTTTTAATATTGGGAAAACGCTCAGTATACTCTTTGTTGTTTCAAATATATTAAACCCTATAAGCAGTCTAGTCTTTGGATATTTATCTATATATTGGAAAGGATATGCACTAGTTATTATAGGAACGATATATACTCTTTCATTACTTGTACTTTTTGTAGGTAATAAAGGGTTTAGGAAGGACATGCGAATGTAATGGGGAAATTAAAAAAAGGTTTTTTTATTGTTATAGAAGGTGTTGATGGAGTGGGTAAAACTTCTGTGTGTAATGAATTGAAAAAAGCGATTGAAGGAAAAACTGGACAAAAGGCAATGATAACTAAAGAAACTGCATATAATTGTCTATCATCTAAGATAGTTGATTTAATTTTGAATAAAAAAATGGATAAGGTAACAGAGCTATTTCTTTTTTTGGCATGTAGAAGACAGCATTATTTTGATGTTATAGCACCTGAGCTATTTAAAGGTACAATTCTTATCTGTGACAGGTTTACACTCAGCACCTATGTTTATCAAGGTAAATTCATTGAAGAAAACATTATTACACATTTGAATAATCTTGCGATTGAAAACTTTGTCCCGGATATTACTTTTTTTCTTGATGCGTCAACATATAATTTGGAAAAAAGAATTACTGAGAGAGAAAAAGAAAAAGATAGATTTGAACGTAAGGTAGATGTTCAGCTTTATATCAAAGAATATAAAAAACTGCTAAAACAATATAACGGAAATACAATTGTTATTGACTGTAACAAATCACTTAATGAAGTGGTCGATAGTTGTTTAACATATATGCAGATGACATATCCTGAAAATTTTAGTGAAATATAGCATAGTAATTTAGAGGAGGTAGTGTGATGCAGTATTCAAATATGTTTAAAATGTTAGAAATAAGTTTTAAAAAATTTGAAGAAAATATTGCTGTTACAGATGGAATTGAGAGTTTAACGTATTCTCAATTAAAGCAGAAATCAGATGGATACTGTGCTTTTTTAATAAATCAAAAGATATCCAAAAATGAAGTTATTGGCATTCAAATGGAAAGAAGCATAGAGGCCATAGCAGCAATGATAGGGGTAATAAGCTTTGGTGCGACATACACAGTAATAAATCCTGATTATCCGCAAAATCGTAAAAATTTATTGATTAATGAGTTAAATATAAAGATAGTCCTTGATAATTCTTGCATACTACCTGAAGATTATAGCATTTTAAAATATCAAGATAAAATACGGAATTCTAATACACTGAGTTATATTGCATTTACCTCTGGTACGACTGGAGTCCCTAAAGCTGTTGGCATTTCTGACAAAGCAATCTTGCGTTTGATAAGGGAGCCAAGACTACCATTTGAAGAAGGTAAAATAATGTCACATATAAGTCCTTTAGAGTTCGATGCGTCACTTATAGAAATTTGGTGTCCTTTGTTAACAGGCATGACTATTTCAATATTAAATAAAAAAGAAGTACTAAATCTATTCAAAGTAGAAGAAAGAGTACGTCAAGGGATTAATATCATGTGGATAACATCATCGCTATTTAATTTTTGGATAGATAAAAATCCTGAACTGTTTGTTAGTTTAGATTGTGTAATTGTTGGTGGAGAACCATTAAGTTTAGAACATGTGCAAATTGCTCTAAATTATACAACTGTAATAAATGGATATGGACCAACTGAGGGAACAGTATTTACCACTCTAGACGTTATGGCAAAATTGACCAATATCAGTGAGATATCTATTGGAACTCCTGTTTATGGAACCAATGTATATGTCGTTGGAGAAAACGGGAAAGAAGCACAACAAGGAGAACTTTATATAGCAGGTGACGGACTTTCAATAGGATATATTAATTCAGAAACTGAAACTAAACAAAAATTTATTCATTGGAATGATCAAAAGGTATATAAAACTGGGGATATGGTCAAGAAGAAAGAAAATGGGAAATTTATTTATCTTGATAGGATAGATAGAACAGTAAAAATTAAAGGCTTTAGAATAAATTTAGGGGAGATTGAATACAATGTTAAACGATTGAATAAAGTAAATTGCCACGCATTTGTGTATAAGAAAAAAATTATAGTTGTTGTTTCTAAAAATTCTAAAGAAGTAAAACGAACATTAATAGATAATTTACCAGAATTTATGAGACCTTCACAAATCATTGAAGTATTAACTTTTCCGTTAAAAGAAAATGGAAAAGTTGATAACCAACTTTTAGAAGAAAAGAGCATTGATTTGTTAGGCTGTTAGTAGTTCTGTTCTGATTTATGTGTATTTTTGGGTAAGATTATATTATAAAATGTGAATATATACTCTGATGTGCAAGATATTTTGTTTGGTTACGAAGTTTAGTTACGAGTATTTGAAATTTGTTCAAATACTATGAAACTTCCTCTAGTTGATTTTAATAGAAATTGTTGATATTACTGCATCTTTAAGATTCATGATATCTAAGATTAGCCAACCAGGTCTTAAAAAAGCTCGTAAAGTATCACAATTTAAAAAACTAGATAAATTGTAGGTTGAATGCTTTAAAGTAATTTCAGATATATCTCAAAGTTATAATACACTGGCGAGTATTTTTTGACCATACTTTTGACCTTCTGCAAACTTTCTTGTCTTTTCTCTATGGAACTCATGAAACTAGTATATTAAAGGAGAAATTAAATAAATCCAATTTCTTGAAGATGGTTTATATACAATAGTTAATGAGGTATAATAAAGTGAACCCGCCCCTGCTAGATGAGAGTCTAGCTTAAATTGTAGTCTACGGACGGATATTGGGGTTCACAAAGCAATTTATCAGAGGAGGTGGTTGTCATGTTAGGAAGTTTATCTGACGTTTTAACTTGGGTATCTTTCTTGTTGTTTTTGCTGATTCAGTTCTCAAATTCGAGTGCGATAACTCCTCATCTGGTTGGGGCTGTTGTTTTTGAATTATAAACAACGAAAAAACCTTTTTAAATTGTATAATAATAAGATTTTTAGCTATGGATATAAAAAACATTTGGAAAAGAATTTTAACAGAAAAGATTTTTCTCTAACTTGGAATCAAAGAGTTATTTTTGCAGATTGTAGATTTGAACAGACTATTTTTACAACAGCTAGAGTTGAAAACTGTCTTTTTATAAATTGTAAGTTTAGCAATTGCTCTTTTGTGAATTGTTCCATACTATATACGACTTTCGAGAATTCAAGCTTTTATAGGGTACTGTTTGACCAGTGCACAATTACTAACTCACTTTTTGAGTCAAATTCTTATTCTGATTCTATGGTTTATCCCTTTGAGGCTGATATATACGCTATTACAACGTCCTCAAAAATAAAGTATACAGATAAACAAAAAGAAACTATTTATAAGCTTCTGAATCATTTAAAGGCTAAACAGAATATGCGAGATTCGAAAAGTTTATTTCATACTAAGAGAAGAATGAATCGCTCTAAAGGAGAAAAAGAAAAATATAACGAATAGGACCTAAAGAAGCTAAAAGGTTGGGACTCACAAAAAAAGAACGACTACTTGAAAATAGAAGGCGAAAAAGTGATAGAAATACTGAAAATGTGAGGTATAGTGAGGAAACTAAACTAGGAAATCACACCTCGGTAAAAGAAGGACCAGTTCTTTTTCTGATGAGAATATATCCGTTTGAAGAATTATATCAAGGTCTGAAATGTACTTGTGCAACAATGAACAAGGAACAATATCCACTTAGTTATTTAATGAAAATAATAGAAAATAACCAAATGGATAATGAAAAGTGACTATGCAGTGGTAATTGTTTGGCGTCTTTTTTGATTTCTGGTTATCGTGGTAAATGTTATTTCTGTGTAGCAGAGAAATTAGTTACCAATTATTAACTGATATAGATCTTTTTTGACAAGTATTTAAGAAAAATTCAGTTGTATTTAAGACCAGTATAAGATAAGCTCTAAGGATACGAGGAGTATAAATTAAAAATTATCATAATCATGTATACTTTAAGACTTTTAATAATAGTTACTACGCGATCACGAGTAAAAATCATGCATGTTTTTGCTTTTATTTATTAAAAAGGAGAATTGTCAATGGGTAGAAAATCAACAAAAGAAGGTGTTTTAAGGAGGTTATATGCTGAATCAATGGGGAGATGTATGAACCCTAATTGTCAAATATCTTTGTTTCTTGATGCAGGAGACATTATTGAGAGAGCACATATAGTTCCTTATTGTGATGGAGAAGATAATTCGTATGATAATCTGCTTGTTTTATGTCCGAATTGTCATACGAATTTTGATAAAAATAAACTATTTAATACAAGTGAGGTAAGATCGTGGAAGGTAAAAAGAATGTCAGAGGTGGAATCATTTTTTTCTAAAAAGTATAAAACATTTTTGGAAATGAAAGAAGTAATAAAACCATTGCTTTTGGATAACAAAACCATTTTCGAAAATTATTACATCGGAAAAAATAAAAATCTGTGGGAAAAATTTGAAGGTAAGGTACTAGTTAATAATGCGACAATTAAAGGAATTCTTGAAAATAATTTGAACTTGCTACAAAAATCTGATGTTTATAAATCTAATTTAGAAATTGTTATGAATTTCATTGCACATATAAATGAATTTCAGCTTACACGTGAGTCGGATGAAAAGATTAGGAAAGTTTTATATCCCAAAGAGGTTGATTCTATATTCGACGTTCAATCTATTGAGGATTCCTTGTCACCATCTACTGAGTCTCTTGAAGTATTTTTGAAGAAAATGATTCATGAAGATCGACTTGTCAGTATTGGTCTTGGTTATGATCAACCGTACATCACTATAAAGGAAAATGATTGTGAAAGTGATGTATATCTTTATGACACGCCTAGGTTAAGACAACTGTACTTTGATAACAAATGTTTTAGAGCTACCAAAGTTAGATTGGATAGCTTGAATTTTATTCTTAAGTATTTAAGAAATAATGGGATTTCATTTGAGTATAAGGAAAAGGGAAATTTACAGGAAATCGTTGTTGCAGATATTAATATTATTTTTGTATACGAATATTGTCTAAGTAAAGAATTTCTAACTAGGCTAGCACCTCCAGCTAATACCGTCATTGTTAACTTGCATAATTGGAACGGGGAAAAGTGTATATCTAAGGAAGCTTGTGAATTAGCGGATAATTTAGATGTGAGGCTACTATATACTAATAATTTTTATAGTTTTATACGAGGAGTCAAATGAATAGTGATATTTTAATGGGAATTAAAAAAAATCTTTTTTTATTCAGCTATTTTGATAATGTCTATCTTTTTGGTTCATTTTTAGAATCAGATAGAAATTTTCGAGATATTGACATACTGTTACTTTACTCATCGTTTTCACGAGAAATTCCAACTGCAGTAATTGAAATAAGACAGGCTCTTGAAGGTCAATTTAGTTATCCTATCGATATAACTGCTCTGAGTTTTGAAGAAGAAAAAAATACCGGTTTTTTATTGAGGATAAACAATAATTATTTAAAAATTAAATAGGTTTTAAAACTGAGGCGGAAAGTATATGACGAATTATAGATGGTGATTATAGCCGTGAGATGGCAGGATAAGAGATATAATGAGACAAAATAGATCATTTTTTCTATATGCAAAAAAACGTTACAACTATCAAATTATGTAACTGTAAAAGTTTTTTCTGATGTTTGATTTTGAGTGTTGCTGTTACATTGTAGTTCTCATATGTAAAAAAATTTAAGATATTTGATAAAAAAGTTTAATATTATAGCAACTACTGACAATTAAATCAATAATTTATTCGAAATAATTATATCAATTTGGAATAGAAGGGAACTTACTCAAAAAGTCACTTTTTGAAATAAAATACAAATCAGTTTAAATAGAGCATGCTTTTAATATGATTCATATTACATCCACTTCAAAAGATGTTAAACTTTGCAGTAAGTGGATTTGACAACATAGATGTTTTCATATAGTACTTATTTTTGTTCTCAAAACGTTAATTATTTGGAGTCGTTGCGAACGTGTTCGCTTACGAATCAATTACAATGTTTCAAGACACTTTCCATTTTTTGGAAGGTGTCTTTTTTTATGGTAGCGACAGTGTGGGTTCTGTCATAAACCAGTATATAAAAATTCACATACTGACAATATGTTTATCTTTCTTACCAAGAGAATAATTGATTCCGATTTCAGCAAGTATACTCATTACGAATAACGCACTTACGCAGATGATACATTTCTTTTTAGTTGATTTCCTCATTTTGATCGCCGCTATTTCTTTTTTCTTTGAATTCATCATACGTTTTTGGGAGATATTTCTTTATTAACTTTTTCTCTCTTGCGTTTTGGAGGGAGTAAGTTGCGGTTTTTTGAGAGATTAGTATGTTTAAACTGAAGAGTTATTAAATAATTAAAGTATAGTAAATCAAAAAACAAATATAATAAATGAAATTTACGCCACTAATATTGCAACCCTAGCTTATTTATGCGATCCTAAATATAATAAAACTAACAAAATCAATTAGATTAGAGGGTTAAAATATATGAAAAAAGAAATTCACGTAGTAGGAGCAATCATAGTGGAGAACGGGAAAGTTTTGTGTTGTCAAAGAGGACCTGAACGTGCATTAGCAAATCTTTGGGAATTTCCTGGTGGAAAAATCGAGAATGGTGAGACGAAAGTTCAAGCGCTTGAACGTGAATTGCAAGAAGAATTAAAAATAGAAGTAACGATCGTCAAGGAAGAGTATGCTTTTTGTCGATATGAGTATGATTTTGGTTTCGTTAATCTAACTACATTTATCTGTTATTTAGAATCAGGTGAACCTCAGTTGACAGAACATCTACAAATTAAATGGCTAACGCCAAATGAATTAAACCAACTTGAGTGGGCGCCTGCTGATATTCCTACTGTGGAAAAATTAGTAGAAAAAGGTGTGGGAACTGAACAAAATGGATAATTTAGAATTGGCGTTACAAAAGGCATTTATTAATAAAGAAGCTCTAGGTGACGATCTTACACCTAAATTTATTGTGAACAATCCCAAAAAACATGATTATTTATTGAATACATTGAGTAAAGATTTGAAAAGCTGTAAGACTTTTTTTATAGCTGTCGCATTTATAACACCTAGTGGTTTAAATGCGATAAAAACACAACTGGCTGATCTGGCTTTGCGTGGAATCTCTGGAAAGATTTTAACATCAACATACTTAAATTTTAATGATCCACACGTATTTCGAGCATTGTTGAATATTCCAAATGTAGAAGTACGAGTTTCTAAAAAAGAAGGTTTTCATTCAAAAGGATATTTATTTGAGATGGAGGATTATCAAAGCTTCGTTATTGGTAGTTCGAACCTAACAATGTCTGCTTTGAAACTTAACTATGAGTGGAATGTTAGATTAACTTCAAGAGAGAATGGCGAGATGGTTTCTTCTATTCAAAAGCATCTCATTCAAGAATGGCACGAGGCAAAGTCGTTAACCCTAGAATGGGTCGAAGCATTTGAAAAAAATTATCATCCTATTGTTAATAGAAAGATGTTAGTACAAGATGTTTCTGAAAACGAGTGTTTAGATACGCAATATATTTTGCCGAACTCTATGCAGAAAGAAGCGCTTAGAAGTTTAAAATCGCTTAGAGAAACGGGCGCAACTAAGGGAATGATTGTTTCGGCGACTGGTACAGGGAAAACGTATCTAGCAGCATTTGATGTGCAGCAATTCAATCCTAAACGTGTATTATTTATTGTTCATAGTGAGCTAATTTTAATGAAAGCATTAGAATCATTCAAATTGATTTTAGGTGGAAAAGATGATGATTATGGTGTTTTATCAGGGAATTCTAAGAATTTTGATGCAAAGTATCTATTTGGAACAATTCAAACAGTATCTAAAAGTGAATATCAAGAGCGTTTAGGAAAAGAAGCGTTTGACTATATTTTGATTGATGAAGTCCATAAAGCTGGAGCGAAATCTTATATTAAAGCCATTGAATTTTTCAATCCCAAGTTTTTATTGGGGATGACGGCTACACCTGAAAGAACAGATAATTTTAATATCTTTGAGCTATTTGATTATAATGTAGCGTATGAAATACGTTTGCAAGCCGCTTTAGAAGCAGAACTGCTTTGTCCATTTTATTATTTTGGCGTAACTGATTATGAAAAAGATGGTGAAATCATTGATGAAACAACCGATTTAAAACGTTTGCTACAGGAAGAACGAGTTGATTTTTTAATAAAAAAAATTAACTATTATGGTTATTCGGGAGATAGTCCTCGAGGCTTGGTGTTTTGTAGTCGTAAAGACGAAGCAAGGCAGTTAGCAGAGATGTTTAACGATCGTGGAATTCCGAGTGCTTATTTATCTGGTGACCATAATTTTGATAAAAGAGAAAAGGAAATTAAGCGTTTAGATACTGGAGAGATTCATTATATCTTCACGGTTGATATTTTTAATGAAGGCATTGATATCCCTAAAGTAAATCAAGTAATTATGCTGCGAAATACGCAATCTAGTATTATTTTTATTCAGCAATTAGGTCGGGGGCTAAGAAAAGACCCATCAAAAGAATTTGTTACGGTAATTGATTTTATTGGTAATTATAAAAATAACTATATGATTCCTATGGCTTTATCTGGAGATAGTTCTCAAACTAAGAATAGTTTACGTCGCGATACAATTGATGTGACGTATATCAGTGGTTTATCTTCAATTAATTTTGAAAAAGTTGCTCGTGAACGTATCTTTAAATCAATTGATCAAGCTAAATTAGATGCGATGTCAGAACTAAAAGCTAGTTATTTTAAGTTGAAAAATCGGTTGAATAGGGTTCCTTACCTGAATGATTTTCAAGTGTTAGATGGCGTGGATCCATTGTTGATTATAGGTAAAGAAAAAACATACTATAATTTCTTGGAGAGGATTGGGGAAACAGAAGCTAAATTAAGTGAAGAAGAAAACAGTGCACTAAAATTTGTTTCTGTAGAATTGTTATCAGGAATTCGCCCGCATGAACTTTATGTTATTGAAGAATTTTTAATGACAGATAAAGAACAGTTATCTTTAGAGGAAATCACAGCGCTGTTTGATACGTTTAACCTGACGTATACGACAGATACTCTAGCATCTGTTGTTAAAGTCTTAGATTTATCTTTTTACGAATCAACAATTAGAAAACGTTATTTGTTATCACAAATGTTTAAGATGAAAGAGAATTGTTTACAAATAACAGAAAAATTCAGAGAGTTTAAAAAGAATTCTTATTTCATCAATTTGATGTTAGATGTAATCCATACAGGGATTAACAAATCTATGGAGTATGATTTATCACAACCGTTAAATTTATACAAAAAATATCGTCGTAAAGATGTTTTACGATTATTAAATATGAACTTTAATCAAAATGAACAAAGTATTGGTGGATATACAAACAGTAACAATCATTTTGCTATTTTTGTAACTTTGGATAAAGGCAAAGATTTTAAAGCTGCACGTATTGCTTATGAGGATGAATTTATTGATGAACGAACATTCCATTGGTATACAAAAGCGCCTAGAAATCTACGCTCACCAGAAGTTCAACTTTTGCGGAATCCTGGGGAATATAAATTTCATTTATTTGTGAAACGGAAATATAATCAAAAAGAGAATGAAACAGATTTCTATTATCTAGGCGAAGTAGTCCCTCTTCAAGAAACTATCCAACAAGTCGAAAAACAAGACAAAGAGGGTAAGAAAAAAAGCGTCGTTAAACTAGACTTTACCTTAGAAACACCTGTAGAACCTAATATGTATGAATTTTTAACACAGAACACAAACTAAAAACGCCACTTTCCTCTGGAAAGTGGCTTTTCCCATCCCCCCTCACCGAGAAGACAAAATTTCATAAATAACATAGAGTTCCCAGTTGGAAATCTCTATTCGATAAAACTGTTCTAGGGTATAGAAAATGTTTTTAGCATTTTGGAAAAATGGTTTTTGGTTAATGGTTAGTTCCTCTAGGTTAGCAGGGACTTCATAGTCTTCAACGCCGAGCATTGTCCGCTCTACCATGAGCGCGTTGTGCATCATTAAGTTAAATTTCATTTTTCCGCTGAGTGTGAGGTCGAAACGTTTTTCAATGTTTTTTGTAACGTTTTCGACTTGTTTAATAATAACGTCAGGATTTAGAAATTCTAGTTTTTCTGACAAGCCTTCTTTCGAGAAGAAGTGAACAAATTCGTTAATCATGCTATCAATGTTATTGGGATGCATCAAGTTTTGGAAAGGTTCCATCAACTGGGTTCCTGCATCTTCGTCTAACATGTCTAAGAGATTCACGCTAGCAACATTCGTATGGTTGTCTAAGTAAGACGTCGTCAAAATGAGCGAGGTTTCTTTTAAATAATTTTCTTCGGCGTTGGCAATGTCTAACGTGTTTACCAAATCTTTGTATTTTAGAGTAATGACTTTAATATCAGTATACAGGTATTTTTGACAGATTTGTTTGATTTGCTTGGCAATATCCAGACCTGAAATACTAGAGACAATGATATTTTTTTCCACTGAAAAGCCTTCAAAGTACTGTACATCGGTTTTAAATTTTTTTTCAGCTGTTTTAGCAATACCATAGAAAAGTTGTTCGTTCATTAATTGATGACCAATTTCCAACGCATAGGCAGTGGTCAGGTTGTTGATCACCAAGAGTTCTCCAAGAATTTGCGGTTTCAAACTTTTATAAAGTTGTGTCAGGGAACCCATATCGACGAGCATAATGACGCCTTGTGATGTGTCCCGCTGAGAAAGCCAGTCTTTAACTTCGGCGACGATATCTCGGACGGAGGAGGTTAAGGGCATGTTAATCGCATCGAAAATATAGGTACCACATAATTTGTTGGCAACGGCTTGAATACTTGTGGCAGTCGATTCACCATGCGCCACGAGGAGCGCTTGGTAAGGAATCGTTTCAGAAATTTCTCCGCTGAGTAATACAGATAAGAGTACCTCTGTCAAGAAACGGTATTCTTCTGGCAGCGGACTGACTAAGTTTTTCACGAGGGAAACCGTTCGCGGATAGTGTTCTTTTAACTGTGTTTGGACTGGAAGGAGCACTGTTTCGTTAAATGTTGGCGGTAAAATTTTCAGCAATTTGGCAACATCTTTCATCGGTTTTTCAGTTTGCTCAGGTTGGTTAATAATTAGTTTGTTTTTGGTTTGGACTTCCGTGACTAGGTTTTGTAAAAAATAATCATTTTCTAAGGTTATTTCATCGTCTAAACAATATTTAATGAATTGTGTCAGTTCAGTTTTTAAGTGGGCCAGTGTTTTTTCTTTTGTAAATAAGGCTTCAAATGTTGCGAAAATATCGGAAGAAAGTGTGTTTTCTTCTAACACTTCTTTGTCTAAAGGAATCGTAATCATTGGTTGAGTCGCATCGCCAATGACGACAGGTTGATTGGGCAAAGTTTTTCGTAATTGCGACGCGCAAAGGAGCTGCACTTTGTTGGATAAACTCCCCACGTTGCCAGGTTCGTCATTTTCTAATAATGCCGTAAAGATTTCTTCGTCCACGTTGATGTCTTTGGTCATTCGTTTCGCTTCTCGGTGGAATAAGTTTTTCAAAATCGCAATCCGTTCTCGAATGGGGCGCTCTTTGAAGTTCGGAAGTGAGACGATTACGGAAATTCGGCGATAAAAGGTTGGTAATAAGACTTTTTTCGGGTTTTCGGTGGTCGCAAATAGTAGCCGGACCTTGGAATGTACCATTTTTCCTTCTTCACCAATAGGGCGGAAGGTCCCTGTATCCATAAACTGAAAGAGTTTTTCTTGGTTTTCGTTGGATAATCGATGTACTTCATCTAAAAAGAGTACGGAATTATTAGCTTGGGCCAAGAGTCCTTGTTTTTCTGATTCAGCCCCAGTGAATGCGCCTTTGGTATGGCCGAAGAGAATGGATGATAGCAATTCGGGATTGTTGGCGTAATCGGCACAGTTAAAGGTGTAGAATTTTTCCAGGCCAATGATTTGTTCATTTTTCAGATACTCATAAATCAGTTTTGCCAAAAAGCTTTTGCCGACGCCACTGGCTCCATGGATTAATAAAGGCATACCCAATGGGGGATACAACATAGCGGCTTTGCATTGTTCGATGGCTTTTTTGGCGCTGCCTTGGCTACCGATGTATTGTCGAAACACATCGGTCGTGGGGGTTGTTGCACGGGTTAATTGCCAATAAACGGGTTTTTTTCCCGTTTGTTGGACTTCACCTTTTTCCAATAATTTATTTAAGTATAAGCTGGTTACCGAGCGGCTTAATTGAATTTTTGTGGCAATTTCTTGTGTGCTCATCGGGGTGTTGCTAGTTTCTAAAATATCAACTAAGTGTTGGTAGGTCTCCAAGCGCATGATTCATCGTCCTTCCAAAAGAGAGGTCGGGACAGGGGTTGCTTCTGTTCCCGCCGTTTATCAGCTTTTAAGCCTGAGATAAAAATCACTTTGGATTTTTGTCTCAGGCTCTAAGTGTTTAATAATTGAATGTTTATTGTTTCAATTTTAACAGATGCCTAGTAATCCTAGCAAGATGCCTAAGAACATGATACCAAACATCACCACGTTAACATTGACTTTTTTGCGTAATAGCCAGAAAGCAAGTAATGTCACGGCTAATGGTACGATACCGACGAATAGTTGATCCAAATAGTCTTGGATTTTAACTACGTCTTCGCTTCCTTTAACGGAAACTTCAAGAATCGTTTTGAATTTTACATTTGAAGCAGTCATACTGCCCATCATCATTAAGCCTAGCATACTTGATACTTTTGTGAGTATCTTCATTCCGCCTGATTCGTACATTTTTTGGATAAAACTTTCACCGATTGAGTAGCCGCTATACAACGCATAATAGTGAATTAAGAACGCAGGGACGTTGTATAAAAGTAAGAAGACAATCGCCCCTAATGGCGAACCAGTGCTGGCTAATGAAATCCCAATACCGGCAGCAATGACACGCAAGATTCCCCAGAAGAAGGAATCACCGATGCCTGAAAGTGGCCCCATTAGTGAGGCTTTAACTGCTGTAATAGAGCTAGCATCAAAGTTTTCGTCTTCACTGTTTTGTTTTTCCATCGAAGCAACGAGCCCCATGATGAAGTTATTGATATGCATGGTTGCATTGAACCAAGTGGTGTGACGCACTAATGCCTCGGCCCGTTCTTCTTTGGTTTTATAAAAACGATTGATAACTGGGAGTAAAGTGTACATGACACCCACTGCGTGGTATTGTGTAGCTCCTGTCCGGCTAGCATTCATCGTCCAAGACCGCCAGAAAACAGAGCGCATCATTTTTTTCTCTTCTTTAGATAAATTCTCTTTTAACTTCATGCGAAAAAGTCCTCCTCTTCGATTTCTTTCGCGCTGCCTTCAACCGCAGAAGACGCCGCAGGTTTTCTTTTTAGAATGTCGCGAAATTCTACATCCCGTTGGGCACTCACGACACAAATTACTGTCCCGATGACCGCCACCGCAACGGCTGGTAATTGTAGGTACGCGGTTAAAACAAAGCCTAAAATGTAAAAGACGGCTAATTTATTATCCCATAATAGTTTCATTAACATGGCAAACCCAACGGCAGGTAAAAGTCCGCCAGCTGCGCTTAAGCCGTTCATCAAATTTTGTGGAATACTTTCAACAAACAGATTTACTGGCCCGCTGCCTGCTAAAATTCCGATAAATGAAATCGAAGCGATGATTAAATAATAAATAATCCACGTTCCGTAATGCAGTGTCACAACCATTTTTTGGTTGCCTTCACGTGCTGCTTTGTCAAGAGAAGGAGCAAAGATATTCATAAAGACATTTTTTAAAAACATCACCACGAAAGCGGCTAACATCCCAATTGGTACGGCTAACGTCATGGCGGCTTTTTGTTCGACATTTGAAATAATTGCAAACGTTGTGGCTAAAGTAGTCGCAGTTACAGGTTCCGCGGCGATAACACCACCGATATTAACATTTCCTAAGAAAATTGCTTCCAAAGAGGCCCCCATTAGAACCCCTGTTTTCATGTCGCCCATTAAAATTCCTGTGACTAATCCAACGACTAAGGGACGTTCCATCATACTTTGACCAGTTAAATAATTCCCAGCAAAACAGATAAATACAGCTAAGGCTGCCATTGTTGCATGCATAAGCATTGTTCATTTCCTCCTTTTAATTGACGGCTTGTTTTAGACTTAATTTTGAGTTGGTTGGCAGGACTTGGTTATAGCTTTCCACGTGAGTCAAACTGGCTAATTCTTTGGCAGCTTCTAACTCTTCAGGGTTTAATTGGACGCTCGGGAAAACCATTGTTTTGGCGGCTGGATCTGATTTATCAAAGCGGCCAGCGTTGGCAACATTCACACTTTCAATATCTGTCACGTTTTTCGCAATTTTAGTAGCATCCGCTACACTGTTCACAATTACAAAAATTCGTTTGTCTTTACCACGAGGATCATTGAAGACATCAATCGCATCATCGACTGAGCGAATTAATAGTTTCATGCCATTAGGGACAGCCATTTTTAACGTCATTTGCATTACTTCGTTTTTGGCTGCTTCATCATTCGCTACAACTAATAAGGGGGCATTCAATTCTTTGGTCCAAACTACGGCTACTTGGCCGTGAATTAATCTGTCGTCTACTCGTACTTGTGTAATCATTTTAATTTCCTCCTAAAAAAAGTTTTCTTCTTCATTTGATGGGTTTAATTCAACGAATTGAATTTGTGCTTCAACAATTGCTGCTTGAATATCTTCTTTGGTTAGCTTTTCGCCTTCTTTTAAGAAAATCAGAGACAAAGCAATGGCTAAGTTGGCATTGGAAATGATAAAAACATTGTCTGGTTTTGTCGTCATGACTTCTTGAACAATTTTTTGATTGACGCTACCACCATATAAATCTGTTAAAATAATAGCTTGTTCTTCTGTGCCAAGGGACTGAAGAAACGTTTGAATAATTGGCGTGTAGTCCTCAGGAGTCACATAGGCATTGATGACCGCCAGCTCTTTTCCTTTGTCTGCGAGAATATCCAAGGAACTTTGGAAGCCTTTCGCTAAGTTTCCATGACTAGCAATTAAAAATTTTCTTTTCATTCTTTTCACCTCACTTTTATATAAAGCAAGTTCTGTGCCAAAAAAAAAGAACTCTAAATCCTTGATTTGAAAGGGCTTTAACGCTCTTGAAACTGTTTAAACAGTTTCGAGTCAAAATAAACACGTTATTCGTTGGCTAGTTTGTTGTCGAAAAATAGCTAAGCAAAACTGTGAAATTTAATCAAAATAACCCCCGTTTTTATCGAGAAGTGTTACAATAATACTCATGAATATTTATACATTAAGGAGAGTTACGAATGACTGATGCTCTTGTGATACAAGATTTACGCAAAGTGTATGCTTCAGGTGTTGAAGCGTTGCGGGGGATTGATTTAACAGTCGAAGAAGGCGATTTTTATGCTCTTTTGGGACCGAATGGCGCAGGAAAATCAACGACGATTGGGATTGTGACCTCGTTAGTTAATAAGACTTCGGGGAAAGTCAAAATTTTTGGGTATGATTTAGATACGGAAATGGTGCGGGCGAAGCAACAGATTGGGTTAGTGCCGCAGGAGTTTAACTTCAATCCGTTTGAAACGGTCCAACAGATTGTGGTCAATCAAGCGGGCTATTATGGGGTGTCTCGTAAAGAAGCCATGAAACGGAGTGAAAAATATTTAAAACAATCCAACTTATGGGAAAAACGGAACGAACGGGCTCGAATGCTTTCTGGCGGAATGAAACGTCGCTTGATGATTGCTCGCGCGCTGATGCATGAGCCGAAGTTATTGATTTTAGATGAACCAACTGCAGGTGTCGATATTGAATTGCGCCGTGAAATGTGGGCCTTTTTACAAGAGTTAAATGCGCAGGGAACCACGATTATTTTGACGACCCATTACTTAGAGGAAGCTGAGATGTTGTGTCGCAACATTGGGATTATTCAGTCTGGTGAATTGATTGAAAACACCAGCATGAAGCACTTGTTAGCAAAATTACAATTTGAAACGTTTATTTTTGATTTAGCACCTTATACGCAGGCGCCAGTTATTGAAGGCTATCAAAGCGTATTTGAGGACGAGCTAACGTTAGCGGTGGAAGTGGAACGAAACCAAGGAGTCAATCACTTGTTTGAACAGCTAAGTCAACAAGGAATCAAAGTTTTGTCAATGCGGAATAAGTCCAACCGTTTGGAAGAGCTCTTCTTGAAGATTACTGAGGATACGTACCAAAGGGAGGATCAACATGTTTAGTCTGTATTTTACTGCTTTAAAAAGTTTAGCTGTGAAGGAAACCAACCGTTATTTACGAATTTGGGTCCAAACACTGGTACCGCCAGTGATTACGACGTCTTTATATTTTGTGATTTTTGGGAAAATGATTGGCGGGCGAATTGGCGACATGGGCGGTTTTTCTTATATGGAATTTATCGTGCCAGGTTTAATTATGATGTCAGCCATTACAAGCTCGTACGCCAATGTTTCATCTTCCTTTTTCTCACAAAAATTCCAGAAAAATATCGAAGAAATTCTCGTGGCGCCAGTTCCAACTCATGTGATTATTTGGGGATTTGTGATTGGTGGCGTTGGTCGTAGTATTTTGGTCGGTGCGTTAGTCACCATCATTTCTCTATTTTTTGTGCCGTTGCACGTTGTTTCTTGGCTGATGGTCATCATGACTTTATTGATGACAGCGATTCTTTTTTCTTTAGCTGGTTTGTTAAATGGTATTTTTGCGCAATCCTATGATGATGTATCGATTGTGCCGACCTTTGTGTTACAGCCTTTAACCTATTTGGGTGGGGTTTTCTATGCCATTTCCATGTTGCCGCCATTTTGGCAAGCTGTCTCAAAAGTTAATCCGATTGTTTACATGATTTCTGGGTTCCGCTACGGTTTCCTAGGGGTTCAAGATGTGCCAATTGGTATTTCTATGACCATTTTAATCTTATTTATTGTCGTTTTATATGGCATTTGTTGGTACCTTGTAGAAACAGGGCGTGGCTTACGTAGTTAAGCCGTAAAAAGATTAAACTGTCTGAATCACTCATTCTAGCGAGCAGATTCAGACAGTTTTCTTGTTTCTAAGTATGCTTTTTTGATTCTTCGTGCATTTCCCTGTATAATAGCAATGTTTCGCACCAGAATATGTCGACAAGTTGTCGTTGAAAATAAAGAAAAAATCAGAAACGGAGTATATGAAGATGAGCAAGAATTTTTGGGCAACATTGCCAAAGCCCTTTTTTGTTTTAGCACCGATGGAAGATGTTACTGATGTGGTCTTTCGTCATGTCGTGAAAGAAGCTGGAGCACCAGATGTGTTTTTTACAGAGTTTACTAATTCAGATAGTTATTGTCATCCTGAAGGAAAAGACAGTGTGCGCGGGCGCCTCGTTTTTACAGAAGATGAACAGCCGATGGTGGCACATATTTGGGGGGATAAACCGGAATTTTTCCGTGAAATGAGTATCGGCGTAGCGGAGATGGGCTTTCAAGGATTAGACATAAATATGGGCTGTCCTGTGCCCAACGTGGCTGAGCGTGGAAAAGGCAGCGGATTAATTTTGCGCCCAGAAGTCGCGGCTGAATTGATTGACGCCGCCAAAGCAGGTGGCTTACCTGTTAGTGTCAAAACACGCATTGGGTTTACTGAAATGGCGGAAATGGAGGCGTGGATCACGCATTTATTAGAGCAAGACATTGCGAATCTATCCATTCATTTGCGAACACGAAAAGAGATGAGTAAAGTGGATGCCCATTGGGAGGTCATTCCGCAAATTATGGCTATTCGGGACCGTGTCGCACCGCAAACGACAATTACGATTAATGGGGATATTCCCGATCGTCAAAAGGGCCTAGAATTAGCAGAACAATATGGTGTAGATGGCATCATGATTGGTCGGGGGATTTTTAAAAATCCTTATGCCTTTGAAAAAGAACCCAAAAAACATACGCCACAAGAATTACTGGGCTTGTTACGTTTACAATTGGATTTGCAAGACAAGTATGCAGAATTGGTGCCTCGCTCCATCGTTGGGCTGCATCGCTTCTTCAAAATTTATGTCAAAGGCTTTCCAGGTGCCAGTGATTTAAGAGCACAATTAATGAATACAAAATCAACGGATGAAGTGCGCCAGTTGTTAGCGACGTTTGAAGCAGAACATGGTGTGCTTGACTAAATAAAAAAAGAGAGGAGGTAGCATTTTAGCTAATGCTACCTCCTCTCTTTTGAATGCTTAATGCGCAATCATTTCTTGGGCAATTTCTTGTTTGCTTAAGTCGTTTGGATAATATGTTGGCCAGTTGTCCATTTCATTGAACAGACTTTCTTGGCTATCGCCGCCGAAGAAGATGTGGAAATGAGCAGCTTTCGTTGGTGCGATGTTGTGGTCACTAAATTGGACGTATTTAAACCGCCCAGCATTGGCATCGTCTGTTTCAAAAAGGAAACGGACGCCACGGTTGCCTTTTGCATAGTTTAAAATTTTATAACCGGCTGCTTTATAGGTGAATTTTTGTGGTTTGCCATCGACCAGAAACTCGATGGTGGAATCAGTGATGTTGATGTGGTCGACATCGGTTTGATAGCCGGCATCATAGTAGGTTTTGTATTCGGCTGGTGTTTTATCTTTTTTCAGCTTCGCTTTGTAATCGAAGACTTGGTCTAATGTGCCATCTTTTAATAAAGGATAGACGGATTGCCAATTTCCAGCGTAATCTGCCAGTGTTCTCTCAGCCACCTCACTGTCTTTGAAATAGCCGTTAGCCACGGTTTTTTCTGTTTTTTCAGAGGTTTCTGGCTGAACCTCTTTCCCGGCTGTATCTGTTGTTTTTTTCAAAGCAGTTAAGTTTTCTTTCATTACAGAAAGATAATCTTCGCCATTGTCCATTTGTTTTTGTGTCAAACTTTCTAGCGGGTTTAGGACTTCCAATTGAACATTCGCTTCGTCAGCTAACGTTTTAGCAATTTTATCGTTGGCATTTTTTTCAAAATAAATATAGCGAATTTGATTGTCTGTGACATATTTTTTCAACTCTGCCAAGCGCCCTGCTGTTGGCTCTTGTTCAGGTGTTAAACCAGCTATTGGCACTTGTTTTAAGCCGTAATCTAAGGCAAGATAACCAAATGCAGCATGTTGGGTAACAAAACTTTTTTGCTTAGCGTCTTTCAAAGCTGTTTGGAACTCTTTGTCTAAGGCTGTTAATTTTGTTAAGTATTTTTCTGCGTTTGTTTCAAATGTTTTGGCTTTTTTAGGGTAAAGTTTGACTAATTGTTCTTTGATGTTTGTGACTTCTTGGATGGCACGATGGGGCGAAACCCAAGTATGCGGGTCTAATTCATGGTGGTGGCCTTCTTCGCCATGTTCGTGGTCATGGTCGTGTCCGTCTTCGTCACTGCCAGGAAGTAAGACCATGTTTTCGGTACCTTTAATGACGTTCGGGGTTCCTTTTTTCCAGCCTTTAGCAGCTTTTGGTACCCAAGATTCCATATTTTCATTGTGGTAAACGAAAACATCCGCATCATGGATGGTAGCCATATCTTTGGCGGATGGTTCATAATCGTGGGGTTCAGAACCAGCAGGGATTAACAATTTGACGTCTCCTTCATCGCCTACAATATTTTTAGTGAAATCGTACATAGGATAAAAAGTCGTGACAATGGATAGTTTTTCTTTACCGTCAGCTGTTTTATCAGAAGTGTTTGTTCTGCCGCAAGCGCCGAAAAGAATTAGCGATAAGGCGGCTAACAGGGGAAGAGTAAATTTTTTCATAGGTGTGCTCCTTTAGTGAATTACGCAATTTTCTTTTGTTTATTGCGCTTATGTTCTTTAATGATTTTAAGTGCGCGTTTTCGTGTTTTGATGTTGGGACTTTTCAGTCGACGATAAGCACTAGATAAGTCAGTTTTTTCCATTATATATAGAACCTCCATTTCGTAAAAAAATAATTTACGGAGTAGCTATTTTGTTGAGGGTTTGAAAGGTTTCTTGAATTTTTTTTGTCTCTAATTCTTTGCCAATCAGAACAATTGTCGTTTCTTGAGGGGGTTGATTCGTCATTTGAAAGGCCACTTGCTGGTTGACGCCTTGCATGGCAATGGCCAAGGCATGCTCCTGTAAGGCGAGAATCCCTTTGAAACGGTATAACTTTTCCTGATGTGTATACATTAACCAATCAAGCCAACGAGTGAAAAGAGGTTCGTTGAGGGCTGAGGACGCCGTTAGCGTGAGGGAGTGAAAGGTATGGTGATGATGCTCGTGGGCGTGCTCATGCGGGGAATGAGTCATTTCGTGTTCTGTAAGTGTTGCCGTAAACTTATTTAATTGAAAAAAGTCACTAGCCAAAAGGGGCTCGTTGGCTTGAAAGGATAAAATATCAGCAAAAGGATTAATGGTACGAAGGGTTTCTTGGAACGTTGGTAGCTGAGTGTTGTCTGCTGGTTCCTTGACAGAAAAAAAGAGGCGATCTGCTAAGGCCAGTTGTTTGATGGCTTCGGTTTCTTGAAGTTGCTGTTGCCAATGATGCCCATCAACGACCGTTAAGAGACTGTCTATATAGAAATGATTTTTGATGTGCGGAGTCGTTAAAATTGTTTGAATGATTGGTTGCGGATCAGCAATGCCCGTTGTTTCTAAAATGACTTGGGCAATGGGTTGTTGTTCTTCTTGGTACACTTCTAAGATTGCTGATAAAGAGGCAAGAAGATCTCCTCGTAAGCTGCAACACATGCAACCGTTATTTAATTGAATAATTCGTTCCGTGGTTTGTAAAAGTAATGCGTGGTCAACGCCTGTTTGACCAAATTCATTTTCAATAATAATAATTTCTTCTTTAGGAAACGGTGATTGCGCAAGTGCATGGTTAATTAAGGTTGTTTTTCCTGCGCCTAAAAAGCCAGAAACAATAGTGATTGGAATGCCCATCAAGTTTCCCTCCTGTTATTTGACTTCAGTGAAAAGTGCGCGGCGCCGTAGTTTTGGTGAATATTTTTTCAGCTGTAATTTTTCTGGTGTATTTCGTTTGTTTTTACTTGTTAAGTAAAGGCGCTCGCCAGTTTCAGCGCAAGCTAACGTAATGGTTTGGCGCATAGTACCGTCCTCCAATTTGATTTTTTTAATTGCGTATAAAAGATAAAGGGGGCTGCGAGGTCAGCCCAAATGCGACTGTCCTCGCTAGTTGTCTTTATCGAAATAATGAGTTACCAGCTTGCTTTTTTGACGCCAGGAATCAAGCCTTGGTGAGCCAATTCACGGAAACGAATCCGAGACATGCCAAATTTACGCATGTAGCCACGTGGGCGCCCATCTGTTTGATCGCGGAGTTTTAAGCGACTTGGATGAGCATCTTTTGGCAATTTGCTAAGACCTTCATAATCGCCAGCTTCTTTTAAGGCTTGGCGAATAGGCGCATATTTTGCAATCATTGCTTGTTGTTTTTTTGCTTTAGCAATTTTTGATTTTTTAGCCATAAGGCACTTCCTTTCTTTTTGGATTTATAAAATCTAAATCGTAATTGTTACGATTTGAACGGAAGTATATTATCAGGTGTTGCGTTGTTTGTCAAGTGAGAATTTCGTTTTTTTTAGGACTTGCTAAGTTGAGAAGTTAGAAATGTTTGTTTTAGCGCTGTTTTGTAGTATCTTTTAAGAAAGAGTAAAAAGGAGTGAAGATGGCAATGGTAGAACGTTTGACGATTATTCGTGGTGTGGAAAAATTTGAATTACAAACGAAAACAGCGCGCTGGGTGTTAGCAAAAGAAGAGGGATACTCGCCAGTTCAAATGCTCGTTTCGGCAATTGGCGCTTGTGGGGGGTACGTGTATCAATCCGTTTTGGAAAATTCGCACATTCCCTTTGAGTTTGAAAAAATAGAAGTCACGTATTCAAGAGAAATAGAGAGACGCGCACAACCATTAAAACAGGTGACGATTCTCTTTTATGTGTCTGTTCCAGAAGCCTTTCAAGCACGGGCGACACGGTGTTTGAAGCTTGTCTCCCCAAACTGTCCAGTGATTCAATCATTGGCTGAAAGAATTACTGTCGAAGAAACAGTTGTCTTTAAAAAGTAAACCATTAGAGACATTATCGTTACGAGCGCTTTTCCCATTTTGGATGCCTCGTTTCTGAGAATGTCTTTTTTTAGAGGAGCGTAGGGAAATAGCTGTAGAAACAGGAAATTTTTAATTCATTTGTACAAAATAATACAGACAAAAAACAGATAGTGTTTTTTTCACAAATAAAAAGGTTGCTTTTTTTTCTGTTTTAGTAGATGATGTAAGTAGTTACATCTCTGATATAACGCTGTTTTTCGAAACGTGTGTTATTTTTTAATTCGTAATAGTTTTTTTAAATCGTTTCACAGAATTACTTTAATTGTTATACAGTTTTTTTAGTTGTTATAGTTTGTTTGTCGGCCTTTAGGAGGTAATCATGATTGAGTTAGTGAATGTGTCGAAAGTCTATCAAGAGACACACGCGTTAAAAAATATTCACTTTTCTGTCCAACCAGGAGAAATCGTTGGGATTGTTGGGAAAAGTGGCTCTGGCAAGTCCACGTTGTTACGTTTGTTGAATTTAATGGAACAACCGAGTGAAGGGGAGATTCATATTGATGGCAGAAATGTTCAAACCTTCTCTAAAAAAGAAGTTCGCCAGCAGCAACAACAAATGGGGATGGTGTTTCAGCATTACAATTTGTTAGAAAATTTGAAAATTTATGATAATGTTGCGTTGCCTTTGAAACTTTTAAAAGAGAAACAGCCTGAAAAAATTGAGCGTTTATTAACGTTTGTTGATATGGCCCATAAGGCAGAAGCGTATCCTGCTCAGCTTTCTGGTGGGGAAAAACAGCGTGTCTCTATTGCTCGAGCGTTGAGCCGTAATCCAAAATGGTTATTATGTGACGAGGCAACGAGTTCATTAGATGAAGAAAATACAGAAAGTGTCGTTCGATTATTACATAAGACGCATCAGGAATTCCGACCGACTATTTTCTTTGTCAGTCACGAATTAGAAACCGTGAAGCGCTTATGTAATCGTATCTTAGTGATGGAAAAAGGTCAGTTAATTGGCGAATTTCTGAATAATCCTCAGCAATATGAGGAAGAACCGCTTTCCTATTTAGAAAAAGTGGAAAGGAGTTTGCGCCCATGACTTTTTCAGAAACCTTTGCCGAATATTGGCCATCTATGCTGGTGGGTTTAAAAGAAACAGGGATTATGATGTCGATTTCGATGGCTATCTGTTTGCTTGTCGGCTTGCCATTAGGATTAGGTCTATTTTTGGCTAATCCGAAAGTCAAAGGACATCAACCTTGGCTATACTGGGTTTTAAATTTCATTGTAACTGTTATTCGCTCGTTTCCTTATTTATTATTTGTGATTGCGTTGATTCCAGTTACTCGTTCTGTTTTAGGAAAGGCGTTTGGCCCAATTCCTTCATCTGTGCCATTGAGTATTGTTGCGATCGCGATTTTTGCTCGCTTGGTTGAACAAGTGCTGTTGGATGTTCCAGAAGAAATTTATTTTTTAGCTAATTCGTTAGGTACCTCAAAAGTCCAATACATTTGGCACTTTTTATTGGTGGAAGCACGTAGCGGATTAGTCCTTGCTTACACAACCACGACAGTGAGTATGGTTTCATATTCCACGGTGATGGGTGTTGTTGGTGGCGGCGGGATTGGCGATTTTGCAGTTCGTGTCGGGTATCAACGGTATGAATACGGTATTATGTATGTTGCCATTGTGATTATGATTGCACTGGTCTTCATTTTACAAATGCTTGGGAACTTCATTGCCCAAAAACTAGACAAAAGAAAGTAGGAGGACAAAAGAATGAAGAAGTTTTATTTAGCAACATTCGCTGTTATTGCAACAGTTATTTTAGCTGCCTGTGGGGGAAATAAACAAGCAGACCAGAAAGAAGACAAGGAGATTACCGTTGCCGTGCAATTGGAATCTTCAAAAGATATCTTGGAGATTGCCAAGAAAGAAGCTGAGAAAAAAGGGTACAAAATTAACATTATGGAAGTGAGCGACAATGTTGCCTACAATGATGCCGTGCAACATGACGAAGCGGATGCCAATTTTGCCCAACATGAACCATTTATGGAAATGTTTAACAAAGAGAAAAAAGCTGATTTAGTGGCTGTGCAACCGATTTATTATTTTGCTGGTGGTTTCTATTCAAAAGAATACCAAGATGCGAAAGATTTACCTGAAAATGCCAAAGTGGGGATTCCTAGCGATCCAACCAATGAAGGCCGTGCTTTAGCAATTTTAAATGCAAACGGCGTGATTAAATTAAAAGAAGGTGTCGGCTTTAACGGCACGGTGGCAGATGTCGTGGAAAATCCTAAAAACATTACTTTTGAAAGCATTGATTTACTGAATTTAGCTAAAGCCTATGATGAAAAAGACATCGCTATGGTGTTCTGCTACCCAGCCTACTTAGAACCTGCTGGTTTAACAACGAAAGATGCGATCTTGTTAGAAGATGAAGAAGCAAGTAAACATTACGCATTGCAAGTTGTGACACGTAAAGGCGAAAAAGATAGCGAAAAAATCAAGGTTTTAAAAGAAGCGATGACAACAAAAGAAGTTGCTGAATACATCAAGAAAAATTCTAAAGGCGCTAATATCCCTGCGTTTTAATGAATAGAAAAAATGAAGCCTCTTTTTTGAGAAGCTTCATTTTTTTCTTTTCCTTGATTTATAGTATAGTTAATAGGAAGGAGGTGCCGGTGTGGTCGAATTATTTATTTTAATGATGGAACGGGTGGGCTTAATTATTTTACTGGCCTTTCTTTTAGTGAATGTGCCTTATTTTAAGCGTGTTTTATTAAGTCGTGAAAAAATGTCTTCAAAAGTTCAGTTGATTTTGATTTTTGGTTTATTTGCTATTATTTCTAATTTTACAGGTATCGAAATCGCTAAGAATCAGATTGTCCCCAATAATTTACTAACCTATTTAAGCAGCAATGCTTCCATTGCGAATACGCGTACGTTAGTAATTGGCGTTTCTGGATTAGTGGGTGGTCCGATTGTCGGCAGTACGGTTGGTTTAATTGCTGGCTTTCATCGGGTTATTCAAGGCGGGGGGCATAGTTTTTTTTATGTGCCTGCTTCTTTAATTGTTGGCTTAATTGCCGGTTTTTTAGGGAGCCATATGGCAAAGCAAACTGTTTTTCCGTCTGCCGGCTTTTCTGCCATTGTCGGAGCGTGCATGGAAATGATTCAGATGATTTTTATTTTCTTTTTCAGCGGTGATCTAGCGGATGGGGCCACGTTGGTTCGTTTTATTGCGCTGCCGATGATTTTGTTAAATAGCGTAGGAACGTTTATTTTTATGTCGATTCTAACGACGACATTGAAACAAGAAGAGCAGGCCAAAGCGGTTCAGACGCACGATGTTTTGGAATTAGCAGCGGAAACACTGCCATATTTTCGAGAAGGACTCAATAAAAATTCCAGCAAAAAAGTTGCGGAGATTATTAAGCATTATACAAAAGTCAGTGCGATTAGCATGACAAACAGTCATCAAATTTTAGCTCATGTTGGCGCAGGTAGCGACCATCATATTCCAGAGCTAGAAGTCATTACGGAGCTTTCTCGGGAAGTGTTACGGACGGGCCAAATGACCATCGCGCATGCCAAAGAAGAAGTTGGTTGTTCGGACCCTAATTGTCCGTTGCAAGCGGCGATTGTGATTCCATTATTTTCCCATCAGCAAATTGTTGGCACCTTAAAAATGTACTTTACGGATCCAGCGCAGTTAACGCATGTCGAGGAGCAGCTAGCAGAAGGTCTTGGGACAATTTTTTCTTCACAAATTGAATTAGGGGAAGCGGAAGTACAATCAAAATTACTTAAAGAAGCTGAAATTAAATCCTTGCAAGCGCAAGTGAACCCGCATTTCTTCTTTAATGCCATCAATACTATTTCCGCATTAATGCGGAAAGACAGTGAAAAAGCGCGGAAACTATTGCTCCAATTAAGTAAATACTTTCGAGGCAACTTGCAAGGAGCCGTGCAAACTACAATCCCAGTTTCACAAGAACTAGAACAAGTAAAAGCCTATTTGTCATTAGAACAAGCACGGTTTCCAAATCGTTATCAAGTAACATTTGACGTGGAAGAAGCGGTTGCTTCAGAAAAAGTACCGCCGTATGCGATTCAGGTGTTAGTGGAAAATACCATCAAGCATGCATTCGGCAGCCGGAAGGAGAACAATCAAGTTCGGGTAGTGGTCAAAGCAAAACAACACAAATTACATGTGGATGTGTATGACAATGGGCAAGGGATTCCTGAAGAACGCCGCTTGCTATTAGGAAAGACAACAGTGACTTCGGAAAAAGGCACCGGCACGGCACTGGAAAATCTGTCCCGCAGAATGGCGAACCTTTATGGATCAGAAGGTTGTTTTTTAATTGAAAATTTAGAAACAGGCGGGAGCCATGTTCATTTAGAAATCCCGATGGAACAGGAGGAATTAGATGCACGTATTAATCGTTGATGATGAACCCTTAGCACGAGAAGAATTGAGCTATCTTGTTTCCCAACATCCGCAAGTGACGAGCGTTGCAGAAGCGGATTCTGTGGCGGAGGCAATGGAAGAGATGATGGATCAAAAGCCAGATTTGTTATTTTTAGATATTCATTTGACCGATGAAAGCGGGTTTGATTTAGCGGAAAAATTAACCCACCTTAAAAAAGCGCCCTACTTGGTCTTTGCAACCGCCTATGATCAATATGCGTTAAAGGCCTTTCAAGTGAATGCAAAAGATTATATTTTGAAACCTTTTGAAGAAGAAAAAATAACACAAGTCATTGAAAAAGCATCGAAAGAAATGGGTCAAGCTGTCCCAGAAAACACTGCCGAAAAAGGACCAAAATCTGAAGCAATACCTATTCAAGGGGAAGACCGCATTTATCTTGTGGCGCCAGAAGATATTTACCTCGTTTCTGTCGAAGAACGGCAACTGAGCATTTTTGTGAATCAACAGGTCTATAAGATGACAGGGACCCTCAACAGTATCGAACAAAAATTACCTGCCGCGCTCTTTATTAAAACGCACCGAAGTTTCATCTTGAATCGAACAAAAATTCAAGAAATCCAGCCGTGGTTTAATAACACGTTGCAAGTAATTTTAACCAACGGCTCAAAAGTACCTGTTAGCCGTTCATACGTCAAAGAATTTAAAGAAAAACTTGGCTTAAGTTAAAAAATCACCACTTGAAATGTCGAATGCATTTCAAGTGGTGATTTTTGCATTTGGTGAAGAAATTCTGGCATTTCATGAAAAAAAGCCCTTAAAAAAACGTTTTCTTTATATACTTAACCCATAGAAAACAGACAAAAGGGAGCGAAGAAGCATGGAAAAGAAAGTATATTCATTTTTACAACAAGCAGCAGTTTTTGCCATTATTATGTTAATCGCCAACGGCTTGGCGTTCATTTCTCCAATACCAATGCCTGCTTCAGTAATTGGCATGGTGTTATTGTTCATTGGTTTATGTACAAAAGTTGTTAAATTGGAGCAAGTGGAAGGGCTAGGTAATAGCTTATCAACGGTTATTACATTTTTATTTGTTCCTTCAGGGATTTCCTTAGTTAATTCTTTAGGGATTATGCAACAATTTGGCGTTCAAATTGTTTTTGTTATTTTAGTAGCGACACTAGCGTTACTAGCAACGACTGGTTGGACGGGCGCCTTTTTATTGCATATGAAAGATGCTCGAAAAGAAAAAGAACCCGCAGCAACGAAGAAAGCGAAAGGAGAGGTTCGCGCATGAATCCATATGTTGGCATTATTATTTCATTAGCTGTATTTGGCATAGGTACTTGGTTGTTTAAAAAAAGTAAAGGTTTCTTCTTATTTACGCCATTATTCGTTGCGATGATTTTAGGCGTTGTCGTTTTAAAAGTAACAGGAATTAGTTACGAGCAATACAATGAAGGTGGCAAATATATCAGCTTCTTCCTAGAGCCTGCGACAGTAGCGTTTGCGATTCCTTTATATAAAAAGAGAGACGTATTGAAAAAATATTGGTTAGAAATTTTAACGGCGTTAACAATTGGTTCTTTTGGTTCGCTAGTGGCTGTTTATTTTGCAGGAAAAGTGATTGGCATGGATAATCATTTAGTGGCCTCAATTTTACCACAAGCAGCTACAACAGCGATTGCCGTACCTATTTCTCAAACTGTTGGCGGCATTGCTTCTATTACGGCGTTTACCGTAATCTTCAATGGTGTACTAACCTATGCCTTGGGTCGAATTGCATTGAAATGGTTTAAGATTAACAATCCAATCGCCAAAGGTTTAGCTTTAGGTGCGGCCGGACATGCCCTAGGTGTGGCAGTTGGCATGGAAATGGGTGAAACAGAGGCTGCTATGGCTAGTATTTCTGTCGTAGTGGTTGGTGTAGTTACTGTTTTAGTGGTTCCTTTCTTTGCAACGGTCATTGGTCTATAAAAAAGTGGGCTTCCCCACTTTTTTATGAGTAGCTAATTTCTATCAGCTAGCAGTCTCTGCTTATTCTGTTCCCGCCGTTTATCAATTTTTAAGCCTGGGACAAAAATCACTTTGGATTTTTGTCCCAGGCTCTTTTGTGTTGTTTACACGATTTTTTGAGTATAGATAGGGCGCATGGAAGGATTGACCCGTCTTTTTATAGAATGGTTGCTCCTAAAGTTTGTTTAAAGTGGCGTAACGCCCATTCGTGTCCTTGTTCATCAAAACTAGCAACGGCATGCTCGGGAATCATTAATTGATAGCCTAAATTATAGGCATCGACAGCCGTATGCAACACGCAAATATCTGTACAAACACCAGTTAAACAAAGCTCTGTAATTCCTCGTTCTCGTAACCGAATGTCCAAATCCGTGCCACTAAAAGCAGAATAGTGCCGTTTGTCCATCCAATAAACGCTTGCCTCATTTTTGTGAGCTTGATAAAAATCAGCTAGCGAGCCAAACAGATTACGCCCGTCAGTTCCTAAGACATTGTGGGGCGGGAAAAGTTTATTTTCAGGATGATAGTGATCTAGGGGGTCATGCCCATCAATGGCAAAAACCACAAAATCGCCATTGTCAAAATAGTGCTTTGTTTGTTGAACAAGGGCCGTTTCAATGGCTTGTCCAGCGGCACCAGTGGTTAGTTTTCCGTCTGTGGCGACAAAATCATTCGTATAATCAATGGAAATCAGAGCTTTCATTTGGCAACCTCCTAAAGGTTAAAGTCATTTTGTTCATTTTACAGCTTTTAAGAAAGCATTTCAAATGATAAAAGTACATCAAATTCTAAAAAAGCTGTTTCAAAATAAACGCTTTGGCTAAAAAACATGCTATAATTTTGCTACAAATTAAAGCAGGTGAATAGAGTGAAAAGAAAAATCGTACGTTTTATCCTTTGGTTGTTAGGAATCCTTGTGGTTATTTGCTTAGGCGTGTTTCTCGCCTTTCAATTATCTCCTAAGCCGGGCGCTTGGGTCATCAACCAGTTATTCGCAGGCGAAGTTGAAATAAAAGATTCAGCTTCCTATGATAAAGCATTGCCCAATGTCCAATTGCAAGAAAATCAAACATACCCTTCTTCAAGAAAAAAGAATACCTTTGATTTGTATTATCCCCAAGCGTCAAATCAAGCGGTACCAGTCGTTTTATGGGTCCATGGTGGTGGCTATGTGGGAGGAGATAAGTCTGGGATGAAAGAGTTTGCGACACGTTTAGTGGCTGATTCCTCAGTTGCCTTTATTTCAATGAATTATGAATTAGCACCAGACGCACCTTATCCAAGCCAGCTCCAGCAGGTCAATGAACTTGTTCAATTTTTATTAGAAAAGAAACAAGCGTATCCCATGTTAGATTTATCTAAGCTTTTTATTGGCGGGGACAGTGCGGGTGCCCAGATTGCTCTACAATATGCAACAGTTCAAACCAATACCAACTATGCCAAAGAATTAGGTATGACTGCAGCGTTGCCAGCTAACCATTTAAAAGGCACACTCTCGTATTGTGGTCCGGTGGATTTGAAACAAATGGCCAACCAACAAAGTGATAATCGTTTTATGAAATTTTTCGTTAAAACAGTGGCTTGGTCCTTGCTCGGCACTAAAGACTGGCAGACGAGTGCAGAATTGCAAGAAGTGAGTTTAGTGGATAAAGTCACCAAAGAATTTCCCCCGACGTATCTAACAGATGGCAATAGTTTTTCATTCCAAGAGCAAGGACTAGCCTTGGTTCAGCGGTTAAAAACTTTAAATGTTCCAGTTTCAGCTCTCTTTTTCAAAGATAAGAAAGCAACGATCACCCACGAATATCAATTCGACTATCAAACAAAAGAAGCTAAACAATGTTACCAAGAAACAGTCCAGTTTGTGAATACGTATAAATAAACAGAGGCCTTAGAAATATTTCTAAGGCCTCTGTTTATTTATTTTTGTCATTTTTTTAGCTGGGAAATATGTATAAATTAAACAAAAATGTTTATTTAATGATGTTTACATGAGAAAAAATCCGTGCTATACTACGAACTCGTTTGTTAATTTTAATGTTAAAAAACAACGTTTTTGTTATTTTTGTGAACAAATTAACATTTTATCTTACAGAAAATAGCAAAAAATTCGTTTAGTTAACAAAAAGAAAATTAAAAAATAAATTTTTTTTTTGAAATTAAGAAAATATCTTTAAAAAAATCAGAAGAAAACTTCGTATACTTGAGCCATAGGTTGGTTGTGGAAAGTTTACTTCGAGGGAGGAGTGATGAAGTTAATGAAAAAGAAAATCGCTGTTTTATTGGCAACTTGTTTACTTGTACAACCGTTTTTATCTGTTTCAGCGTGGGCGATTGAAGAGGAGCAACAAACGGAACGTACGCAGACACAGCCAAAAACAGCAGAAACCAGTACAAGTGAAGCAACAAAAGAAAGCAGCGCACATTCTGCAGAACAGTCATCAATGACGGAATCTAGTGCTATCACAGAAAAAGTAACCACCTCTTCCACAGAAACAAAACCAAGCGAAGAGCAGAAGCAAATCACCTTGACCTTTGAAACAACGGATCAAGCTTTGTTTCTAAATGATGCCAAAAGTTATCAAGTGGTAAAAGAAAAAAATCAGCCACTTCGGACAGAAGAATTACCAAAATGGGCGAATAATGAGGAAAATGCGACTTTCGTTGGCTGGTCTTATCAAGGAAAAACATATACAAATGAAGAACTTCTTCAATTAGAGTTTTCAGAAGATACACAACTTACGGCTGTCTTTAAACAGAAACTGACACGCATGGCCAGAGCTATCTCAGTTGATCAGTCCATTGCGGACACAATTGCTCCTGCAGATAAAACAAAAGTGATTGTTGTGCCAAGTCCAGCAGGAGATGGAGCAGCGTACAAAGAATATGCATCGACAGAGGCTGGCTTGAAAGAAGCCTTGTTTGATTTGTATCAACAGGGAAACAATGGCGATTTCACTCTTTATATAGGAAACAATATTACGACGAGTGCGGCGACCACCGCTAAAGTGATTCCTGACACCGTTACGGCAAGTAATATGACTTTTTACGCCTTGCAAGGCAAGGTCAATCATTTAGTGATTACTGGAAACAGCGCAGATCCGATTAGTATGGATCAAACGGCGCCAACGGGTTCTAAGACGTTAGGATTTAATCAAAATATCTTTTTTGGCTCAAACATCACTTTGAGAAATCTAAACTATACAGGTACGAATATGTATTTAAATGGTTACAGTTTGAACTTGAATGGCGGCTCTAGTGGAAACGGTCTGACCGTATACGGTGGAACGGATACAGGAGATGTTTCAGGAAACCCAACTTTAACAGTAAATAGTACAGGTACAGGGACATGGAATTTCTATGGCGGAAACCAAAATGGTGGTAATTTAGCTGGAAATCCTACGATTGTTATTAACAATACACGGAGCGGACTAAATACATTAAGTGGGGGCGCCAATATTGGGACAGTGACTGGGAATACTTCATTGGTTGTCAATGATTCTGGTGGCAGAATTGCTTCAATTTATGGGGGCGGTTATGGAACCAACGCAACCAACACAGCGAATGTTACTGGTAACGTCTCAACAAAGGTTGCAATTACGAATGCTGCTACAGGTTTCCAACTAAGTACGTATTATGGCGGTGTTCAATACGGAAATATTGGTGGAAAAGTAACAAACGATATTTCTGGATATGGCCGTTGGTATACAGCGGGACAACGTTTTATTGGTGGCTCTTCCCGCGGCGATATAGGAACGAATCGTGCGACTGATGGAATTACTACAAATTTAAATACACAGTTGTATAGTGCGGGTCGTGCAGATTTTGAAGGAGGCAACCAATATTCTGGAACGATCATCGGAAATATTACGAATGTGGTTACAGCAGGAACGAATACCGCTGGTGGTATTAATGATTTTAACGGCGGTGCTGGTAACAATGTTTCAAAATTTAACAAGAGTCAAATTGGGGCCTCAAATGAAGCAACGTATGATGCTTATACACCACAGCAAAGAGCAGAATTAGCCAAATCGGCAGCAGCTTTTAAAGTTTTCGGAAATATTTCTTCTAAATTAGTCAGCGGTTCGTTTAATAATGGTGCAATTTATTCAACTGCAGCTGGTCGCGGCGGCTATATTGAAGGAAATACAACAATTGAAGTGGGAACAGCGAATGGTGATGGGTCTTTAGGTGGCGATGGTATGGCTTATTCAGGCGCAAAACCGACAAGCTTAGATTATTCAACGACCAATAAAAGTCGTGGGTATAATTCAGGTTGGGATATTGTTGGTGGCGGCGGCTATCCTGCTAGTAATGATACTTGGGATATCTATATAAAAGGAGATACTAAGACTGTTTTAAATAATACCATTGCTCGCTGGACATATGGTGGCTCTTTTTCAGGTGTTGTTGAAGGCAATACTTCTAACACATTGAATGGCGGGATTGCTGACACATTAGAAGGAACAGGCTATCAAGCAGCTCGAGTTTATGGAAACGGTCAAACAATTGTTAATAATGGCCAAGTCGATTGGTTTCTTTCAGGCGGTGGCTGGAATGATGCCAAAAATGTTGGGAATGTCGGCGTAACGGTTTATGAAGGAGTAATTAATGCTTCGATGGGCGCTTCTTATGGAGCAAGCGGTGGCCATACAATTACTGGTAATTCAGACAATCGCATCTACGGAGGAAATTTCTCAGGAACTCCTCGGACAGGCGCGAACGGTTTTTCAGGTGGTATTACCAATGCGGGCTCACTTCTTGGAAATGCCAAACTCTTAATTGATTTAAGAAACTACAACGGAGAGTTTAAGTTGCCTGGTAATACCTACATTACTGGTGGTCGGCCCTATGGTCAAAATACGACACTAGGAACGGATGAATCAAACACAATTACTTTAAATATTTTCACTAAAACAGGTGTGGAATCTCTAAATGGGGCCAGCATTTACGGTGATGGTGGAACCAATGCTGCGTATACCAAGAACGGCAAGATTACAATGAATATTCAAGCAGCGGGTTCTAGTATTGGAAATTTATATGCAACACAGTATTCCAATATCAGTGGCGGAAAAATTTTACGTGATGTTACCGCAAATGTTCAAGGTGCAGTTAGTATTAACGGTTTATCCGGTGGTTCATCAACAGATAATTTTACTAATGCAATTGTGAATGCTAGTTCAAATAAAGTGGTCTTTAACTTTGGGACTAACGTTGACGGCACCAATAACTATCAAACAGAACCACTAAATGCGACAGGCTTAGGCGTTGTCAACTTTACGGAATTGAATGTCACCAATGGCATTAAATTAATGGCTAATGGTGGGAACATCAAAAATGGCGTTTCTGCTACTGCCGCGAACCACAGTACGACTTACAATGAATTCGGATCAATTCATCTATCTAAAAACGCTGGAATTGGGATCACCAACACAGCCAATTTAATTTCAGCTAGCAAACTAACGGTTCAGGATCATGCAACATTAGAAACAATTCCTGGTACAGGTAAGGTAAACATTGCGGATTTTGAAGCCGTCGATCCAACAAAAGATGAACTTTTATGGATTAAACCAACGACAGATACAACTGCTTTGGTGGATAGCACAGGGACTTGGTTTGGAAATGTCAAAGCCTATCAGGTCTTAACGATTAATCCAACGGTCAATAATGCTACAAAACTTACGCCAACAACGTTTCATGGGATTGAAAAAGCGACTGGAAAAACATTTATTGGCGATAACGATGTGACCAAGGGTGCCAATGGCTATGGGATAGCAATTCCTGGCTCTATCATCGATTATGAAGTGGAAAACCCTGGAATTGTGGCAGGTGCAGGTACTATTTCTCATGATGTAAAAGAGGTCAAAGCTGGCAATGCGCCGTTAACCTTACAAGCGTGGGGCACCGAAGTAGCTGGACAAAAAGTTCAAAAAGGACGTTTGATGATTCCGACCTCAAGTACTTTAACACCAACCCTAAGCTTCCTTCCTGACGAAGTAACAGGTTCTTGGTTGCACCAAGGAACGGTTAAATCTAGTGAAGTTGGGAGCACGATAGAGCAAATTCCAGAGCAGAAAGATACCACCCCGCTTTCATGGAAAGCAACAAATACGAACTACAGTTATCAGGTGAAAGTTCAATTTTCAAATAAAGTGGAACTTTCAGGGCAATCGGTGATTGTCACAGAGGACGAGGCAGCGCAACTAACGACTGTCGATAAAGTAATAGAAATGCTTGGCGCAAAAGGTCGGCCGTTTTTCAAAACCTCATTAAAAGAGACGGATTTACCACAAATCCAAGCGCCGTTAGCAGAAAAAACTGTATCGCGGACACATGATATTCAATTAGAAGCAGGGACGTCAGGAGATAATTTGCAAAACAAAACGGTTCATTTAGTTGTTGTGAAAAATGAAAGTGTCCTTGCCAAAGATCGTTCGTTTGCCTTGTATGCGACAAGTGCGCATTTGAAATTAAAAGAAGCAAATGGCTTAACGAATTCAGACGAGTTGGCACAATGGACACAAGCAACGGTGATTTTCGCAGATGGTCGGGCCAATCAAACACCAAGTCTTGATGCCGCAACCTTCCAAGCCATTCAGCAAGCGAAACCAGAAGAATTAGCCAAAACAGTGCCAGCCAATTATCAATTTACAGAAGCTGGTGAAACGTTAAATAAAAAAATCAATGTGTCTATTTCAGGTGAATTAACGTTAGAAAAAGTACCTAAAACAATTGATTTTGGCAAACAAAAAATTTCTGCCAAGCCAGAAGTTTACTGGCCAACTCTTTCAGATGATTTAGTCGTTCAAGACACACGTGGGACAGAAAGTACGCCTTGGAAACTGAATGTTCAGGTAACGAATCCCTTAACGAACGGCACAGATCAATTGGAAGATTTGTCATTGGTTACAGACAAAGGAGAATTTTTACTCAATAAAGGAGATACGGTTGTTACAGAAAATGAAGGCTCCGGTTCAGGTAGTTATACAATTAACCAAGGTTGGGGTGCGGCAAACCAACGGGGACTTAAACTATCTGTGCCAGTCGAGAAACAAAAAGTTGGCGAATTCAAAGGGACATTGTCATGGTCATTAGTCATGGCACCATAACAAGGAGGAGAGAAGTGAGATGAAAAAATACCTTTTGCTTAGTTGTTTTTTAGGTCTTTTCAGCTTCTGTCATTCAGACACTGCGTTTGGGGAAGCAGCTTATGAAAATAGTGGTGTTGTCTCCTTTTATGGAACGTATGAATATCCCACAGAAGAGTCGACAACAGCGACTAGTAATTCTTCCACAACGACCGAACCCACCAAGCCAGCTGACGGAGGCGCTTCATCTGTCCTTTCTTCTGGCGTATATGGGTCGCGACAAGGAAGATTACCAGCGACAGGTACCACCAATCAAGGACCATTTATTTATTTGGGAATCAGCCTTATCACTATAGGCATATTATTTATTAAAAGGAGAAAAGAAGATGAAAAAAACAGTATTAGCAGTAGTAGGGATTGTAGGATTTAGCGGTGTCCTAGCGACACAACAAGCATTTGCGGAAGACATTAACGTGAACTATACAAGTAATGGCGCCATTACATTTGAACCAGATACAGATCCAACGAAGCCAGTTAATCCAACCAATCCAGATGAAAAAGTTGAACCAGAAGATCCAACTGACCCAACTGGACCAAAACCAGGGACTGCAGGCCCCTTATCAATTGACTATGCTTCAAGCTTTCAATTTGGCGCCCAAAAAATCACTTCCGACACGAAAGATTATTACGCACAAATTCAAACATTTAAAGATGGAACAACAGGTCCAAACTATGTTCAGGTAACGGATAAACGTGGGACACAAGAAGGCTGGACGTTAAGCGCTGTACAAAATGGGCAATTCAAAACAGCCCAAAATGAAGAATTAGTTGGGGCCGCTTTATCGATTGCCAATGCAGGTGTGACATCGATTGTTGATGCCGCATACGCGCCAACACCAACAGCAGCACATACCTTTGTTCCTGGAACAGAAGTAGAATTAGTCAAAGCAGAAGATGGCAAAGGAATGGGGACTTGGGTCTATCGTTTTGGGAAAGATGCGACAGAAGGTGCTACTGCCGTGAAATTAAATGTCCCAGGTAAAGCGATTAAATTAGCAAAAGAATATCGTACGACCTTAACATGGACATTGAAATCTGTACCAACGAATGTTGGAGGCTAAGTAAATGAAAAAAACAGTCGTCTACTCCTTGTTATTCGGAACAATGTTGCTTGGCGCCACTGTTCCTGCTGAAGCGGCGACGGTCGTTTTTGATAGCGAACAGTCGATTGTTTTTACCCCAAGCACAGATGGGACGGATCCAGTAAATCCAGAAAATCCTGATCCAGAAAAACCAGTTCGACCAGTCGATCCAACGAATCCTGATGGACCTAATCCAGGTACCCCTGGGCCGCTTTCCATCGATTATGCCTCAAGTTTGGATTTTGGGAGTAATGAGATATCGAATAAGGATCAAACGTATTTTGCCAGAGCGCAAACCTATAAAAATCCAGATGGTTCAGCAAGTGAATTGGCAACTGCTAATTATGTGCAAGTAAGTGATTTACGGGGAACCAATGCTGGCTGGGTTTTAAAAGTGAAACAAAATGGTCAATTTCGTAATGCAGAAACATTACACAAAGAATTAACAGGCGCCACCGTCGCCTTTGCTGAGCCCAGTGTGCGCTCAAATGCGACGGACGTATTGCCGCCAACTGCTACCGCAAACATTCAATTGGATGCTGCAGGCGCAGAAACTGTTGTCATGCAAGCCACAGAAAAGACCGGCGCCGGAACGTGGATCACGCTGTGGGGGCAAGCAGAAAAAGTGACCGAAAAAAATCAACAAGGACAGCAAGTAAATGCCACAATCACACGGGCAATCTCACTAACTGTTCCCGGGAAAACCCCTAAGGATGCAGTACAATATAAAACAACATTGACTTGGCTACTTTCAGATGTACCAGTAAATAATGGAGGGAAATAAATGAAAAAGACAAAAGTAATGACATTGATGGCAACCACAACTTTAGGCGCACTAGCACTTGTACCAATGAGTGCATTAGCAGTCGACGGTGGTGAATACCAAACAAACGGAGCGATTCAATTTGCACCAAATACGAACCCAACGAATCCAGTTGATCCGACGAATCCAGATCCGGATAAACCAATTACGCCAGTTGATCCAACTGATCCGACAGGGCCTAAGCCAGGGACAGCAGGTCCGTTATCCATTGACTATGCATCTAGTTTATCTTTTGGGGAACAAACGATTACCTCAAAAAATATGACCTACTATGCAGAAACACAAAAATACAAAGATAACGCTGGTGCCGACCAAGAAGGCCCAAACTTTGTTCAAGTCTCAGATAATCGTGGGACTGAGACAGGTTGGACGTTAAAAGTAAAACAAAATGGTCAATTCAAAACTGAAGCCAACCAAGAACTAACAGCGGCTAAAGTAACTTTAAGCAACGGACGCGTGGTTTCAGCTTCACAATCTGCAAAACCAACGACAGCGCCAGCTACGATTGAATTAAACCCAACTGGGGCTGAATCAGTGGTCATGGCTGCTGGCGATAAAGAAGGTGCGGGTACGTACTTAATGAGCTGGGGCGATAGTGTAGATGCCGCTAAAACAAGTATTTCATTAGAAGTACCTGGTTCAACCACAAAATATGCGAAAAAATACACGACAACTTTTACTTGGACTTTGACAGATACACCTGCTAACACAGGAAACTAAGAACGACAGCATACACGCAAGATCGGGATATAAGTCAAAAATTTTTTGGCTTATCTTTCGGTCTTTTGGTGCTTATAATACAACAAAGAATGACAGACATAGGAGAATGAATATGAACAGATGGAAAGTATATGCAACGGTAATCGCTTGTATGTTATTTGGCTGGATTGGCGTGGAGGCGCACGCTTCTGAATTTAATTTTGCGGTCACACCAACAATTCCCGAAAATCAAGTGGATAAATCAAAAACCTACTTTGACTTAAAAATGGCGCCTGGTGCCAAACAAACCGTAGAAATACAGTTACGTAATGATACAGATGAAGACATTACCATTGAAAATACAGTGAACTCAGCGACAACGAATTTAAATGGCGTAGTAGAATATGGCCAAAACGGGATCAAACCTGACAAAACTTTACGCTTTAACTTAAAAGATTATGTGGAAGCACCGAAAGAAATCATCTTGCCGAAACATTCCCAAAAGACCTTACCTTTAACCATCACGATGCCTAAAGATTCTTTTGATGGCGTGATGGCTGGCGGCATAACACTCAAAGAGAAAAAGAAAGAAACCACGACTTCTGCGGATCAATCAAAAGGGTTAGCTATTAATAATGAATACTCCTATGTTGTGGCCATTATTCTTCAGCAAAATGAGACAAAGGTTCAACCAGATTTAAAATTACTGGGGGTTAAACCAGGCCAAGTCAACGCGCGAAACGTCATCAATGTTTCTTTACAAAACCCACAAGCGGCCTATTTAAACCAATTACATTTAATCAACACTGTTTCAAAAGGAGGCGAAACGCTTTACCAATCCGATACTGAGGATATGCAAGTGGCGCCAAACTCTAACTTTAGTTACCCAATTTCTTTAAAAGGGGAACGATTAACGCCAGGGAAATATGTCTTGAAATCAACGGCCTATGGTGTAAAAGATGAAAAGGGCACCTATCAAGTTAAAGGTGCCAATGGTGAAGAACGGTACCTGTACAAATGGGAATTTACAAAAGAATTTACTATTTCTGGGGACGTTGCTAAAGAATTAAATGAAAAAGACGTAACCATTAAAGGAACCAATTGGTGGTTGTATCTACTGATTGCATTCATCATTCTAGCGCTGCTCTTATTGATTTTCTTCTTGTATCGTAAAAAGAAAAAAGAGGAAGAACAACAATCTGAGCAATAAAAAGAGCTATCTATTGACAAAAAGGGTTTTCCTTGTAAAAGTAAAGGTACTTTTACAAGGAATTGCTTCCCATAAAGTAGAGGTAGAGAGAGTGAGAAGCCATGAGAAAAAAGTATCTTTTTTTATTTAGTTCTTTGCTAATTTTTACGGCTGTCGAAATAGAACCAATTCAAACATTGGCGACACCTATTTATAATCCCTTAGAACCAACGGAAGAAATTCAACCAAAACCAGAATCAATCACCCCTCAGGAAAAGTCAGAACCGGAACAACCTGCGCCAACCCCTCCGGAAGATCAAAAAACAACGGTTCCTTCTGAAGAAAAAAAGCCTTCACCCAAGAAAAAAGACAAACCTGTGGAGAAACCGGCAATGTCAAAAGAAAAAAAGAAACAAACAAAAGAAACAACGGCTCATCCCCTACAAGTGAATAAAGATTTTGTCTTTCCTAACGGACTTGGTGCAGGCGGCGATGAAGAATCTGAAAGCTATTTAGCAGCGGTTGGGTACTTTCTTTCAGGAAATGGATTGTATGGGAAAAAAATGGATGTGAGAGAAGTCTATGATATTGATGATGTTTTTAAATAAAGTGGATAAAAGAAAAATCGCCTTATTTCAGTTACTGGAAAATGCACCGATGTTAACAGAGTCAAAAGAAACCGTAATGCAGGAGTTAGAATTATCTGAATTTATCGTGAACAAAACGGTCGCTGAATTAAATGCCGATTTTATTGAATTTGGTTTATCAGAGGATTTTCAAATTGTGAGCGATGGTATTTTCTTAACTCTTAATGAATCAGGAACGGAAACTTCCGCTACTTTGATTGATTGCTATATTAAAGAGTCGTTACGTTTTGCTATGTTTCAAGATTTCTTTTTTCAGCGTTTTGATTCTGTGAATGAGTTTGCTTTAGAACACTTTGTTAGTCACACATTGGCTTATAAGGAGTTCAAGGAATTAAAGAAAATGCTGGAAAATTACCAAATTACAATTAATAAAGAATTTCACTTAGTGGGAAATGAAACCAATTTACGCGAAGTAACAACACTGGTTTTTTTACAATTATACCAACGTGATTTTTCGTTGTACGGTAAAAAAGTTTTAGAGCAGATTCGGAACTTTGAGCTATTTTTTTCTGAGAAGGTTCATCTTAATCAGCGTGCGGGCTATGCACAAGCTAAATGTTTTCATTTTTTGGCGGTTTCTTTGGTACGAACGCAGCAACAATTTTATGTAGAGAAAAAAGTAGATTCGCAGGTGTTAAAACAATTAGCCGGTGACAATCAGCAGAATGTTTTCAATTGGTTAGAGAGTCTTCAAATCCCAGAACCACAACGAACAAACTAAGGCAATTATTTACTCTTATTTTTAATTGCTGAAGAGTGGCTTCAAGTAGCTTCAGCAGCACTTTGCCAAAGATTTGCAGAAATTCAACAATTGAATCGTGACTTGTTAAGTTATTTAAAATTACAATTTCAGCTTTCCGAGGAAGTCCTGCGAGGTTTTGAACAAAAAGTAACAATCGTTCATTTTAAATTGTTCCATTTTCCAATAGAAGCAAACTATAGTTATCGCAAAATGGATATAACCTACTTTGCAGAAACGTATACAGAGTATTTTTCTGCTAGTCGACAATTTATTCAAGAACAAAAAACGAATCCCGTTGTTTGGGATGCCAGACAGTTTTTATTTTATCGGTATCTGTTGTTAATGGTGGATGCGTTACCATTGAAAAAAGTTTTGGCTCCGATTACATTGTGTGTCGACTTTTCCTTTGGTGAAGCCTATAATCGTATGATACAAAAAAATATTGAAAAAATTACGGAATGGAATATCATTTTCAAAGCACATGTAGATGAAAGTGTACAATTAATTTTATCGGATATTCATTTTGTCGATTGGCCTGAGATTACCCAAATTATTTGGCTAGCACCACCACGTCCTGTTGATTGGTCGCATTTTATTAAAACGCTGAGTGCACTAAGACCGCACTCGGGAGAAGAAAACAAGGTCGGGACAGCACCGCTTAGCTCCGAGAAATAAGAAGAAATTTCCGGAAATTGTTCTTTAATTTTTGGAGACCAAGTAGGTATTGTTCATCATCGAATCACTACGTTCTTCGTGATTCTCAACAATTTCGGCTTATTTCCGAAGGAGCTGGTTCTGTTCCCGCCGTTTATCAGATTTTGAGCGTGAAGCAAAAATCCAAAGTGATTTTTGTACCACGCTTTTTCTTTTAGAATATAAAAATTAAAAATAATAAAAAAGTTGAAACTTTTTATGCTTGTGATTCGTCTATATAAGTGTACAGGAAAGGAGGTTCCAGAAATCGATGGTTTTCGATGGTTGGAAAAGAAAAAAACAAATTCGCGCGTTAGAAACGCTTGTAGATACCAAGTATGAAAAAATGTATCGCATTGCCTTTAACTATACACATTCGAAAGAAGATGCCTTGGATGTGATTCAAGAAAGCTTTGAAAAGGCACTGAAGGCCATCCAAAAAGGACCCGATATTAAGGATTTTGAAGCGTGGTTCTTTCGAATTCTGCTTTCTGTAGCGACAGATTATTGGCGTAAAAAGAAACGAGAAGCTGTTCATATTGAAAAAGATGAACATGTGTTAGCCCTTTTAAATAATCCCCAACGCAGTTTTTTAGAAATTGAAGAAATTATTAATCAATTAGATAGTCCCAATCGTGAAATTATTCTATTAAAATTTTTTGAAGGATTTACGCTAAAAGAAATCGCCTTGATCCTGGATATTAACGAAAATACGATTAAAACGAAGATGTACCGCAGTTTGAATGAACTCCGAAGTCTATTGAATTAGTAAAAGAAAGGAAGCGAAAAAATAATGGAAGATTTTGTAAAAAGCGTTGTTAAAAACTTTTCAAAAGAATACCGCCAACAACCGTTGCCAACGGATCTACAAGCGGAAGTCAAAGCGCGTTTTCATAAAGAGAAAAAGCGGTACACCTGGCTTCGTTTTAGAAACCGCTCACTGCAAAGTAGTCTAGTAGTAGCTTGTGGCTTTGTCTTATCAGTCAATTTGTTTCCAGGTTTTAGTGAAGCAGCCCGCAACATCCCTGTGTTAGATAAAATTGTTCAATTAGTCACCATCAAAACGTTGACAGCGAAAAAACAGGAAAGTGAAGTAAACATCGATGTCCCTAAAATCCAAACATCCCAAGAATCTTCAGTAGCTGACACGCTCAACAAAAAATACTTGAAAGAAGCCCAAACAGAATTTCAACAAGTCAAAGGGCAATTGTTTGATGGTTCTCGTGTTTCAGTCACTGGAGATTATGAAAAAGTCGTGGACGACCGTCGCTTCCTAGTGGTCAAACGAACCTTCACAGAAATTAAAGGCAGCTCTGCGACGACAACGAAATATGACACCATCGACAAACGAGCCAATGTTGTCGTTTCACTCCCCTTAATTTTTAAAAATGATTTTTACATTGATGTCATTAGTAGTGAAATTAAACAACAAATAGCAGACCAAATGAAGAACGATAGCAATAAAATATACTGGTCCGAAAAAGAGGATGCCCCCAGTGATGTTCAACCCTTCAAAAAAATTAAAAAGGACCAACCTTTCTATATCAATGAAAAACACCAATTAGTGATTGTGTTTCCTCAAGGAGAAATTGCGCCTTACTATATGGGCACCCCTGAATTTGTGATCCCTAATCAAGTCATTGAGAATGAATTGGCAGCGCCTAATTATTTTAAATAAACTCAGCAAAAAACACGCGACATTTCTTAAAACTGTCGCGTGTTTTTTGCTGACCTAACCAAGTCAGTTGCGGTTTTACTGAGAGAAGCGTACACTAGAATTAAGCATAACAAGAAAGGGCGAATGGCAATGGAAAAATCAGAAAAAATTAGTATTTTACAAGATGTGGTTAAAATTAAATCTGTAAATGGAAACGAAGAAGAAGTGGCAATCTATTTACAAAATCTTTTGAAAAAATATGAGATCCCTTCTGAACTTGTTTCTTATGCACCAAATCGTAGTAGTTTGGTTGCTTATTTAGGTGAAAACCGAGAAAAAGTCTTAGGGTTTAGTGGCCACATGGACGTGGTTTCTGAAGGGGACGAAAGTCAATGGACTTTCCCGCCATTTGCGGCCCATATTGAAGGAAATAAATTGTATGGACGTGGCGCAACAGACATGAAAAGCGGCTTAGTCGCAATGGTTTTAGCAATGATTGAATTAAAAGAAAATAAAGTCCCATTAAATGGAGCGGTTAAATTTTTAGGTACAGTCGGCGAAGAAGTAGGCGAACTAGGAGCCGAACAATTAACTGAAAAAGGCTATGCGGATGATTTAAGTGCCTTAGTCATTGGAGAACCAACCAATTATAACTTGATGTATGCGCACATGGGTTCAATTAACTATTCTGTTGTGTCACACGGAAAAGAAGCCCACAGTTCCATGCCAGAAGAAGGCATTAATGCGATTAATAATTTGAACGAATTTATTACAGAAGCGAACCAACAAATGGCGGAAGTCACAGCAAACTATGAAAATCCTGAATTGGGTCGAACGATTCACAATGTAACCGTCATTAAAGGTGGTACACAAGTGAACAGTATTCCAGGTCAAGCTACCTTGCAAGGGAATATCCGTTCAATTCCAGAATTCAGCAACGACCAAGTTATTGCGTTATTACAAAAAATTGTTGATGAATTGAACAAAAAAGAAAAACATCAGTTAGAATTAACGATTGATTACAATAAAATTCCTGTAAAAGCTGAGAAAGATTCTGCGTTAATTCAAGCCATTCAAGCCCAATTTGACCAACCGTTGCCATTGATAACAGCAGCAGGAACCACAGATTTAGCTGAATTCACTAAATCAAAAAATAAATTTGATTGCGTTGTCTTTGGACCGGGCGTTCCAACTTTGCCACACCAAATCGACGAATATGTCGAAATTGATAATTATTTAGATATGATTGATAAGTATCAAGCGATAGCAAAAAGTTATTTAAATTAAAAAAATGTCGCGCCTGAATCATAAAAATCAGGTGCGACATTTTTTATAAGGTTTATTCTACCACAGTCCATTCATTTAAGGTTTTGCCGTTCTCATCAACTAGCTCTAACCAGCTGTTTGTTCCAGCAAAATAGAGAAACAAGCCGACTTCATTAACGCTTTTTAAGACGATATCTTCCGTTGTGACAAAGTCTTTAAATTGGCCCTTGCGTTCATCACGAAGTTTTTCACCAAATCTGGCGGAGAAACCGACAGAGCCGTCTTTATTTAAAGGGGCTTCTGGCATCATTGTCGCGCCAGCTTTAATAAGCATTTCATTGCGCTTTTGCCAAAAAACCGTTGCTTTGCTTTGTCGAGTATCAATATAAAAAGGAATTTGGCTAACTTCTTTTGTCCATTTGTGGCGTGCTTTGGCTGGTCTGGCTTTTTTCGGCGCCGGTTTTTTAAACAGAGAGTAGCCAAAACGTTCCAAGATAAAGGTGACCGTTTCTTTATAGTTAGTCACTGTCGCTACCGCACTTTTCGGAATTTTGACTGTCGTTGGGGTTGCTTCCAATGTTAAACCACTTTCTTTCGCATCATCTAGGAAAGCTTGCGCTAAATAGGCAAGTTCTGTGTCCCAAGTCGGTTTCAACAAAATCGAGTGATCAAAAGAAACTTCTTTATATGTAGCTTTTTCTTCAGCAAGTCCTAAAGCAACTAGTTGGTTATCTCTTAGCAAGAAAAGAATCGCTGCCTCTTTTTTCGGTAATTTAGTTGTTTGTTCAATGATTAAGTGGGCCTGATCGGCTAAGTCAATGAGTGTCTTTGTTTTTTTTAGATCAACGGTTAAATGTAAGTCCATGAAGTCTGCTCCTTTATCGTTAGTTTCTTCATTGTATCATGAAACAGTGTCTTCGTCTTTTAACGAGTCAGCAACCTTACAATATTGTTTGAAACAAAAAGAAGCTTTCATGATATACTTACTCACATGCATAATTTTTAATGAGGAAAGTAGAGGAACAAGAGTGAAAACACTTGGCAATATTTTATGGTTTATCTTTGGCGGCTTTTTTGGTGGCTTATCTTGGCTATTCGCAGGCGTGATTTGGTGTATTACAATTATCGGTATTCCGATTGGTTTACAATGCTTCAAATTAGCGGGGTTGAGCTTTTGGCCGTTTAAAAAGCGAGTCGTGTATAGTGCTAGCGGCGTATCTTTGGTGGTAAACATTATTTGGCTGATTATCAGTGGACTACCATTAGCAATTGGGCATTGTATTAGTGGCTTGTTGCTTTGTCTGACAATCATCGGTATTCCGTTTGGGCAACAGTCCTTTAAATTGGCGAAATTAGCATTAATGCCGTTTGGGGCCCGTGTGGTTTCAACAAATGATTTTTATTTTGAATAGTCAGAGGTTTCTCATTGACAAATAAAACGAAACAGCGTATTCTGTAAATGTAACAAATAACGTTACATTTAGTTTGGAGTGATTAGACATGGCCATGTCAACGAAATTAAGTGTTGCGATTCATATTTTAAGTTTGATTGAAACAGGTCCTCAAGAACAAGTGACTTCTGAATACATTGCTTCGAGCGTGAATACGAATCCAGTCGTTGTTCGACGACTAATGAGCCAGTTAAAAAAAGCCGGCTTGATTCATTCCATGCGTGGAGCCAATAAAAATACCTTATTAAAGAAACCAGAAGAGATCTCACTGTATGAAATTTATACAGCGGTTGAATTGGAACGAGAGATTTTCAATATTCATCAAAATCCTAATCCAAACTGTTCCGTTGGGGCAAATATCCAATCGGTACTAGAAACTGAATTTACTAAAGTGCAACAAAAAATGGAAGAAGAATTGAAAAGCATCACCTTAGCAGATGTGATTCATGAAATAGAAGTTAAGAGAGATAAGTAATCTCTCTACTTTTAAAGTGTCAAATGTAACTATTTTAGTTCTATTTAAAAACGAAAGGATGATTTACATGAAAGTAGCAGTATTAGGAGCAACAGGAAAAGAAGGACAATTACTTTTAGCAGAAGCGAAACGTCGCGGGATGGACGTGACAGCCATCGTTCGTAATGCCTCAAAAATAACAGATGGCACACCGACCATTGAAAAAGATGTTTATCAATTAACAACAGAAGATATTCAAGCGTTTGATGTATTAATTAGTGCCTTAGGATTCCCTAATGTGCAAGATTTCCCCAAATCTACCCAGCATTTGATTGAGATTTTAACCAATCAAAAAACGCGCTTGTTTGTCGTTGGGGGCGCTGGAACCTTATATGTGGACCCAGAACACACAACTCAATTAAAAGATACCCCATCATTCCCAGCAGAGATTCAGCCATTAGCTTCGGCGATGGGCGAAGCTTTAAATTTATTGAAAGAAGCTCAAAACATCCACTGGACCTATATTAGTCCTGCAGCCATGTTTGATGCTGAAGGTCCTGCGACAGGTCATTATGAAGTCGCTGGCGAAGAATTAACAACCAATAGCCAAGGTGACAGCTACATTAGTTACGCAGATTACGCCGTTGCCATGTTAGATGAAGTGGAAAGTAATGCACACCCAAATCAACGAATTAGTGTTTATCAATAAAAAGCAAGAAAATGGGGCCTCCGTTGTTTTAACGGAGGCCCCATTTTCTTGTTTGATTAATTATTGCTAATGTATTTACTGTTTGGGTGCTCGGTATCCTGCTGCTTCTGCTTCTTCAACAGTAGAGAACCAAGCCGCTGGATTAGTAGTTCTATTATAATATCTACTTCCAGGCACATGATAAATTCCATTACGTGACCCCTTAATTAAGGCGCTGCTACTTGGTGCTTCTGCAGCAGCCGTCTCGACTTCAGCCGGTTCGACTTGTTGGGGCTCTGCTTCAGCTTGCGCTTTTGCTGGCTCTTCAGTTTGTTCTTTTCGTTGTTTTTCTTTGTGGGCATCTAATTGAGTTTTAACAACGGCTACCCGTTTGGTTAAAGCTTGATTTGGGGAGTTTAAAGCGTCAATTTGTTTGATCGCTTCATTATAGTAAGCTTCATTAGTTGGTTCTTGTTCAGCTTTTTCAACAGCGGCTGTCGCACTGGCGACTAATTGTTCATTTTTTTCTTTTTCAGCGATAGCGGTTTGAACAGTCGTTAAACGTTGTTGAAAGCCTTCTTTGCCAACTGGGGCAGCAGCTACTAATTTTTCAGCTGCTTGATAATCGCTTTTACTTTTAGATTTTTCAGCAGTTGTAACTGCTTCATCAACAGGTACTGCTTCTTTGATTTTTTCAAGGCGATCATTGTATTCCTCGTATTCTTGACTTAATGAAGATACTAAGGTTGCGGCTTCATCATAGTTTTTCTGAGAAGGTTGTTTTTCAGCGTAAGCTAAGGCTTTTTCTGTTTTGGCCAATTCTTGTTCAGAATCTGTGATGCTCGCAATAAATTCTTTTGATGGTGTGACTTCGACTGATTTTTCAACTTTGGTATCTTTCTTCTCAGCAACAAAGGTGATTTTTTGCGTTTTTTCATCGGACAGTTTTACTTTGTAAGCAAACGTTTTGTCTTTTGTTTTTACTTCCTTGCCATTGGCCGTTAGTTTGCTGTTGCCGTCGTATTCGCCTTTGATGGTGGCTGAGCCATTGGCATCGGTTTCAACACTCTCTGCATCAAGTGAAAGCGTTGGGGAAGAATCTGTCGTGGCAACCCCACCAATAAATAGAGCGGCACTTGCTAACGCGGCATAGCCATATTGTTTTTTCGGTTGTTTCTTAATTAATGCTTTGATAGTCAGTCCCCCGCTGACAAGTAACCCTAATAGACCCAAAAGTACTAATACTACACTCATTCATTTCTCTCCTTTCGATATAACGTTATTATACAATGTATTGTGAGAAAATGAACATTTTTTTCGTAATAATTAATAAATTTCCTGATAAAAAAATTATTTCCTGAAGCTCAAATTCTTTTGTAAAAATTTTGTTGTGCTAAAATGGAAAGTGAGTTTAACTACGTATGTTATTAGAGAAGGGGAAATCAATGAAAGCAGAAATCATTGCAGTCGGAACAGAGTTATTACTGGGACAAGTAGTGAATACCAACGCCACCTTTTTATCAGAAGAGTTAGCTGCGCTAGGCATCGATGTTTACTATCAGACCGTTGTTGGTGATAACGGCGGCCGCTTAGAAACGCTATTAACAGAAGCAGAACAAAGAAGTGATTTAATTGTCCTTTGTGGAGGACTAGGACCAACAGAAGACGATTTAACCAAGCAAGTTGTTGCACAACATCTCCATAAATCATTAGTAGAAGACCAAGAAGGATTGAACCGCTTGCACCAATTTTTCCAACAGTCTAAGCGACCAATGACGGAAAATAATCTACGACAAGTGTTAGCCATTGAAGGTGGACAAGTTCTTCAAAACCCGACAGGATTAGCGGTTGGTTCTTTCGTAACAGAAGGCGCAACAAGCTATTTGCTCTTACCAGGGCCGCCCAATGAATTAATTCCGATGTTCCAACAAGCGGCACGACCTTTATTGATTGATGCGTTTCCACAAGAAGAACAATTGATTTCGAGAGTCTTGCGTTTTTATGGCATTGGTGAATCACAGCTGGTGACCGAGATTCAATCGTTGATTGCGCACCAAACGAATCCAACCATTGCGCCTTATGCTAAGCCTAATGAAGTGACACTTCGTTTAACAGTTAAAACAAAAGACTTAGTAGCTGGCGAAGAATTATTAACAGCGACGGAAGAAAAGGTTTTAGCTAAAGTGGGGGACTATTTTTATGGGTATGGGGATGACAATAGTTTAGCCAAGGTAACAGTGGATTTGTTATTACAAAACGGACAAACCGTCACGGCTGCTGAGAGCCTCACCGCTGGCCTATTCCAAAGTACACTGGGGGAAATTGCGGGTGCTTCGAAGATTTTTAAGGGAGGCTTCGTGACGTATTCGCAAGAAACAAAAGAGAACTTTTTAGGAATTTCTCATGAACTTTTAGAAGAACATGGCACGGTAAGTGAAGCGTGTGCCAAAGAAATGGCAGAGAAAGCGCGTCAGTTAGCTAAATCTAACTATGGTTTATCATTTACTGGGGTCGCTGGTGACCCAATCGAAGGTCAACCGACAGGCACTGTTTGGATTGGGCTGGCGGAAGAAGGCCAACCAACCGTTGCAGAATGTTTCCATTTTAACCGTGACCGAAATTATATTAGACAGAGTGCGGTTATGCGAGGGTTAGATCTTTTGCGGCGCCGAATCATTAATAAAAAATAAATATGCGAATGTTTGTTCGGTTTTTTCTTGCTTTTTTGGTACAAAAGAGATATGATAGACCTACTAACAGGAAATGAAAAATAAGTTTATATAAATTAAAGGAGGATTATCCATTGGCAGATGATCGTAAAGTGGCTTTAGATGCCGCACTGAAAAAAATTGAAAAGAACTTTGGGAAAGGTTCTATTATGAAATTAGGCGAAAAAGCTGATCAAAAAATTTCAACTATCCCTAGTGGTTCTTTAGCGTTAGATGTTGCATTGGGCGTAGGTGGGTATCCACGTGGCCGAATTATTGAAGTATATGGTCCTGAGAGTTCAGGTAAAACAACTGTTTCTTTACACGCAATTGCAGAAGTGCAACGAAATGGTGGAACAGCCGCTTTTATCGATGCTGAGCATGCATTGGATCCTCAATATGCGGAGAAACTAGGCGTTAACATTGATGAATTACTTTTATCTCAACCAGATACGGGTGAGCAAGGCTTAGAGATTGCCGATGCCTTAGTTTCAAGTGGTGCGATTGACATCGTTGTCATCGACTCGGTTGCTGCGTTAGTTCCTCGTGCAGAGATTGATGGTGAGATGGGAGCGAGCCATGTCGGCTTACAAGCTCGACTAATGTCTCAAGCACTACGTAAATTATCAGGCTCAATTAATAAGACAAAAACAATTGCTATTTTCATTAACCAAATTCGTGAAAAAGTTGGCGTGATGTTCGGAAATCCTGAAACCACTCCTGGTGGACGTGCATTGAAATTCTACGCAACGGTTCGCCTAGAAGTCCGTCGTGCAGAACAGTTAAAACAAGGGACAGACATCGTCGGTAACCGCACAAAAATTAAAGTCGTTAAAAACAAAGTGGCGCCACCATTTAAAGTGGCAGAAGTTGATATCATGTATGGCCAAGGGATTTCCCAAGAAGGCGAATTACTAGATATGGCTGTGGAAAAAGACCTTATTAGCAAAAGTGGTGCTTGGTATGGCTACAAAGAAGAACGAATTGGCCAAGGCCGTGAAAATGCCAAACAATACATGGCGGATCATCCTGAAATGATGGCAGAAGTGTCTAAATTGGTCCGTGATGCATACGGCATCGGTGACGGTTCAACCATTACAGAAGAAGCAGAAGGTCAAGAAGAACTACCCTTAGATGAATAAATAACGAGTGAGTACGACTCGTTAAGAAGAAAGACAACACTTACTGAACAGGACAGGTGTTGTCTTTTTTTGTTTAGAACTAAATTGTTAAATAGACTGTTGTTCATGTCCGAACCCATCCACATCAAGCAGCTTAGTCAAACAGCAGACTATGCGGCGTTTGTTCTAAAATTTAAACAATTCGTGACGGCGGAAACCTAAAAATGTGACGTTGTCTAATATTTGCTGCCCTTTCCAAAAGAAAGGGCTTTTTTAAGTTGACACCTTTCGCGACAAACATTAGAATAAAATTGTGTGTATGCACAAATATGCAAGTAGGCATATTGATAATTGATTTTAGTTTATCAAAAAACTACAAGATATGAATTAACAAAAAGATAGTATGGAGGTGGAAATATGGTTTTAAATATTCTCCTCGCTATCGTCGGTTTGATTGTCGGTCTTGGTTTAGGATTTGTTATTGCAAAGTCACGTCATGATAAAGCAATAAATGGTGCAAAAATTTCAGCGTCCAGTATTCTCGAGAACGCTCGGAAAGAATCAGAAACACTGAAAAAAGAAGCATTGCTAGAAGCTAAGGAAGAGAACCAGAAGTATCGTTCAGAAATTGAAAGTGAGTTGAAAGAAAGCAGATTAGAACTTAAATCTCAAGAAAATCGTTTAATTCAACGGGAACAAACGTTGGATCGTAAAGATGACTCTCTTGAAAAACGTGAAGGCTCACTGGAAGAAAAAGAAGAGAAACTTGGTGCTAGACAGCAATTAATTGATGAGCGAGAAAAAGAAGTAGAAAACTTAATTAATCAGCAACATCAAGAATTAGAACGAATTGCTTCCCTTTCAAAAGAAGAAGCAAAATCGATTATTATGAAGTCAACAGAAGAAGAGTTGAATCATGAACTAACCTTGATGGTCAAGGAGTCAGAACAACGTGCCAAAGAAGAATCTGATCGCAAAGCGAAGAACTTGCTTTCCCTAGCAATTCAACGTTGCGCCGCCGATTCTGTTTCTGAAACAACTGTTTCCGTGGTCACTTTACCAAATGATGAGATGAAAGGTCGCATTATTGGTCGTGAAGGACGTAATATTCGTACATTGGAAACATTAACAGGGATTGACTTAATCATTGATGATACGCCAGAAGCGGTTGTGTTATCCGGATTTGATCCAATCAGACGAGAAATCGCTCGAATGACCTTGGAAAAATTAATCCAAGATGGTCGGATTCATCCCGCTCGTATCGAAGAAATGGTAGAAAAATCACGTAAAGAAATGGATGAACGGATTCGTGAATATGGAGAACAAGCAGCCTTTGAAGTAGGTGCTCATACGTTACATCCTGATTTAATTAAAATTTTAGGCCGTTTACGTTTCAGAACAAGTTATGGTCAAAATGTCTTGAACCATTCAATCGAAGTAGCAAAACTGGCTGGCGTTTTAGCCGCCGAATTAGGCGAAGATGTTCAATTAGCCAAACGTGCAGGTTTACTACATGATATTGGGAAAGCATTAGATCATGAAATTGAAGGTTCTCACGTTGAGATTGGCGCAGAATTAGCTGCGAAATATAAAGAAAATTCAGTAGTTATTAATGCCATTGCCTCGCATCATGGTGATGTGGAAGCAACCTCAGTTATTTCTGTTTTAGTGGCAGCCGCAGATGCGTTATCTGCAGCCCGTCCAGGTGCACGTAGTGAATCGTTAGAAAACTACATTCGCCGCTTAGAAAACTTAGAAAATATTTCTAATAGTTTTGAAGGCGTTGATTCAAGTTTTGCTGTTCAAGCAGGACGTGAAGTTCGTGTCATGGTGAAACCAGAAGAAATTTCTGATTTAGAATCTGTTCGTTTAGTTCGAGACATTCGGAAGAAAATTGAAGATGACTTGGATTATCCAGGACATATCAAAGTAACGGTTATCCGTGAAACACGTGCCGTTGACTATGCGAAATAAAATAAAAAGCGAATAAGTATCGCGTGTAGTGTCTCAACGAACAATTGCAAGGATTGTTTGTTGAGATACTTTTTTAATCTTTTAAAACCAAAACTTTCTTTTCAAAGCGAAAACAACTATAATAAACAAGAGATGTTAAAAAGAGAAGAGGAACCTTTTTGCGTATATTATTTATAGGAGATGTTGTCGGTTCTTTAGGAAGAGAAGCCTTAGCAACGTATGTCCCTAAATTAAAGAAGAAATATCGTCCACAAGTGACCATTGCCAATGGTGAAAATGCGGCATCTGGTCGGGGAATTACTGGCAAGATTTATAAGAAATTTTTGCAAGATGGTGTCGATGTTGTTACGATGGGTAACCATACGTGGGACAACAAGGATATCTTTGAATTCATTGATGATGCGAAGAAAATGGTTCGTCCAGCGAACTTTCCAGAAGATGTGCCTGGTCAAGGAATGGTTTTTGTGAAAGTCAATCAATTGGAACTAGCGGTGATTAATTTACAGGCCCGCACATTTATGGTGCCATTGGAAGATCCTTTCAAGAAAGCCGCCGAGTTAGTAGCTATCGCTCGCAAACGGACACCGCTCATTTTTGTGGATTTTCATGGCGAAACGACGAGCGAAAAACAAGCCATGAGCTGGTTTTTAGATGGCCAAGTATCAGCCGTTGTTGGAACACATACGCATGTTCAAACAAATGACGCTCGGATTTTACCGAAAGGGACAGCCTTCTTAAGTGATGTTGGTATGACCGGACCTTATGATGGGATTCTAGGAATGAAGCGTGAACCGATTATTGAGAAGTTTATGACAGCATTGCCGAAGCGTTTTGAGGTAGTCGAAACAGGGCGGACGATTTTATCTGCCTGTATTTTAGAGATTGATGACCAAACGGGCCAAGCGAAGATGATTGAGCCGATTCAGATTAGCGAAGATCGCCCGTTTCAAGAATAATAGAAGAAAAGTTAATCTCGGATCATTAAGAGGTTAACTTTTTCTGCTCTTATAGAAAAAGTGCCGGTGAAAGATGAAGGTGAAAAAAATGGAGCCGTTGAATTTAGATGCACAAAGTAATAAAGAATTAGAAAAATTGTTACATTTAATTGGACAAGATGAAGTCATTCAGCGCTACCAAGCGATTGAAGAAAAAGTAAAGAAAAACAAAAAGCTGACAGAATTAGTGGAAGAAATTAAAGCTGCGCAAAAAGATGCGGTTCAATTTGCTCACTATGGCAAACCAACTGCTGAAAAAGAAGCCATTCAACGAGCTGATGCGAAAACAAAAGAATTTGATGAGCACCCACTCGTTGTAGCCTACCGCGAACAACTGATCGAAGCCAATGACTTAGTCCAACATGTCACGGCGCTCATTCAATACCGCGTGAACGAAGAGCTAGAGAAGGAAGGGAATTAAATGCCACAAAAGACAAAAAATACACCCATGATGGAACAATATTTATCCATTAAGGCCCAATACAAGGATGCGTTTTTATTTTATCGCTTAGGTGATTTTTATGAGTTATTTTATGAAGATGCTATCAATGCAGCGCAAATCTTAGAATTGACGTTAACCAGTCGTAACCGCAATGCGGATGATCCGATTCCTATGTGTGGCGTTCCTTATCATGCCGCGCAAGGTTACATTGATACGTTGATTGAGCAAGGCTATAAAGTAGCGATTTGTGAGCAAGTGGAAGATCCAAAGACTACCAAGGGCATGGTCAAACGAGAAGTGGTCCAGTTGGTAACGCCAGGAACGGTGATGAATAGTAAAGGCTTGGAAGCCAAAGACAATAATTACTTAACCGCTGTGCTAACAGATGGTAATCAGTTCGGTTTTGCCTATGTAGATTTGAGTACAGGCGAATTAAAAACAGCAGTCTTGGCTGATGAAGAGGGCGTTTTGAACGAAGCTTCTGCGTTGCAAACAAAAGAAATGGTCCTAGGTTCAGGGATTCCTGAATCGTTAAAAGAGAACTTAAGTTTACGTTTAAATATTATCTTTTCGACACAAGAAACGGTGGAAGAAAATGCCGAGTTTAGTTTTTTAACCAATGAACTGATTAATCCATTAGAAATTGAAATTACAGGCAAGTTATTATCTTATTTATCCGTTACCCAAAAGCGGAGCTTGTCCCATATTCAGAAAGCTGTGGAATATCAGCCAGATCATTTCTTGAAAATGGATCATTATTCTAAATTCAATTTAGAATTGAGTCAGTCGATTCGAACAGGACAGAAAAAAGGGACTCTTTTGTGGCTATTAGATGAAACGAAAACAGCTATGGGCGGCCGTTTATTAAAACAATGGTTGGATCGTCCACTGATTCAGGAACGTCAAATTAAGACGCGTCAAGAAATGGTGCAATCTTTATTAAATGCCTATTTTGAACGCTTGGATTTGCAAGCAGCATTGACGAACGTTTATGATTTAGAGCGGTTAGCAGGACGCGTGGCATTCGGCAGTGTGAATGGGCGTGATTTAATTCAATTACGGACCTCTTTAGAACAAGTACCAACGATTCGACAGTTAATTGTCGGGATCAATCAAGGGGAATGGGATGATTTGTTAGTCGACTTAAACCCTGTTGAAGATTTAGTGGCATTGATTGCGACGGCGATTAATGAAGAAGCCCCTTTACAAATTACTGAAGGAAATGTTATTAAAGACGGCTATAACGACCAATTAGATGAATACCGTGATGCCATGCGTAATGGTAAGCAATGGTTAGCAGAGTTAGAAGCGAAAGAACGCCAAGAAACAGGCATTAAAAACTTGAAGATTGGCTACAATCGTGTCTTTGGTTATTTCATTGAAATCACTAAGTCAAATTTAGCGAATTTAGAAGAAGGAAAATACGAGCGGAAGCAAACATTAGCTAATGCGGAGCGCTTTATTACGCCAGAACTAAAAGAACTAGAACGTTTAATCTTAGAAGCCGAAGAAAAATCAGTTGAACTAGAATATCAATTGTTCTTGGCCGTGAGAGAACAAGTGAAAACGAACATTGATCGGTTGCAAACACTGGCTAAAACCATTAGTGCGGTTGATGTTTTACAATCTTTTGCAACAATTAGTGAACGGTATCAATACGTTCGACCAACGTTAAGAAGTAACACGAAAAATTTGGCGATTGTCGAAGGACGACACCCAGTCGTGGAAAAAGTTTTAGGGCACCAAGAATACATTCCAAACAGTATCCGCATGAACCCAGAAACAGATATTCTCTTGATTACTGGACCAAACATGTCAGGGAAAAGTACCTACATGCGTCAATTGGCTTTGACGGTGGTCATGGCGCAAATTGGCTGTTTTGTACCAGCGGAAAGTGCTGAAATGCCAATTTTCGATCAAATTTTTACACGGATTGGGGCCTCTGATGATCTAATTGCAGGGCAAAGTACCTTTATGGTAGAAATGATGGAAGCCAACCAAGCACTGCGGCATGCCACGCCTAACAGCCTAATTTTATTTGATGAATTAGGACGCGGCACGGCAACCTATGATGGAATGGCGCTAGCGCAAGCCATCATTGAATATATCCATCGTGAAGTACAAGCCAAAACGTTGTTCTCTACACATTATCATGAACTAACTGTTCTAGATGAAACCTTAAAAGGCTTGAAGAATATTCACGTGGGCGCTGTCGAAAAAGATGGCGAAGTGGTCTTTCTTCATAAAATGATGGAAGGACCTGCTGATAAGAGCTATGGGATACATGTTGCTAAAATCGCTGGTTTACCAAGCCCGCTTTTAGAACGAGCAGCCACCATTTTATCCGCTTTAGAAGCGGAAGAAACAACGATTCCAAGTTCAGTTCATCATGAAGAAGTTTCAGAAGTCCATGAAGAAACCGAGCAACTTTCATTATTTAAAGAAGTTTCAACAGAAGAATTAAGTGTCATTGACACATTGAAGAAAATGAATCTATTAGAAATGACACCACTAGATGCGTTAAACATGCTTCATCAATTGCAAAAACGTATCTAATTAGGAACCGAACCGGTTAGGAGGTCGTGAAATGGGGAAAATTCAAGAACTATCCGAACAACTAGCCAACCAGATTGCTGCTGGTGAAGTTGTTGAACGTCCCGCTTCTGTCGTCAAAGAATTGGTGGAAAATGCACTGGATGCAGGAAGCACCCAAATTGATATTTTTATTGAAGAAGCTGGCTTGAAAACCATTCAAATTATTGATAATGGTGAAGGAATTGCCAAAGAAGATGTACTGAATGCCTTCAAGCGCCATGCCACAAGCAAAATTCATACAAGAGATGATTTGTTCCGAATTCGCAGCTTGGGGTTCCGAGGCGAAGCCTTACCAAGTATTGCCTCAGTTTCTGAAATGATTGTCGAAACTGCCACAGCTGAGGAAGAAGAAGGCAGCTATGTGATTCTAAAAGGGGGCAAGGTCGAAGAAAACCGACCAGCAGCCCTCCGTAAAGGCACAAAAATGACCGTTTCTAATTTATTTTATAATACGCCTGCTCGTTTGAAATACGTCAAAACGATCCAAACGGAATTGGCCAATATCGGTGACATTGTCAATCGTCTGGCGTTAAGTCACCCTAAAGTCGCTTTTCGCTTAGTTCATGACGGCCACAAAATGATGAGTACAACAGGCAATGGTGATTTAAAACAAACGATTGCGGGGATTTATGGCATTAGCACCGCAAAGAAAATGTTGAAAATTGAAGGAAAAGACCTTGATTTTACTTTGACAGGGTATGTCTCATTGCCAGAAGTCACACGGGCCAGCCGCAACTATTTATCAACGATTATCAATGGTCGCTATATTAAAAATTTCGCGTTAAATAAGGCAATTGTAGCCGGCTATGGTTCGAAACTAATGGTGGGGCGTTTTCCAATTGCTGTGTTAGAAATTGAAATGGATCCGCTGTTAGTTGATGTCAATGTCCATCCTACTAAGCAAGAAGTTCGTTTAAGTAAAGAAAAAGATTTAATGGCATTAATTGAACAGGCGATTCAAGAAGTGTTGAGCCAAGAACAGTTGATTCCCAATGCGGCAGACAATTTGCGTTTTAAAAAGAAACTACCGCCAGAACCTAAAGCCGAACAAATGGAAATTCCTTTATCGACTGAACAACCTGCGGTAAAACAACGACCGGGCAGCTTAAGCTATAATCCTGCAACAGGTCGCTTCTATGCGGAACATGCGACAGACGAAACACCAGTCTCAAGCGCCCCTGAAGCTGTCAACCAGACAGAAAGAGCAGTGGACCCAATGGACGATCCATTTGCGCCGCCAGTACCAGAATCAACGAGTGTAGCGGAAGAAACGTCAGCTTACGAAATCTCTTCGGCAGCTGTTGATTCCGCAAATCATTGGGAAACAGCTAGTAATGAGCAACAGATAATAGCCGAAGAAACGAAAATAACTGAAGTATCTGATTCAGAACCTTCTCTGCGTTCATCAGAGGCTGCTGACGAGGTTTTCCAAGAAGAAATGAAACTTCACCCAGAATTTGATGCCAATAGCGCTGCGAGTCAAAGAGAACTGAAACAAGCCCTGAATAAGTTGGAAGAAGAACGACCGACAGAACGTTTTCCTGAGCTAGAATACTTCGGTCAAATGCACGGAACTTATTTATTCGCACAAAGCAAAGATGGCCTGTTTATTATCGACCAACACGCTGCCCAAGAACGAATTAAATACGAGTACTTCCGTGAAAAAATTGGCGAAGTCAGTGATGATTTACAAGAACTATTGGTACCAATCGTTATTGATTATCCAAATAGTGATGCCTTGAAAATTAAAGAGCAGAAAGAAACCCTTGCAGAAGTCGGCATCCATTTGGAAGACTTTGGACAAAATAGTTTCATTGTGCGGGCGCACCCAACTTGGTATCCTGCAGGCGAAGAGGAAAGCATTGTTCGCGAGATGATTGACATGTTGCTAACAACTGGCTCGGTCAGCGTGAAAAAATTCCGTGAAGCAACTGCCATTATGATGAGCTGTAAGCGATCCATCAAAGCCAATCATTACCTCAATGAGCAACAAGCACGCGTGCTATTAAAAGATTTAGCTTTGTGCGAAAATCCGTTTAATTGTCCGCATGGACGTCCGGTGCTGATTCATTTTACGAATTCAGATATGGAACGAATGTTTAAACGCATTCAAGACCCCCATTAAAAAGAAACGAGGCGTCATCATTTTATGCAAATTATTTTAGCATCCCAATCTCCTCGCCGTCAGGAGTTATTAAAGCGTGTGGTCCCAAATTTTACGATTGCACCAGCCGATATCGATGAAACTGTTGGCAAAGACGGCTTACCAGCAGAATATGTGGCGCAAATGGCTGCCCAAAAAGCAGCGGCTATAGCAGAACAAACCCCCGAAGCACTAGTCATTGGCTGCGATACAATTGTGGCATTGGCGGGAGAAATCCTCGGCAAACCCACTTCTCGGGAAGACGGTTATCGCATGTTGCGCCTCCTAAGTGGCAAAACACATGACGTGTATACAAGTGTGACGTTGAAACAAGGGGAAAAAGAGCGCTCCGCGACAGTTCATTCAACCGTGACGTTTTATCCACTGACAGACACGGAAATCCATGCGTACTTAGATACCGCAGAATATGCCGACAAAGCAGGCGCTTATGGTATCCAAGGACAAGGAGCATTATTAATTGAAGCAATCGCTGGCGATTATTACGCCATTATGGGCTTACCAATTGCCAAAGTAGCCCGACTACTAAAAGAATTCAACTAATAAAAGACAGTCCTTTTCATTCGTCAAAAAGAGAAAGGACTGTCTTTTACTATGCAAACTATTAGGTGCCTGTTTGGCAAACGTGGTATCATTGAACCCAATAAATTGAACAGAAGAAAAGGAGTGGACAGAATGACAAAACCAACAGAAGAAGAATTAAAACAAACCTTGACGGATCTTCAATATGCCGTCACACAAGAAAACGCAACAGAACGCCCTTTTTCAGGAGAATATGATGACTTTTACCAAGACGGAATCTATGTAGACGTTGTTAGTGGCGAACCGTTGTTTAGCTCCCTGGACAAATACGATGCTGGTTGCGGCTGGCCATCCTTTACCAAACCAATTGAAAAACGTGGCGTCAAAGAAAAAGCTGATTTTAGTCACGGCATGCACCGAGTAGAAGTTCGCAGTCAAGAAGCGGATTCACATTTAGGGCATGTTTTCACTGATGGCCCACTCCAAGAAGGCGGCTTACGTTATTGCATTAATGCGGCAGCTTTGAGATTTGTGCCAGTGGCAGATTTAGAAAAAGAAGGCTATGGCGAGTACCTTTCTTTATTCAAATAATCCTCATTTTTTAGACAAATACGATAAAATAGTTAGAAGAAAGCGACTTTTGATGAATATCTTGTATGAAATACAGAAAATCTCTTGATTTATTTGGCTAGGACTACTATTATTTTAGAAGGAAAGTATTGTTCAGTTTTAACGAATTGGCTGAAATAGAAAGTGGAGGTTCTAATGTCGAAACATTATTTTGATCCAAGATTGAAAATCTTTTCTTTGAACTCTAATCGTCCCTTAGCAGAAAAAATTGCGGATGCTGTGGGTGTGGAGCTAGGAAAGTGCTCTGTAACACAATTTAGTGATGGCGAAATTCAAGTGAATATTGAAGAAAGTATTCGTGGTGCACATGTTTACGTCATTCAATCAACAAGTAGCCCTGTTAACGATAACTTAATGGAACTATTAATCATGATTGATGCGTTAAAACGTGCGAGTGCTAAAACAATTAACGTGGTTATGCCTTATTATGGGTATGCACGTCAAGACCGTAAAGCACGTGCCCGGGAACCAATCACTGCTAAACTTGTTGCAAACATGATTGAAAAAGCTGGCGCAACAAGAATGTTGACATTGGACTTACATGCGGTCCAAATTCAAGGATTCTTTGATATTCCAGTGGATCATTTGATGGGTGCACCATTAATTGCCGATTACTTCATCGAACACGGCATTCAAGGCGATGACGTCGTTGTTGTTTCCCCTGACCATGGTGGTGTAACGCGTGCGCGTAAATTGGCAGAATTCTTAAAAGCACCAATTGCGATCATTGACAAACGTCGTCCAAAAGCGAACGTAGCAGAAGTAATGAATATCATTGGTCATGTGGAAGGCAAAACATGTGTCTTAATTGATGACATGATTGACACAGCGGGGACAATTTCTCTTGCTGCAAACGCATTGAAAGAAGCCGGAGCAAAAGACGTTTACGCTTCTTGTACACATCCCGTTTTATCAGGACCAGCCTTACAACGTATTGAAGATTCAGCAATTGAACGCTTAGTTGTAACAGACTCTATTTACCTATCTGATGATCGTAAAATTGCAAAAATTGACGAAGTCAGCGTTGGTGAATTAATCGGAGATGCGATTAAACGTATCCACGAAAACAAACCAGTTAGTCCGTTATTTGAAACAAAAAATAAATAATTACAAAAAAACCGCCCACATCATTTTTCTGATGTGGGCGGTTTTTTCTCTAAATCATTTTATCTAAAAAAATATTGTAACCTGAATATTTATTAGGCATTCATGATATACGATAAGTGTAGAGAAGTTAAGGCGGAGGCAAGCGCAAAGGAACATGCGCTTTGCGACGAGCATCGCAACAAAGTGAGAAGCGTAGGAGCAGAGACTTTCCTCTTTCGGTGAGGTGGTGCGTATGAGCGTACTTCCAAAATTTACAGAAAGGAGAGGCCTTTTGTCAGCATATGAAACAATTCAGACGATCCTAGGGTTTGGTATGTTTACCATTGCTTTGATTGCGCTGATTGTGAAATTGCTTAAAAATGACAAGAAAAAATAACCGTCTACTTTGACCAGTACGGTTATTTTTAAATAATACAATTGGTCACCGTCTTAAACGGCTCTACATCAGAGAGGTATGTTGACGCATATCTCTCTTTTCGTTTTCATTATAGCACATTTTCCCGAAAAGTACGAATAAATTTAGCGTTAATCCGTGAAATCCTAAAAGCTGTTAAAATGACAAGAAAAAATAACCGTCAACTTTGACCAAGCACGGTTATTTTTGTAACTAAAAAGGTCACCGTCTTAAACGGCTCTACACTAGAGAGGTATGTTGAAGCATCTCTCTTTTCATCTACATTCTAGCATAGATACAATGTAGATGAAAAGAGGTGCCTGCTGCTAAAGGTTCTTGTCCTTCTTTAGCGATTGAGCAGTGCATCAACGCTTAGTTCAGTCATTTCAGAGACTTGTATGTCGGCTCCGAGTAAGGGTTGGCTGGCCGACAAGCCGACGGCATAGATGCCTGCGGCTTTCAAGCCGTCAATGCCTGATTGTGCATCTTCAAAGCCAATGGCGTTTTGCGGTAGCACGCCAATACTGTCAGCGGCGGCTAAAAAGATTTCAGGATCAGGTTTGCCTTTGCTTAACGAGTCGGGATCGACAATTGTGGCGAAGTACGCGCGCACGCCTAATTTTTCCAAAATCAGGGGCGCGTTTTTTGAAGCTGAAGCCACGGCACAGGGGATGTGATGTGCTTGAGCTTGCTGTAGCAATGGCACGACACCAGGTAAAACATCTTCTGTCGTTAAATGTTCTAATAATTGAACGTAGTGGTCATTTTTTTGCTGAGCTAAGGCTTCTTTTTCTGCTGGAGTAAACGTATTTTCACGGTGGCCATGGGCTAAAATGCGGTCCAAGGAATCCATCCGACTAATGCCTTTCAATGTTTCGTTGAAGGTTTCGTCAATGGGAATACCTAGCGAATCGGCCAACGCTTTCCAAGCTTGATAATGAAATTTGGCGGTGTCAGTAATGACACCATCCAAATCAAAAATAAATCCAATCGTCATTGTGGTTCGCTCCTTTATTGATAATGTACTTCTTTTGGTCGTTCGGCGGTTAACGAAATCAACGCGCCCTGAACCAATAATTGTGTGTCTTTATCTGCTGTAATCGTGACACTGGTTTGTGTTAATGAAAATTGATACGTCACGCCTTGATGAATAAACTGGAAGGCCAGCGCTTGCCAATGTTCAGGTAAGTTTGGACAAATTGATAACTCGTTCTGGCGCGTGTCAACGCCTGCATACGTCGCTAAAGTAACGTGGATCGTCGCAGCCATGACCCCTGTATGAATCCCTTCAGCGGTCGTGCCACCTTGAATGTCACGATAATCGGAATACAACGCTTCTTGATAAAGTTGCCAAGACAGCTCATGGAATTGCGCCATTTCTGCCAATTGAGCATGAACAATTCGTGACAAAGTCGAACCATGAGACGTCCGTTTTAGATAATACAAAAGATTTTTTTCCAAATAATCCGCAGGCAATTGATACCCTAAATCTTCTAAAATTTGATCCACCCGAGTTTTGTCTAAGTTGTAGAACAACATTAACGTGTCGGCTTGTTTCGCCACTTTGTAATCATCGGGAGATTCTCCTTCGGCTTTTAAAATTCGATCCATGCGGTAAATATTACCGTATTTCTCTTTCATCGCCGCCCAGTCAATTTCTTTTAAGCCGAAATACCCTTCATATTGCGCAATAATGCCGTCAGAATTAACTTCAATTTCCAGTGAATTTTGAATTTGCTGCATGCGGGCTAAATCAGCCGAAGTAGTCTGAGTTTTGGCAAAAAGTTGTGCCTGTTCTTCCTCGGAGAAAAGTGCCAAAATGTTGGTTAATTCTTCGAATAGCCAAACCACCATCAAATTCGTATAGGCGTTGTTTTTCAAGCCGCTTTCCGTTTGGTCTGGATAGCCCTCGTGAAATTCATCAGGTCCCATCACTTTATCAATAAAGAACCGTCCTGTTGCGTCATCTAACGTCGCAGCGCTGTTCCAAAATTGAGCGATTTCTAACAACATTTCGCCGCCATATTGTTTCATAAATTCATGATCCTGTGTACTATGCCAATACAACCAAGCATTGTAAGCAATCGCTAAGGACACATGCCGTTGCAGAATGCTATGATCCTCGCCCCAATGTCCATTCAACGGATTTAAGTGAAGTTTTTGCGTGGTTTCACGTCCGTCACGTCCTGATTGCCACGGATACATTGCGCCACGATACTGGCTGGCCGCCGCATTTTCCTTCGCCTTCTCTAATCGATGGTAGCGATACAGCAACAATTGTTTCGCCGTGTCAGGATAATGTTGAATATAAAAAGGTAAAATAAAAATTTCATCCCAGAAAATATGTCCACGATACGCTTCACCATGCAAGCCTCGGGCGGTAATCGAGACGTCCAATGCTTGCGCTTGGTTACTAAAAGGCGAAGCCGAAGCCAGCAAGTGATAACTGTGAATCCGTAAAAGTTTTTGAGACATCAAATCGCCTGTCACAGTAATGTTGGCTTGTTGCCAAAGGGTTTGCCAAGCGCGGGCGCTTTCCTGAACGGCGGCCGCAAAAGAGTCCTTCGGCGTAAACGGTACCTGCCAACTTTGTTCGGCGTGGCTGGCTTGCACATAGACTTGTTTTTCTAGCGTATAGCGCGTGCCTTGGTGCGCCATCACGGTCACCACTTGGGCGATTTTTTCCGCTTCTTCTTGAATCGTAATGGCTTCTTTTTCAAAAAAATCACCGGTTATCAAGGCCGTTTCTCGGACGCTCAAGTTGGATTGATTGGTACAAACCTCAATCACGGTTTTGTTTTCCTGCGCGCTTAATGCTGTCACCTGAAAATGTTTCGCTGTTAAGTTGCGATACCGCGCCACGTTATAGTTGTAGACACTGCCATCCGTGACGGTTTTCAAAGTAATCGGGGCTGAAAAGTTTAACGGCTCAAATGTATATTGCAGATGATAGTCATTCGGCTGTGCCATATTGGCAATTTTTTTCGTCGTTAATTTAATTTGCTGATTGTCCGCATCTTTCAAAATCATTTCTGCGACAAACAACCCTGTTTTCAAGTTCAATTGACGATGTAATTGTTGTAGTGTGTCTGGAGAAATCGTTAACCAGTCAGTAGCATCGCCAATTTTTAAAGCGATGTGTTGGTTATCAGGAGCATTGACGAAATCTTCATTTTCCACTACTTGACCCGCAACTTCCGAAGCCGCTGTATTATAAAGCCCCGCAATGTAGGTCGCTGGATAATGATCATCAGAAATCGTCATCTCAGGGGTTGTGCCGCGCAAGCCTAAAAAGCCATTGCCGACAGTTAACAGGGACTCCACCGCATATTCATTTTTCCCAGGCACGTAGCCATAATAGTCCAAATGCCAAGCCAGATACTGCCGTTTTTCTTCAAATGCTTCCAGCAAATTCGGTGCCGCCGCTTGTTCGGCTGCCGTTAAAAGTGGCGTGTTCAACTGTTCCGCGAATGATTGAATCACCGCTTGCGGAACCAGCGCCAACGTTTCCTCTGGCGAAAAGAAGTCCGCTGGGAAATCAGCCACAATCCCCCCCAGAATCGGTGCAGCCTCTGCCAAAATCAATTGGCACAGTTCAGGAACCGTTTCTTCGATAGTCAAGGCTTCAAAAGGGAACGTTTTTTGGTGAAGCGGTTCCAATTTATGGTTAAAAAAAGTCGTCGTTAGTTGGTTCGTTGCGAATGTTAATTCTAAAATAGTCATGTTTGGCGCCTCCTCGTTAACTTGTATAGACATGTTGTGTTTGACTACAGTATAGTATGAACGAATCAGAATTACAAGGATTTTCCCTAGATTCTTGGGAAAAGTTTTCCAGAAGGGGGCTGTAACAGACTGCGCTGGTTCCGAAAAAAAGGCGGTCAAGCAGTGGTTTAGCTGGGGGAGTCAGTGCGTAAGCAAGGCAGAAAGTGCGGGGGATTTTTCTGACCAGCTCTAGGTTTTTCGGAGGGAATATGCTATGCTTTTAGAAAAGAAATTGTTGGTAGAGGAGGATCGGCATGAACAAGTTTCATGACATATTTTTAGAATTAGAACAACAAATTGTCCAAGGCGACTATCAGCCAGGCGATTTATTACCTAGTGAAAATCAATTAGTGGAAACCTACAATGTTTCCCGTGAAACAATTCGGAAAGCCTTGAATTTACTGATTAACGCTGGCTACATTCAGAAAAAACAAGGCAAAGGCTCGATTGTCTTAAACTTTAAAAAATTTAATTTCCCTATTTCAGGAGTGACCAGTTACAAGGAGTTACAACAAACGCAACATATTGAAAGTCATACTCATGTAGTTTCCTTAGAAGAAATTCCTGTGGAGCGCAACTTGGCTCAGTTGACTGGTTGGACAGAAGGGGCCCCTGTGTGGCGCTTAGTCCGGCAACGGGAGATTGAAGGGGAAGTCGATATTTTAGATATTGACTACTTGATTAAAGAGATTGTCCCAGAACTGCCGAAGCACCGTGCCGAAGATTCGATTTTCGATTATTTGGAAAACGACCTTGGCTTGGCGATTAGTTATGCCCAGAAAGAGATTACCGTGGAACCGCTCACAGAGATGGACAAGCAGCTGATTGGTGAAGTCGAAGGCAATCATGTTGTGGTGGTCCGCAGTATCATGAACTTGGAAGACACGCGCTGTTTTGGCTATACGGAATCCCGTCACCGCTTAAACAAATTTAAGTTTGTGGAATTCGCCCGTCGTCGCAAGTTGTAAGTCTTGGCGACTAGCAAATGCAAAAATGGCTGTCATTAAATGGAAATTGACGATTTTTTCGACGAAATCGCGGATAAATTTATAAGATTTTAAAAGAAAACGTCAAAAAGTAAGAGTCGAACCCTTACTTTTTGACGTTTTCTTGCTGTTTATTAATCGATTTTGCCGTGAAAATCATTAAATAACGCTTGTTAATGTCAAAAAGTGTTGAAATTTATGTTTAAAATCAAGGGATATCGTTGATATCAAAAGAACTGTTGATTTTTTCTATGCACGGTTAAATATTTAAAATCACAGACGCAGGGGAATCTTGTATAATTAAGGCCATAGCTTCAGAAACATATTCTGGAAATTCTTAAACAAAGGAGACATACATAGATGAAAAAGAAATTATTCGCAAGTTTACTCGTTGGTAGCGCAGTCGTTGGGGCGAGCTTGGCGCCTCTTTCGGCACAGGCTGTCACAACAGGAAATACACCAGTCCAGGTAGAATTTGATGGAGGGAAATTAGCAGATCAGGGAGATGATACTGGCGCAATCGTAAATCCCGATCCATCGCAACCGAATACGAATTTTGACTTATTAGCCATTCCGAAAATTTTTGACTTTTCTCCAGTAAAAATTGATGAGGATTTAACTGCCATTAAACCCGTTTCAACTACGCCCAAATCAATCATGGTGGGTGATGTCCGCGGAACCAAAGAAGGTTGGCATGTCACTGGCGAAGTAGTGGGCATGAGCAATGGCACAGATACATTAGATGGACAGATTACTTTTGGAATGACACCATACTATGCCATATTCAATGAAAGTACGAGTTCTTATGGGGGCTTCAATACTCTGAATGGCATGAATATCGCTAATGATCCAACAGCCCCTAGCTTTAACGGTGCGAGCCTTAAGATTGGTGGCGGCGCCGCGGCTTTAATTAACGCCCCTCTAGGAAAAGGGCAAGGGACTTGGTCAGGTCGTTTAGATAACTTAACGTTAAATGTAACAACCCCAATGCAAGAACTGAAAAAAGGCGCGTATACAGGCAATGTCACTTGGAACCTCGTGGCAGGACCATCAATTTAAACGTAAACAGGTAAACAATAGCGGACGGAAGAGCTGTTTAAATGGTCTTCCGTCCGTTGTTAAACAATTAATTTAAAAAAGAGAGGTATGTAAAATGAAAAAGAAATTACTCGCAACCTTGTTGGTAAGTAGCGCAGTGGTTGGTGCTAGTTTGGCACCACTGTCGGCGCAGGCGGTAACGACAGGGAATACTCCAGTGCAGGTGGAGCTTGGTGGAGGGACGTTGCCAGATGGGAATGGGCCTAGTCCGAATACAGAACGGCCTGACCCAAACGCTACGAATAGTGACTTTGATTTATTGTACATTCCAAGGGAGTATGATTTTGGAAAATTATCAATTTCAGATGATTTGACACAACCAATTCCGAATAAAGAAGATGAAGGTGTGAGTGGAAGTAGAGAAGCCTTAGGTGTAGGTGATATACGTGGGACTAAAGAGGGTTGGCATGTAACTGCTCAGTCCAGTGGACTTATGTCAGGCAACGAACGCTTAGATGGGAATATTACCTCAGGCAGTATAGTTCTGTATGATTTGGTGTTTAATGAAACAACTAATCAGTATGATTATTTGTTCACTCCAATTTCATCACCTGGAATTAGACCAAGTGTAGCTGCTGCTAGTGATTGGACACTTAATTTAGGAGGAGATGCCACGCTAGTTGCTAATGCAACTTCTGGAAAAGGGCAAGGATTATGGCATTTTGCAATGCGTGATAATTATTTAAATATCACTACCTCAGCATATGATATCAAAGCAGGTAACTACACAGGAACTATCACCTGGAACCTCGTGGCAGGACCATCAATTTAAACGTAAACAGGTAAACAATAGCGGACGGAAGAGCTGTTTAGATAGTCTTCCGTCCGTTATTAAACAATCAATTAAAAAAAGAGAGGTATGTAAAATGAAAAAGAAATTACTCGCAAGCTTGTTGGTAAGTAGCGCAGTGGTTGGTGCTAGTTTGGCACCGCTTTCGGTACAGGCCGTGACGACTGGGAATACGCCAGTGCAGGTGGAGTTTGGTGGGGGTAAATTGCCAGATGGTGATGGTGATGCGACTGCAGTAAGACCTGACCCAGATGCTACAAACAGTGATTTTGATTTACTATTTATTCCAGGTAGATATAACTTTAGAAACTCATCTATTTCAGACGATTTGACAAAGCCTATTCCTGAACGGGTATCTGGTTATCCGGCTGTAGTTGGCGTGGGTGACTTACGAGGGACGAAAGAAGGTTGGCATTTAACAGCCCAAGTAAATGGTATGAAGTTAGGAAGTGAAAGCTTACAGGGATACATGGAAGTGGCAGGAGAACTGACTGTCGGAGCCATCGTTTATGACGAAACATTAAACAGATATACTGCGACTAATGCGCCAAGTATACCACCTGAACTGAAACCACAATTAGCCAGTGAGGGACAAAGGTCGATAAATTTAGAGGGGGATGCAACGCTTATAGCAAACGCTCCTGCGGGTACTGGGCAAGGCACGTTTAGAATAGGGATGCATAAAACCGTGTTAAACATTACGACCCCTTACCAACAAATTAAAGCAGGGGCTTACACAGGAAATGTCACTTGGAATCTCGTGGCAGGACCATCAATTTAAACGTAAACAGGTAAACAATAGCGGACGGAAGAGCTGTTTAGATGGTCTTCCGTCCGTTATTAAACAATCAATAAAAAAAGAGAGGTATGTAAAATGAAAAAGAAATTACTCGCAAGCTTGTTGGTAAGTAGCGCAGTGGTTGGTGCTAGTTTGGCACCGCTTTCGGCACAAGCTGTGACGACAGGGAATACGCCAGTGCAGGTGGAGTTTGGTGGAGGGAAGTTGCCAGATGGAAATGGTGATGATGGCGGAAAAGATCCCGATCCTAATGGCTCGAACACGGATTTTGATTTGCTTTATGTTCCTGTAAAATTTATTTTTCCTAAAACAGCTATTTCTGCTGATCTATCTGCCCTTTCTACTGGAGTCATTGCTCGCTATGGAGTAGGTGATTTAAGAGGGACGAAAGAGGGCTGGCATGTTACTGCCGCAATTCCAGAAATGGCTAACGGTGAAGAGAAATTGACAGGCATATTCTCTTTTAAACAACAAAGCTATATTGTAACATATGATGAAGAGAGAAATCTTTTTGAACCAATAAGAGGTTATGATTACAATAGCGATCCTTCTGCTCCTGAATTTTTAGCTAGCAGTAGTATTACAATTGGTGGCGGTGCCACATTAGTGGGGAATGCAGTGAGTGGAAAAGGCCAAGGAATGTGGGGTTCTGCCTTGACTGAAAAATATTTAAACATCACGACCCCTTACCAACAACTTAAAGCAGGGGCTTACACAGGGAACGTAACTTGGAACCTCGTCGCAGGACCATCTATCTAAGACCAAACAAAAAAGTCATCCCTTTAGGATGACTTTTTGCTTATTTCTCTGTGACGGTGCTGTCTGTTTTGACAGTTTCAGCAGGCGGTGTTTGCGCCGCTAGCAAGTCGCGAATTTCTTTTAAGTAATCTTCGCTCGTTGGTACCACTTCTTCTTCTGCCGCTTCTTCTTTTTTGCCACGGTTTTTCATTTTGTTGGCCGCTTTGACAATCAAGAAGAGGACGAAGGCCGTAATTAAAAATGTAATAAGTGCACTAATCACGCTACCAATATTGAATTCAACGCCTTCGACTTTATAAACAAGGGCACCCAATGCATCGTCGGCACTCTTTTTCCCAGTCGTCAAGACAAAAATCAGACTAATTAACGGGGTAATCAAGCCTTCCACCACTTGTGTCACAATCGCTGTAAACGCACTACCAATGACAACACCAACGGCTAGGTCTAAGACACTCCCGCGCATGATAAACTCTTTAAATTCTTTAATCATTCTTTTTTCCCTCCTCACTTTAAAAACAGTATACCGAATCTTCTTGAAAATTTGAACTGAAAAACTCTTATCATTCAGAAAGCACCTGAAGCTGTGTTATAATGGAGCTATTGGAAAAAACATTAAAAAATGCTTTAGAATTTACGCGATACATATATTTCACAGCATTCTTTAGGTAAGATGAAGCAAATGAAGGAGCGATGCGGCAATGTCTGTTCAATTAGTTAAAGGCGTGAATTTACACGTCATTCCTACAGAAAAATATAAAACGGTGCGTCTTTTAGTCCGCTTTAATACACGATTAAATCATGAAACCATTACAAAAAGAACGCTGTTGTCCAGTTTAATGGAAACCAACAGCTTGAATTACCCGAATCAAGTCAAGTTAAGTGAGCGTTTGGCGGAACTTTACGGCGCCAGCTTTGGGATTGGCGTTTCCAAAAAAGGCAATCAACATTGGTTTAATATTTCTATGAACATTGTCAATGATCATTATTTACAGGATAGTCAGGTGCTTGCCGAAGCGGTGGACTTTTTGAAGGAAATTATTTTTGCCCCCAATATTCAAGCGGGCCAATTTGAGGCGGAAACCTTCCAACGGGAGAAAGAGAACTTGAAAGCGTACTTGGAAAGTATTGTGGAAGATAAGCAAACCTATGCTTCTTTGGCGCTTCAAAGTGTCTATTTTAATCAATCGGAGGATCAAAAAATCCCTAGTTTTGGGACTGTTGTGGCGTTAGCTGAGGAAACTGCGGCGTCATTAGCAGCGTATTATCAAAAAATGCTGGCGGAAGATCAAGTGGATATTTTTGTCTTAGGTGATGTCAATGAGGCGGAGTTAGTGCCGTTATTCAAGCAATTACCGTTTACGCCACGTGAAGAAGGCAAAGCCGCGATTTTCTACAATCAACCAATTCGCAACGTGATTGAAGAGCGGACCGAGCGTGAGGTGCTAGCCCAATCGAAATTAAACTTGGCTTACAACACAGATATTTATTATGGCGATAGCTATTATTTTGCGTTGCAAGTGTTTAATGGAATTTTTGGCGGTTTCCCGCATTCTAAATTATTTATGAATGTCCGTGAGAAAGAGCATTTAGCGTATTATGCTTCTAGTAGTATCGACACCTTCCGTGGCTTCATGACGGTTCAAACAGGAATCGATGGCAAAAATCGGAATCAGGTCTTGCGTTTGATTTCGACAGAATTGGAAAATATTCGCTTAGGTAAGATTAGCGAATTAGAAATTGAACAAACGAAAGCAATGCTAAAAAATCAGTATATCTTAGCGTTAGATAATGCAGGCGCGTGGCTGGAAAAAGAATACTTGAACGAATTAATGCCGCAGACGATGCTGACGGCGGAGGAATGGATTGCGCGGATTAATGCCGTGACTATTCCAGAAATCCAAGAAGTAGCCAAACGCTTGGAACTTCAAGCAATCTTCTTTTTGGAAGGAGACACGGAAAATGATTAAAAAAGACTATGCACAAATTAAAGAAACATTGTATACAGAAACACTGGAAAATGGTTTAAAGGTTTACCTATTACCGAAAAATGATTTCCAAAAAACGTATGGCTTGTTTACGACCGATTATGGTTCCATTGACAATACGTTCGTGCCAATTGGTCAAGAGGAAATGATTGAAGTACCTGACGGAATCGCCCACTTTTTAGAACATAAAATGTTTGAAAAAGAAGATGGCGATGTCTTCCAAAAATTTGGGCAACAAGGGGCTTCAGCGAATGCCTTTACCAGTTTTACGAAAACGAGTTATTTGTTTTCAACGACGGATCAAGTGACACAAAATCTAGAAACGTTGCTTGATTTTGTGCAATCGCCGTATTTCACGAAGGAAACGGTCGAAAAAGAAAAAGGCATCATCGGACAAGAAATTCAAATGTATTTAGATGATCCTAACTGGCGCTTGTTCTTTGGGATTTTAGGCAACCTTTATCCGAAGCATCCATTGCATATTGATATTGCCGGCACAGTGGCAAGTATTGCGGAGATTACCGCAGAAGATTTGTATACATGCTACAATACGTTTTATCATCCAAGTAATATGACCTTATTCGTGGTAGGGAAAATGGACCCTGAAGCGTTAATGGCGTTCATTCGTGAAAACCAAGCGGCGAAAGAGTTTCCTGCCGCCCAACCTATTCGTCGGCATTTTCCTGAAGAAACAGCTGCCGACATTGTCAAAGAGAGCGCCATTGAAATGACAGTCACACGGGCAAAAGTGCTTGTTGGCTTGAAAGGCTTAGATGAAGTGCCAACAACGGGTCGTGATTTAATGAAATATCAAGTCACCGTGAACTTGTTGTTACAATTATTGTTTGGCAATACCTCTCAAAACTATTTGGCTCTTTATGATGAAGGCTTGTTAGATGATAGTTTTAGTTATGACTTTAATTTAGATCGCAGTTTCCATTTTGCGGATATTGGCGGCGATAGTGAGCAACCAGAAGTCTTAGCAGAACGAATTGAAGCTATTTTATTATCTGCCACAACAAGTCCAGAATTAACGGAAGAAAATTTGTCCTTATTGAAGAAAAAAATGATTGGTAAATACTTCCAATCCTTAAACTCTTTAGAGTATATCGCCAACCAATTTTCACAATCATTGTTTGGGGAAACCACGCTGTTTGATAAGATTGAAGTTATTGAAAGCATTCAATTAGCCGACGTCCGCCAAGTAGCAGAGACCTTTATTCGTGAAGAAGGATTGAGCCGTTTCTACATGTATCCTAAAGGAGAAACCGAGCAATAAACCAACTGTTTAAGAAAAAGAAAAATCTTTGAAATCTTTCAATTTTGTTATCCTCAGTTGGCTTCTTTTGTGGTATTCTTAAAGGACGGGAATGTTTTCCTTGGCAATTGAAAAAGACTGATGAGACAATCGATAAATTAACAAAATAGACTGGAGAAGATGGACGAGTGGCCAGCGTAAATATTGGAGAAACACTAAAAGAAGCAAGATTGCAGAAGAACATCTCAATTGATGAACTGCAACAAATGACAAAAATTCAAAAAAGATATTTAGAAATTATTGAACAAAACGATTTTGAGTCCTTACCAGGCACCTTTTATGTGCGGGCGTTTATCCGCCAATATGCAAGTGCGGTCGGCTTAGATGGCAATCAATTGGTAGATATCTATGATGGCAAAGAGCCAGCAATTGTCGAAGAACCCAAGCCAGTGTATGAAGAGCTTGAAGGATCACGTAAGCAATTGCATGACGAAGAAAAGCAATCCAGTTGGTTACTGCGGAACTTACCAGCCATTGCCTTTTCGTTAATTGGTTTAGCCATTGCGGTCGTAGTGCTGTATATTATGTGGCAAGATCAAAAAGCCGAACCGATTATTCAAACACCGGCAACTAGTGCCAGTGTGGAAAAACCCAAAGAATCAAGTCAAGCCCCAGAAAGTAGCACACAAAGTAGTACACCGCCGTCTTCTTCAAGCGAACCAGAGAAGAAAACAGCTGTGGCTGTGGTGAGCGATGCTAACAATCAAGTGACTGCAACGGTTAAAGATGCGAATAGTCCAATCAACATTACCTTTAAAGGCACTGAAGGCTCTTGCTGGATTGGCGTGATGGTCGATGGCAACTATACGTACCAACACACCCTGCAAGCAGGAGAGACCCAAACAACAGCTTTACCTGCAAATGCCGCCAATGCAACACTGATTCTAGGCGCCTCAAATAACGTCGTCATTCAAGTCGATGGCGCCGATTTAACACTGGAAAAAACGCCAGTTTTAATTCGTAAGGATGTTACATTAGGGATTACGTATCGTTAGAAATGATGTAAGAAGAATCTGGAAAAACCGTCAAACGGCAATTACTCCAGATTCTTTTCTTTTTTTCGTGACACTGCCAGCAAGATAACGTAAAATAGAACAGGAGAAGGAAGGGGCAATTGAAGTGAATTTACCAAATAAATTAACAGTTTTAAGAATATTTATGATTCCAATTTTTATTATTATTGTGTCAGTGCCAATGGACTGGGGAACGATTAGTTTTGGCGACACAACGTTAGCCGTTACCCAATTAGTGGGCGCGATTATTTTTGCAGTTGCTAGTTTTACAGACTGGTTGGATGGCAAAATTGCCCGTGCACAAGGCTTGGTGACGAACTTCGGAAAATTTGCGGACCCATTAGCGGACAAAATGCTAGTGATGACCGCTTTTATCGTCTTAGTTGGTCAAGGCAAAGTACCCGCTTGGATTGTAGCAATTATTGTTTGTCGTGAATTGGCAGTAACTGGTTTACGGTTGTTATTAGTCGAACATGGCGAAGTAATGGCAGCAGCTTGGCCAGGAAAAGTAAAAACAGCTACCCAAATGGTTGCAATTATTTTACTATTCATTAACAACATTCCATTTTCAGCACTCCATCTACCACTAGATCAAATCATGCTATATGCCTGCTTGATTTTCACCATTTACTCTGGTGTTGATTATTTTGCTAAGAATAAAGATGTTTTTAAAGGTTCGATGTAAAGAGAGAATCAAAACGCTTGGCTTGTGCCAAGCGTTTTTTTAGTATTCATGATTGAATGGACAAATAAACTGTGCTTGTTTAAAGGGAACAAGGAAGGGTACACTGCTTTAATGACCGATAGCTTTTCAGCGCTATGGAATGGAACAGGAGGAGATAATTATGAAAAAAATCGGGTATCTTTGTTGTATTATTTTGTTCATATTTTTAACGGGGTGTAGTCATAATGAAAAAGAAAGCGGACATCTTTTAGATAACAATTCGTTTCCATTGATACTTACCACGATCACTGAACAGGAAGAAGACCTAACAAAAGGTTCAATTTTTTTTAATAAGGATAAAACCATGACGTTTGAAAAAGAATATTTGGTTAATCCAAATAATGAAGACACACTAAAAACAAGTAGAACAGAAAAAGAGGTGTATCAAAATATTAAAATAAAAGAAAATAGAGATAGTTATGAAATTACTGGTCAGTTGGACAAGAAAACGAACACAATAACGTTTAAAAAAGTTGATAAAGGAAAACGTCTATCTGATGCAGAAGGAAATGTGTATGGCGATTTCGGTGGTAAATAGAAAAATGGTCAGAAATTTTAAAGGGCAAATATAATACAATTCCGTTTTAATTGAAACTAGATATTTTAACAATTGGCTGCCGCTTAATTAGTATTTCAATGTGAGATACTAGTTAAGCGGCAGCCAATTGTTGTCACCGACTTTCCTTTACGACAAATAATGCGGATCGGTCTTAGTCGTGCTAATGTTGTCGCGGATTTTTTTCAAGGAATCGGCATTTTGATCAAAATTGTGATACATCGTATTTGTATATAAAATATCCATTACCGTTAAGTAACTAATCCGTGAAGCCAAGGATTCCGCACGAAACAAGCCTTCTTCGGTGACGACAATAATTGCTTCGTCGGACAAGCCTGCTAACTCTGAACCGCTGTTACCAGTTAACGTAATCATTTTTGCGTTGGTTTTTTTAACTTGTCGTGCTAGGTTGATTGATTCTTTAGTTTTGCCTGAATGGGAAAAAATAAACACACAATCTTCACTGGTTAATTTTGTGACAAAACTTAACTGCATGTGGTAATCAAAAATGTAGTTGCACCGATAGTTAGTCCGAATGAATTTATGGAAACTATCAAAAGCCACAATCGAGGAGCCGCCTTGCCCAAAAAAATGAAGCGTTTTGGCAGAGTACATCAAAGCCAACACGTTATCTAACAGCTCTTTTGTTAAGAACTGTGTGGCGTTACTGAGGGAATAAATATTGGCTTGTAAGACTTTTTTAGCAATCGTAATACTATCATCATCTGGTGAAATATCATCGGCGCCATTCACGCTATTGACGTTTTGAAAAGTCGGCTGATAATTAGAATTTCTGGCGATATCAATTTTAAATTCTTGGAACCCAGAATAGCCAATCTTTTTTACAAATTGATACACGGAAGATTGGGAGACGCCAATTTCGTTGGCCAGACTTTCTAACGTCATTTGTGTCAATAGTGATTCAGAATGAACAAAGTAATCGGAAATTTTCTTTTCTGTGAGGCTCAAATTCGGTTTTTTGATCCGAATCCGTTGATCCAAATAGTGGTTTTTCATTAACACGTTCCTCCAATCTTATTTTTTTAAAATAGAATGAATGCCTTTTCATTGTTGGTATAGACTGATTATAGTGGAAAAAGAGGACAAATACAATTTCTCTTTTTCTCCACAAAAAAGAAATTCTTTAAAAAAAGCCAAAAAAAATAAATAATCTTTTTTCTGAAAAATGAAGGGGTCTTGAAAAGACTTCTCTCAACTAAAGAAAGTAGCCAGTAAAAAGAACGTGATACCAAGAGATTTACTTGTGTTTTTTGTATGAAAGCTCCTTAAAAATAAAAACGTTTTACCTTTTGAGTAGGCAAGATTTTTGCTAAAAAATAAAAAATATTTTTTAATTAGTGTAATCGTTTACATTATTTTTTTTATCCTTTATGATTGAAGTATCAAAAGAGGCAGGTGAAAGAAAAATGGACATTGGCTTTATTGGACTTGGGAAAATGGGTTTGAACATGGCATTAAATGTTCACGAACAAGGCTGGCCCATTATTGGCTTTGATGTGACAAAGGAAGCAAGAGCGACTGCTAGAGAACAGGGTCTTTCCGTTGTAGATTCGTTGTCAGAACTATTGAAAGCGCTTAATAAAAGGAGGGTGATTTTTTTAAGTACCCCCGCTGGTCAGATTACCAATCAATTAGTGGCAGAATTGGTAGAGCAATTAGCACCAGAGGATATCATTGTGGATAGTGGCAATTCAAATTTTCATGATAGTGTCGCGAATGCTCAGCTTGCTAAGGAAAAAGGAATTTATTTTATTGATTGTGGTACTTCTGGTGGCATCAAAGGAGCGCGGGAAGGAGCGTGTTTAATGGTTGGCGGTGCGCCTGAAGCTGTCAAAGTGTTAACCCCATTTTTTGAAGATTTAGCTTGTGAACAAGGATATCTTTATGCTGGGAAATCAGGAGCTGGTCACTATTTGAAAATGGTGCATAACGGGATTGAGTACGTCATGATGCAAGCCATGGGCGAAGGATTCAATTTATTAGAAGCTGCCGAATATGATTTTGCGTTGGAGAAAGTAGCCGATGTGTGGAATCACGGCTCGATTATTGAAGCTCGCTTGATGGGCTTAGCGAAAGAGGTTTTTGCGGAAAATCCTACGTTAGCCAATTTAGAAGGGAAAGTTGCAGCAAATGGCGAAGCCAAATGGATGATTGAAGAAGCATTGCGTTTGGAGATGCCCGTCCCAACTACGGCGTTGTCCTTATTTACTCGAAATGAAAGTATGCTAGCAAATCATTTTTCAAACAAAGTGGTCGCTTCTTTGCGACAAGGATTTGGCGGGCATGAAGTCGTAAAAAGTCAGTAAAGGAGTTTAGTCATGTTAAAAAAACAAAAAATTGCCATAGTGAATTCCAGTAGTTTTGGTCAAATTTTTCCTGAACACTTGACGCGCTTAGAAAAAATAGGCACCGTGAAGCATTTTACAGTCGACAGTGAAATTGGTGGCAAAGAGTTAGCGGAATGTTTACAAGGATATACGATTATTATTGCTAGCGTGACGCCATTTTTCACGAAAGAATTTTTTGAACATAAAGATGAATTATTGTTGATTTCTCGCCATGGCATTGGGTATAACAACATCGATTTAGACGCTGCAAAACAGCATGACACAATCGTTTCCATCATCCCAGCTTTAGTAGAACGAGATGCCGTGGCGGAAAACAATGTCACAAATTTACTAGCTGTTTTACGGCAAACCGTGGCTGCAGATGCCAGCGTTAAAGCAGATCAATGGGAAAAACGAGCGAATTTTGTCGGTCGGACGTTATTTAACAAAACTGTGGGTGTCATTGGTGTTGGGAACACAGGAAGTTGTGTCGTTGAGACGTTACGAAACGGATTTCGCTGTGACGTGTTAGCGTATGATCCCTATAAATCCGCCACTTATCTGCAAAGTTATGGAGCCAAAAAAGTAGACTTAGATACGTTGCTAGCTTCAGCAGACATCATTTGTTTATGTGCCAATTTAACTGAAGAAAGTTATCACATGATTGGCTCGGCGGAAATTGCCAAGATGAAAGACGGCGTCTATCTTTCCAATAGCGCACGAGGCGCCTTGATTGATGAAGAAGCCATGATTGCCGGCTTAGAATCGGGCAAAATTGCTGGGCTTGGGACAGATGTTTTAGAAGAGGAACCAGGTCGGAAAAATCATCCTTATCTTGCGTTTGAAAATGTAGTAATGACGCCGCACACCTCCGCTTATACCTGGGAATGCCTGCAAGCGATGGGAGAAAAATGCGTGCAAGATGTGGAAGACGTGGTGCAAGGTATTTTACCTCAACGGGCAGTGCAAGAAGTCAGTCGTTACGTTAGTTAAGAAGGAGGAGGAGCATGTTAACTGATTTAAAAGTGAAAGTTGGACCGCAATTTTATCGTTACCACGAAGGCGCCTTAGCTTCGGTGCCGTCACTTTTCAAGGAATATCACGCCCGACGAATTTTGGTGGTGCATGGCACCGTATCCTTTGAAAAAGCTCAGCCATTTTTGCCATTCTTGGCAGATTCAGAGTATCAATTCTTCTATCACACTTACACAGGAGAATGTAGTTATTTTGGCGCCGAACAAATTTCACAGCAAATAAAGGAACACCAGATTGACTTTCTTCTGGGAGTCGGCGGCGGTAAGTTAGCCGATTTAGTGGGCTACAGCGCCCATTTAAACAATCTGAATTTTGGCTTGGTCCCTACTTTGGCTAGTAACTGTGCGCCGTGGACACCGTTAGCTGTGATGTATCAAGAAAATGGCGCGGCCGAAGGCAAAACGGAACATTTCTTTCGCCAAGCTGCGTTTTTAATCACCGATCCTAAGTTGCTTCTGGATGCGCCCCGTGATTATTTTGTCGCTGGTTTAGCTGATACGTTAGCGAAATGGTATGAATCAGAGACCATTTTACGCCAAGCCCATTTGCAAGGGGAACCCTTTTTACAATTAGCGGGAGCGACCGCCAAGCTTTCGCAAGAAGCGATTATGCGGGACTCAAAAGCAGCCTTAGCAGCGATGGACGAGGGCAAACTCACGCCTGAATTTGTCCATCTTTCAGAAATTGTTTTCGCTGTTTCCGGATTAGTCGGCGGCTTCGGTGACAAATACGCCCGCAATGCAGCAGCACACGCCATGCATGATGCTATGAGTAAATTTTTACCCAAAAGTCATGACTATTTACACGGCGAAAAAGTAGCTTACGGCATCTTCTATCAATTAGCATTGGAAAAAAGGTGGGCCATCATAGACGCATTAATCCCTTTTTATCAAGAGCTAAACTTGCCCATGTCGTTACGACAAATGGGCCTTTACCCAAAAGAAGAAGCAGTACTCGATGCAATGGTTCAATTTATTGATTCAAAAGAAAAGGTTCATTTAATTCCTATTGAGATTTCGGAAGAACGTTTACGTCAAGGGATTGAAGAGCTAGAAAAGTATATCCAAAACCAAGGATAAGAAGGAGGAACTATGGAAACGTTAAGTGTTTTACAAAGTTTGATAATGGCGCTTTGGGTGGCAGCAATTATGTCCAGATGGCTTGGAGGAGGAGCAACGTTAACGTTGCGTTTCTCGCCCTTAATGACAGGGTTAGTAGCAGGTTTAGTGATGGGCGATGTCCCGAAAGCGATGATTGTCACCGCAGCATTACAAATGATTTACATGGGTGTTTTTTCACCAGGTGGCTCTATGCCAGCAGAACCATCAATTGCGGCAGCGATTGCTGTGCCAGTTGCGTTGCTAGGGAATTTGAAGCCGGAAGCGGCTATCGCCGTAGCGGTTCCTGTCGGTCTTTTAGGAAGTTATTTATATCAATTCCGTTTCTTTATTAACACGTTTTTAGGGAAGTATACCGATCGTGCGGTGGCTGAACTAAATTCTAAAAAAATTGCCCGCTCAATTATCTGGTATCCAACGATTGCCTCATTTATTTTATTCGTTCCATTAGTCTTTTTTGCTCTTTATTTAGGGGCACCAGTCATTGCCGATATTATTAAAGCATTAGAAGGAACCGTTGTGATTCACGTGTTAGAAGTAGTCGGTGGTGGTTTAGCCGCAATTGGGATTGCGACAACGGTCTATGTCATTGGTCGAAAAGATTTCTTGGTTTTCTTTTTCCTTGCATACTTCATGAGTATCGTCTTTAAGTCATTGGAAATTACCATGGTAACGTATGCCATCTTTGGCGTAATTATTGCGTTAATTTTTGTGCAAGTCCAAAAAGGCAAACCTGTAGCAGAAAGTGCTGGTTCCGCGAGTGCCACCACTGATTTTGATGATGATGACGATTACGATGACGGGTTTTAAAAGAAAAAGGAGGAACTGAAATGACGGAAACAACAGAAAAAGTCGTGCCGAAAACAACGAATTTAGCACCAGAAGAAATTACCAATAAAGATGTTACAAAAGCCTATCTCCGTTGGCATTTTGCCAATGAAATTCCCCATTCCTTTGAACGTTACTTGGCGCCTTCGTTATTGTACGCAATGATGCCACTTTTAAAGAAATTATATAAAGACGATGAACAATTAAAAGCCGCTTATATGCGTCAACTGCTGTTTTTCAATACGCAATTAAGTTGGGGCGGCGGGGTCATTACTGGGTTGATGGCTTCCATGGAACAAGAGCGGGCCAAAGAAGAACATGAAGGCCGCGAAATCATGATGCAAGATGATTTAATGTATAACACCAAAGCTGGCTTGATGGGCGCGTTAGCTGGGATTGGTGATGCGATTGACTCAGGCACGGTTCAATATATTTTTATTGCGATTGCGGTGCCGTGGGCGCAACAAGGTAGCGCATTAGGTGCGATTTTCCCTTTTGTCGCGTTTGCCCTTTATCAAGTACTGTTAGGTGTGTTCTTTGCGAGACAATCCTTCAAAATGGGGCGGAATGCTACAGGCTTAATGCAAAGTGCGGGGATTCAAAAAGCCATTGAAATGTTATCTGTTTTAGGGTTGTTCATGATGGGAATTTTAGCTGGTAATTATGTCAAAGTTTCTTCAACCCTTCAATTTAAACTTTCTGGCCGTGAGTTTGTGGTCCAAGATATCCTTGATCAGATTGTCCCAGGACTCTTGCCGCTAGCTGTCGTAATGGGCGTGTATTGGTTCTATACGAAAAAAGGCTTGAAAGTTACGCAAGCATTATTGTGGTTAACAGGTATCTTAATTGTCTTAGCAACAGTCGGTATTTTATAAAAAGAAAAGGACGTGAATCAGATGGGCGTAGTAAATTTAGCAAGAGTAGATGAACGATTAATTCATGGACAAGTGATGGTGACCTTGTCTCAAAAAAGTGGCGTTAATTCCATTTTCGTTGTCGATGAAGTGGTGGCAAAGGATAAATTTATGCGTGATTTATACAAAAGTGCAGGCAGTCGGACAGGACAAAAAACCATTGTCATTACGCCGGAAAAAGCCAAATTTTATTGGGATGAATACCAATTCAAAGAGTACAACTGTATTTTAATCGCTAAAACCGTCTCTGTAATTTATGACTTAGTAAAACACGGAGTCCCTATGAAGGAGTTAAACATCGGCGGTATTGCACAGAAGAATCCAGAAAAAGATTTATTAGTAACCAAATCAGTTTATTTAAACAAAGAAGATGCTGAAAAATTAAAAGAACTACATGAGGTGTATGGCGTAGAAGATATTTATTTCCAAGCAACGCCTTCTGCACCAAAAACTAGTTTAAAAGAGGTTTTAGGCAAATTTAATTTATAAAAAAGGCCAGTCGCTTGAGTCATTGCATGACTGTTTGAAGTAATGACTCAAGCCACTGAATTGAAGGAGGAACTTTTATGTTAGGGATTGTGATTGCTACACACGGTGCACTAAGTGACGGTGCGAAAGACGCAGCTACCGTGATTATGGGCGCAACCGAAAATATCGAAACCGTTAATCTAAATAGTGGAGACGATGTCCAAGCACTAGGCGGACAAATTAAAACAGCGATTGAGAACGTCCAACAAGGGGATGGCGTGTTGGTCATGGTTGACTTATTAAGTGCGAGTCCTTACAATCAGGCAGTTTTGGTGATTAACGAACTCGAACCAGCACTACAAAAGAAAATCTTTGTGGTGAGTGGTACCAACCTACCAATGGTCTTAGAAGCGATAAACCATCAATTATTGGGCACACCGATTGCTGAAGCGGCGCAAGCGATTGTTGCGCAAGGCAAAGAAAGTGTGCAAGCATGGGATATTTCTATGACTTCCTTTGAGGACGAAGAGGATGAGGACGATGATTTTTAAGAATGTAGTAAAGGGTGAAAGCAATGAAATGGGGATTTAGATGGTACGGAGCGGCAGGCGATGCCATTCCGTTAAAACACATTCGACAGATTCCAGGAATTACTGGCGTTGTCGGTACCTTGTTAAATAAACTACCAGGTGATGTTTGGACAGTAGCCGAAATTCAGGCACTTAAACAATCGGTGGAACAAGAAGGATTAGCACTTTTAGGAATTGAAAGTGTCGCTATTCATGATGCCATTAAAGCGGGAACGGATCAACGAGACCACTATATTGATAATTATCGCCAGACATTGCGTAACTTGGGGAAATGTGGAATTTCCTTAGTGTGCTACAGTTTCAAGCCTATTTTTGGTTGGGCTAAAACGGACTTGGCGTATGAGAATGAAGATGGTAGCTTATCGTTGTTATTTGATCAAGCTGTGGTAGAGAACATGCAGCCAGAAGACATGTATCAATTAATTCACAGTCAGTCAAAAGGATTCCGGTTACCAGGTTGGGAAGAGGAGCGTTTGCAACAATTTCAAGAATTGAAAGCCATGTATGCCGGCGTAACGGAAGAAGATTTGGTCGAAAATTTGCGCTACTTTTTAGAACGTGTGATTCCTGTATGTGAAGAAGAAAATATCAAAATGGGGATTCACCCCGATGATCCACCTTGGGAAATTTTTGGTTTGCCAAGAATCACTAAAAATTTAGCGGATTTAAAACGGATCCTTTCCTTGGTGGACTCACCAGCAAATGGGATTACATTTTGTACAGGTTCCCTCGGTGCGGACCCGACGAATGATTTGCCTACTATGATTCGTGAAATAGGTCACAGAATTAATTTTGTTCATTTCCGCAATGTGAAGTATTTAGGCGAGCATCGTTTTGAAGAAACGGCGCATCCGAGTGTCGCTGGTTCGTTAGATATGGCGGAATTAATGCAAGCACTGGTAGACGTAGGGTATGAAGGCGTTATTCGCCCTGACCATGGGCGGGCAATTTGGGATGAAAAAGCGATGCCTGGTTATGGTTTATATGATCGAGCAATGGGGTTGACCTATATTCAAGGACTGTACGAAGCAACCAAAGCCAAACAAAATAGGAAGTGACAGAATGGAAACAAAAGTTGAAAAAAATCAACTGTATCAACAATTAGCGACATGCAAACTTTTACCACTATACACTGCAACAGATTTACGCTATTTGCCACAAGTAGAATCAGTCTTAGTAGAAAACGAATTACCGTTTATTGAAGTCACTTTTCGGAGTCAGCTGGCCTTGCCTGCCATCAAACAACTTGCTGCTTCAGGGAATTTAATTGTGGGTGCAGGAACTGTTAGAACCTTGAAAGAAGCCCAAGAGGCAGTAGCGAACGGTGCACAGTTCATTGTTTCACCAGCGATTGTTCCAGAAGTCATTGATTTTTGTCTGGCAAATGAGGTGCCTATTTTTCCAGGAACAGCTACGCCTGGGGAGATTCAGCGAGCGCTGGCGTATGGCTTACGAGTGGTTAAATTTTTCCCAGCCGATATTTACGGCGGGTTAAAAGCCATCAAAAGTTTAAGTGGCCCGTTTTATGATGTTCAATTTTTACCAACTGGTGGGATTGATGAAACAAACTTTATAGAGTATGTGGAAGCAAAAGAAGTATTAGCAGTGGGCGGCTCCTTTATTTTATCGGAAAAGATGCTTCAAGAAGATGAAGCTTCGGCACGCCAGCATGTTCAATCTTTACTCACGAAAATCAAAGAACGACAAGCAAAATAAAAAGATGGGCTAAGTTTTGTTACTTAGTCCTCTTTTTTTTCTGTCCAAATGTTACTGACATTATTTTAGTTTTCATTTTGTAAAAATAGTATAGGAGAAAAGCAATCAGTTATGTATAATTAGTGAAAGAAGGTTGCGTGAAGTAAAAATAAAAAGGAGAGCAAAGGATGTTAAAAAATGTAGAAGTGTTCTGGCAAAACTTTTTAGATAAACATGAATTAGATATGTTGATGCCCGATGTGTGGATGTTTGGTGATGGCTCTTCTGAGATGGGTAATCGTTTGGGTCAATTGGTTGTTTCTGGTCGTAAGACAGCGACATGTTCTTCTTTAGATATTTATAAAATGGAAGAAGAACAACTCCCTAAAGCTGGTCAATACGACATAATTTTAGATGGTCAGTCTCAACCGCTGGCTATTATTCGAACAACCAAAGTTGAAATTATGCCCATGAATAAGGTCTCAGAATCTTTTGCACAAGCGGAAGGTGAAGGAGATTTGACATTGGATTATTGGTATGAAGAGCATGCGCGGTTCTTTAAAGAAGAACTGGCCCCCTATCAGCTACAATTTTATCCCGACATGCTGTTAGTTTGCCAAAGTTTTGAAGTGGTGGATCTTTATACAGAAAAAGAATAGACAGAGAAGCGGTGACTGACACGATTGAAACGAGCAGTTGTCGCTTTTTTTACTGATTTTTTGAAAAAGTTGCGTATGTTTATATAGACAGGGTGATAGAAAAGAGATGTGTATTTTAAGTGTCGAGGAAAAGATGGTACAATAACCTAAGGAATACTAACAAGGAGTGAATGTTATGAAAGAAGAATTTTCATATGAAATTTTAGAAGAAGTCGCTGTGTTATCTGAGAATGCTCGTGGCTGGCGTAAAGAATTGAATTTAATTAGTTGGAATGGTCGTCCACCAAAATTTGATTTGCGTGAATGGGCCCCTGATCACGAAAAAATGGGTAAAGGCATCACCTTAACCAACGAAGAATTTGCTGAATTAAGCAAAACAATTAAATCCATGTAAAAGGAGCACCCTGTCAATGAAAAGTATGACTGGATTTGGAAAAAAGACCATTCAAAATGAAAATTATCAATTGGATATCGAAGTCAAAAGTGTTAATCAGCGGTTTTTAGATATTCAATTGCGTATGCCCAAGGAACTGAATGCCTATGAACTGGTGATTCGGCAAGTAATCAAACGCACGTTAAAACGTGGACGTGTGGAAGTCTATGTAAATCTCCAAAAAATCGGCAACAATCAAAAAGAAGTACTCGTGCAGTGGGACTTAATTGATCAATTATTAACTTCGGTAGATCAACATTTAAAGGAAAACTATCCGGAAGCAACGTTTGATGCAGGGAGCACGGTCAACCATTTATTAAAGCAAAATGATTTTGTCGAAATAGTGGAAGCAGAAATCGTTGATCAGACATTTGAACCATTTCTTGTTCAAGCATTTGAAGCAGCCATCGCTAGTCTTGACCAAAGCCGTGTGCAAGAAGGAACGCAAATTAAACAAGTCCTGCTTGACTACGTAGCAGTGTTGACCCAATCAATTCAAGAGCTGCAAGCGTTTGTGGGCGTTTTTGAACAAGAATACCGTCAGCGTTTTGAAGCGAAATTAAACGAATGGTTAGGGAGCCAAGTGGATGAAACACGCTTATTAACAGAAATGGCCATTTTATTGGAAAAAGGCGATATTCATGAAGAATTGGATCGTTTGGATATCCATATTGATAAGTTGCATCAGTTGCTTGATGAAACAGAACCAGTGGGCCGAGAACTAGATTTCTTAATTCAAGAAATGAACCGTGAAGTCAATACGATTGGTTCGAAATCAAGTCCAATTGAAATAAAAAATAGTGTCGTTCAAATGAAAACAACCTTAGAAAAGATTCGTGAACAAATTCAAAATGTCGAATAGAGAAAATGGTTTCGTGTTTTTCCAGAAAACGCTATAATATAGAAGTAACGAATAAATGACAGAGGTGAAAGCAATGACTAAATTTTATGATGTAACCTTTCAAGAATTAAGTGGTCGTTCTGTGGTAAAAACAGAAGTCGCTTCAGACAGAGAACCATTTGACGTCTGGCAAGATGCTTGTGCAAGCTATTCTGAAACAGAATTAAATATCCAAATTAACGAAGACACGTTTGTAACTTTAAATCGTCACTTTGTTGTTCGCATTGACGTGAAAGAAGTTGACAGCCCTGTCGACAAACAAGTTCGTCGTCGCGATGAATTGATGAACGTGGTCAATACGCTTTCTAATATGGGCTTATAAAAAATACCACCAAGCATTTCACGCTTGGTGGTATTTTTTTAATTAGAATAAAAGAAACAAGCCAACGGCGCATAGGAAAGAAAGAACTGCGGCACTTAAAAAGATTGTCCGCATGGCTGCAGTTTTACTGCTTTCTTTGCCGTGCTTTTTCTGACGTTCTAAACGTTTTTGAAGCTGACGGGTAATTACTGAGAAAATCAGCCCGAAAAGGACTAAAACACTTGTGGCAATCGATTTGGGAATAAAATGATTCGGTTCTGCAACGGTGGTTTCCCCAGAATGTTCGTTTGATTCTGACGCAGCTTCCGCTGTTGTTTGTTTTGGCTTAACTTCTTGGTAAGCCACTTTTGGCGCTTGAACCGTACTATTTAACAAGGTCAAGGGCGTGTCGACTTGCACTTGCCCTGCTACTAATTTAAAAGTAGGTTGACTGCCTTTGGGAACGACACCGTATAAATCGTTAGCCAAAGTGACTTTTTTGTGATCAATGGTTTGTGGTCCTTTGTCTAAAAGTTTTTTGCGTTCGTATGTCGTATAGGCATAGTCCAGCAAAGCATTCCCAGCCACATGACGTTCGTATTCACCATCTTGGTTTTGCCAATTACCAACGCCTAAAATGACTTCAATTAAACGGAAATCCCCTTGTTTGACAGTCGCAATATAGTTAAAGCCGCCTGTTGGACTAGAGCCTGTTTTTAAACCATCCACGCCTTGGTAGCCATACTTAGCGCCTGGCAAAGAATAATTGTACGCTTCAAAAGTTTCCTCGTAAGGCGTGCCGACCATTGTTTTCACCACTGGTTTATTGGTGATTTCTAAAATTTCTGGATAATTTTTCAGAAAATGATAGGTTAGTGAAGCTAAATCTCTAGCTGTAGAGACGTTATCGCCATTTGGGTCAATTCCTTGCATTTGATACAGGCCGTTAAAGGCACTTGCTTGCGCTCCACTGCAGTTGTAATAGGTAGTATTTGTCATCCCTAATTCAGCCGCTTTTTGATTCATTAAATGAACAAAGTCAGTAGGCTGGTTCCCTGAAATTAAGTTTGCCAACATGAGAGTCGCCACATTAGAAGAGGGGACAGCAATCATTTTTAACAGTTCACGGACTGGATAAGCAACACCTAACGTAATTTTGTTATTACTAATGGCATATATTTTAGAAATATCGACATCTTTTTGCGTAGCAGTCACAGTCGTATCCATTGTAAATTTTCCTTGCTCCATTGCTTCAAAGGCCAAGTACATGGTCATCACTTTGGCAATACTGGCAGGATTCCACGCTAAATCTGGTTGCTGCGACCAGAGAATTTCTCCAGAATCAGCATCAACAACGATGGCTGCTTTGGGAATGCCATCCGCTTTCAGAGTCGTCCCCATTTTTTTAGCAATCGCGGTAATATCTTCTTCTGCGTGAGTCACAGTAGGTTGGGCAAAAAAGGCCCCACAACTGACAACTAAGCCTAGCAGAAACAATGTAAATGGTTTAATTCGTGCGATGTTTCTCAGTCCTTTCTTATTCACGTTTTTTCATCCTAAAGGAGTCATCACTTCATTTTACTTAAAAAATGGCTGCCTGTATAGGAATTCTAGGTAATTTGTTTAAAAAAAGAACAAGTTATGAAAGCCAAATTAAAGAAGAAATGTTATTTTTTCAGTGAATCTCCAAGAAAGTCTTGAAAATTGCAGAAAAAAAGTGCAAAATAGAACTAATACTGTGAAATTATGTTTTGAAAGGAAGTCGTTATGTCAGAGCGCGGGTTATTAATCGTATTGTCAGGTCCTTCAGGAGTGGGGAAAGGGACTGTAAGAAAGGCTATTTTCGACAGTGAAGAAAATGATTTTCAATATTCAATCTCAATGACCACTCGGAAACAGCGAGAAGGCGAAGTGGATGGAGTAGATTACTATTTCCGTTCAAGAGAAGAATTTGAAGCGATGATTGAAGCTGGAGAAATGTTGGAATATGCGGAATATGTTGGTAACTATTATGGGACACCATTAACGTATGTTAACCAGACGCTAGATGAAGGCAAAGACGTCTTTTTAGAAATCGAAGTCCAAGGGGCTAAACAAGTCAAAGACAAAGTGCCTGATGGCGTATTTATCTTTTTGACACCCCCCGATTTAGCGGAATTAAAATCAAGAATTATTGGCCGCGGAACAGACGAAATGTCTGTGATTGAAGAACGAATGGCTGTGGCCAGAGAAGAAATCGAAATGATGGCGCTGTATGATTATGCGGTAGTGAATGATGAAGTTCCTTTAGCCGTGCAACGAATTAAAGACATTATCGCGAGTGAGCACTTCCGTGTTGACCGTGTAATTGGAAAATATATTAAAATGTTAGAGGAGATGTAGCCTTATGATGTTAAAACCGTCAATTGACTCATTGTTAAAAGAAGTCCCTTCAAAATATTCTTTGGTTATTTTAGCAAGCAAACGTGCGCATGAATTAGATGAAGGCGTTCAACCAACCGTTGAATCCTTTGATTCTGTAAAAAGTGTGGGTCGTGCGTTAGAAGAAATCGAAGCAGGAACAGTGATCAGTGATCCAAATCCTGAAGAAAAACGCGAACGTCTACGCATTGAACGTGAAGAACGCAAACGCCAACGTGAACAAGAACAAAAAGAATTAGAAAACCGTTTACGTGACGAAAAAAATTAATTGAATGATTGTCAACGAATGGAGAAAGCCGTCTGTCTATTTCAGAGGCTTTCTCTTCGTTTATTCTGAAAGGTGCCAACGAGACACACAAGACAAATCAGTCAATCTTTAGTACAATAGGCAAAGAGAATTTACATAAAAAGGAGGACGCACCATGCAAAAAGTAGCCAAAGTTATTGTGGATGTACCAACGATGCAAACCGATCAACCATTCACTTATTTAGTTCCTGAAAATTTAAATGAGCAATTGGCTGTCGGCATGCGTGTAGAAGTGCCTTTTGGTAACGGTAATCGGCATGTTCAAGGGTTTGTTCTAGCCATTGAACCAATGGCTGCAACGGTTCTTGACGAAACCAACGTTCAGTTGAAAGAACTAGTGGCGGTGTTGGATTTAAAACCTGTCTTAAATATAGAAATGTTGGCTTTAGCTGATTATATGAAGGAAAAAACGTTTGCCTTTAAAATCACTTGCTTGCAAACCATGTTGCCTAGCGTAATGCGTGCCGATTACCAAAAATATATTTATTTAACGGATGAGCTTTCTGAAGAATTACAAGATCAGTTATTTTATGGTTTAGAGGAAATTTCGTGGGACCAAGCGCAAGAACGTGGGCTTTTGCCTCAACTAATGGCGTTGCGTAAACAGCAAAAAGTCGATATTCGCTACGAAGTTACGACGAGAAATAAAGTCAAAATGGTCCGCTTCATTCAAGCCGCTAAGGAATTTGAACAACTAGAGGAAATTCGTTTGGGTTTACGCAAGGGAGCTAAGAAGAAAGAGCAACTTCTTTACTATTTACAACGCTTGGGCACTGAAAAAATCACCGCTGTGAAGGAAATGAAAGAATTAGGTTTCAGTACCGCGCTTTTAAATGAAGCGGCCAAAAACGGCTGGTTAACGTTCATTGAAAAAGAAGCGTATCGTGATCCGTTTGCTAATCAGACGTTTGAAAAAACGACTGCGTTATCTTTGAACGCAGAACAACAGGTGGCTGTGGAAACAATCTTACAATCGGTCCAAGAACAGCAAAGTCAAACCTATTTATTGGAAGGTATTACAGGAAGCGGGAAAACAGAAGTTTATCTACAGGTCATTGCAGAAGTTCTTAACCAAGGCAAAACAGCCATTATGCTTGTTCCTGAAATTTCTTTAACTCCACAAATGGTGCAACGCTTTAAAAGTCGCTTTGGCGAACATGTTGCTGTAATGCACAGTGGCTTATCGCAAGGTGAAAAATACGATGAGTGGCGGAAGATTGAACGAGGAGAAGCGGAAGTGGTGGTTGGCGCGCGTTCTGCCATTTTTGCGCCAATCGAAAACATCGGTGTAATCATTATTGATGAAGAACACGAGGCAAGTTATAAACAAGAAGAAACCCCCCGCTACCACGCGAGAGATTTAGCGATTTGGCGTTCGGAGTACCATCATTGCCCTGTTGTTTTAGGCAGTGCCACGCCGTCCTTGGAATCACGCGCTCGCGCACAAAAAAACGTTTATCAGCGGTTACGATTAACACAGCGTGCCAATCAAGCGGCAACTTTGCCTACGATTGATGTAGTGGATATGCGTCAAGAAGTAGAAAATGGCAATGTCTCTTCTTTTTCCATGTCGTTGCAAGAAAAACTCCAAGAACGCTTAGAGAAAAACGAACAAAGTGTTCTCCTGCTTAATCGCCGTGGCTATTCGTCATTTGTGATGTGTCGCGATTGTGGCTATGTGTTGCCGTGTCCGAATTGTGATATTTCCTTAACTTTGCATATGGATAGCAAAACAATGAAATGTCATTATTGTGGGCATGAAGAGCGGATTCCTTATCGCTGTCCTAACTGTGGCCAAGATAAAATTCGCTACTACGGAACAGGCACACAAAAAGTAGAAGAAGAATTACAAACGTTGTTACCAGACAGTCGTATTCTCCGAATGGATGTTGATACGACCCGACGCAAAGGTGCGCATGAAAAGATTTTGCGAACATTTGGTGAAGGACAAGCGGATATCTTATTAGGCACACAAATGATTGCCAAAGGACTGGACTTTCCAAATGTGACGTTAGTCGGTGTCTTAAATGCTGATACCGCCTTGAATTTACCCGATTTTCGTTCCAGTGAACGGACATTCCAGTTATTGACACAGGTCAGCGGTCGAGCTGGTCGCGCTGAAAAACCGGGGGAAGTCATCATTCAATCTTTTAACCCCGAGCATTATGCGATACAATTGGCAAAAGCCCAAGATTATGAAGATTTTTATACAAAAGAAATGTATATTCGTCATCGTGGGGATTATCCGCCGTACTATTTTACGGTCCAAATTACGGCTAGCCATCCTGAAGAGAATGAAGCAGCGAAACAAATGTTTCAAATTGCGACGAAATTAAAACAAGGCTTATCGCCGCAAGCTATTTTGTTGGGACCAACGCCCAACGCAATTATGCGTGTCAATAATCGGTACTTTTATCAAGTGATTATCAAGTATAAACAAGAACCAATGCTTCAACCATTATTGAAAGAAATTTTAACCGATACACAACGAGCAACGGCTCGTGGCTTAAAGCTTTCCATTGATGCAGAACCCATGAATTTTATTTAAAAAATACAGCTTTGAAAGGAGCACTTATGCGCTATCCAGTTGTGATTCACCCGAACGAACACTTAAAAATGAAGGCTCAACCTGTGACGATTATTACCGATGAAATTGTGCAGTTACTAGAGGATATGTATGAAACAATGCTGGCCCATGATGGGATTGGCTTAGCAGCCCCGCAAATTGGTAAAAATTTGCAAATGGCAGTGATTGAAATCGATGAAGAATCTGGTCGTTTTGAACTAATTAATCCAGTGATTATTGAAAAAAAGGGAACCAGTATTGATGTGGAAGGCTGTTTAAGTATTCCAGAAACATATGGAACCGTTGAACGAGCAGATGAAGTGACTGTCCGTTATTTTGACCGTGAAGGTGAAGAAATGGAAGTTACGGCTTACGGCTATTTAGCTCGAGCTTTTCAACACGAAATTGATCATTTGAATGGCGAGTTATTTATCGACAAAATGATTGAGAAAATTGCACCAGAAGATTTAGAAGCGTATATGGAGGAACATTTTGATGACTAAAATTGTATTTATGGGCACACCAGCCTTTTCTGTTCCGATTTTAGAAAGTTTAATCGAGGCAGGCTATGACGTTCAAGCGGTTGTCACGCAACCAGATCGACCAGTTGGCCGAAAAAAAGTGATTACTCCAACGCCTGTCAAAGAAGCAGCTTTAAAACATAACTTATTAGTCTTACAACCAGAGAAAATTTCAGGTTCTCCTGAAATGGAAAAAGTGATTGACTTAGCACCGGATTTAATTGTGACAGCAGCCTTTGGACAATTTTTACCAGAGAAAATTTTAAAAGCGCCCAAACTAGGTGCGATTAATGTCCATGCCTCACTTTTACCAAAATATCGTGGCGGCGCACCTGTACATTACTCGATTATTGAAGGAGAAAAAGAAACAGGCGTCACGATTATGGAAATGGTGAAAAAAATGGATGCTGGCGCGATTTTATCGCAACGTGCAATTCCGATTACGAAACAAGACGATGTAGGCACCATGTTTGAAAAATTAAGCATTCTAGGAAAAGAACTTTTATTAGAGACGTTACCTAAGCTAATTGCTGGCGAAATCACGCCTATTCCACAAGTGGAAGAAGAGGCTACTTTTTCACCAAATATTACTCGAGAACAAGAACGAATTGACTGGCAAAAAACCGCTGAGGCAATTGATAACCAAGTGCGTGGTATGCGTCCTTGGCCAACAGCGTTCACAACCTACCAAGGGACCAACTGGAAAATTTGGGCAGTGACACCACTGACTGAAACAACAACCAGCGCCCCAGGAACGATTATCCAACGTAGTAAAAAAGCGCTATGGATTGCTTGTGGCGAAGGGACAGTTCTTCAAATTGATCGCCTGCAACCAGCAGGTAAAGGTCAATTAACGATTCAAGAATTTTTAAATGGCGTTGGTCAAAATGTCGCAGAAAAAGATAAGGTGGACTAACAAAAATGGCTGAAAAAATCCCCAAGAAATTAAAACGTTCTGTTCGATACGTTGCTTTAGAAACCATCGAACGTGTGGATAAAGGTGGGGCGTACTCCAATCTTTTACTTAATGAAATGATGACAAAATCAGAACTAAGCGAGAAAGATGGCCGCTTGTTTACAGAACTTGTCTACGGCACAATTAGTCGCAAATTATTGTTGGAATACTACTTAACACCATTTGTTAAGAAACCGCAAAAAGTCGATAATTGGGTGAAAAATTTATTGATTTTATCGTTATATCAATTACTTTATTTAGATAAAGTGCCTGATCATGCAGTCATTAATGAAGCGGTTGAAATTGGCAAACGTCGTGGCAATCCTGGGATTGGTAAATTCGTGAATGGCGTGCTGCGGGCGTTCCAACGAAATGGAGCACCTAGTTTGGCCGCAATTAGCGATCCAGTTGATCGTTTAGCCACGGAAATTAGCATGCCACGTTGGTTAACAGAAAAATTACTTGCCCAATTAGGCGAAGAAGAAACACGGCAGTTAGGTTTATCATTATTTGAAAAAAGTCATGCGAGTGGCCGAGTAAACACACGGTTTATTTCACGAGAAGAAGCGCTGGAAGAATTACAAGAAACAGGGATTGCCGCGAAGGAAAGTCAACTTTCCCCTTATGGTGTTGTCGCTGAAAAAGGCTACTTAGCTGGTAGTGAACTGTTTATTAACGGTTGTTTAACCATTCAAGATGAAAGCTCTATGCTCGTGGCTCCAGCGATGCAAATTGAACCGCATCATCGTGTCTTGGATGCTTGTGCGGCTCCTGGTGGCAAAACGACTCATATCGCAACTTTTTTAGAGGCTGAAGCAGGTGGTCGTGTGACCTCTTTAGATATTCATGCGCACAAAATTAAGCTAATTAATGAAAATGCGCAACGCCTCCATGTGGCGGATGTCGTCCAAGCAGAAAAGCTTGATGCGCGACAAGTGGCAGAAGAATTTCCCGCAGAAACCTTTGATCGGATTTTAGTTGATGCGCCATGTTCAGGCTTAGGGCTGATGCGCCGTAAACCAGACATTAAATACCATAAAACGGCCAATGATTTTCAAAATTTACCTAAAATTCAGTTAGAAATCTTAGAAAGTGTTGCCCCAACACTAAAACAATGGGGTATAATGGTCTATAGCACTTGTACTATTACGCCAGAAGAAAATCAGGAAGTGGTGGCAGCCTTTTTAGCCAAACACCCTGAATTTGAAAAAATTGAAATTGTTGCAAATGAAAACGTCCAAGCAGTAGTAAAAGAGCAAGAACTGGTTCTGTATCCCCATCAATACATGACAGATGGCTTCTTTATTTGCTGTATGCGGAAAGTTAGTTCAAATGAGGTGAAATAATTTGGAAATCAACGTTCAATCAGATGTCGGTCGCAAAAGAAATACGAACCAAGATTATGCCAACGTTTTTGAGAACCAACAACACATAACCTTTGCTGTTTTAGCAGATGGCATGGGTGGTCACCAAGCAGGTGATGTCGCTAGCCAAATGGCAGTCAATAATTTAGGTGAGAGTTGGTCCAATGCGTCTGTCGACTCAGCTGAAAAATCTGCACAGTGGTTAATTCAAGCAATTCAAAAGGAAAATGAAAAAATTTATGAACGCGGACAATCGAAACCAGAGTATTTAGGAATGGGGACAACCGTGGTTGGTGCCATCCTTTTACCGGATTCATTTGTCTTAGCAAATGTGGGGGACAGTCGTGCTTATTTAGTTCGTGACCAACACATGTTACAATTAACAGAAGATCATTCTTTAGTGAATGAACTAGTAAAATCAGGGGAGATTACTCGTGAGATGGCTGCAAATCATCCACGAAAAAATGTCCTAACACGTTCTTTGGGAATGCCTGGCACTGTCGAAGTCGATGTAACCAATCATGAATGGCTGCCTAATGACTATTTACTGTTATGTTCGGACGGTTTAACCAATATGGTTCCTGAGACAAAAATTTTAGAAATTTTAGAGACGTCAGATCCCTTAGAATCCAAATTAAGCCAACTCGTTGCCCAAGCAAATGAAGCGGGTGGTTTAGATAACATTACCGTGTTAGTGATACACTTTGACGAACAGAAGGAGGAAAACCAATGATAGAAATCGGCAAGAAGCTGAATGGTCGATATCACATTATTGGCAGCATCGGAAGTGGCGGCATGGCCAACGTCTATTTAGCACACGATTTAATTTTAGACCGAGACGTTGCAGTAAAAGTCTTGCGCTTTGACTTCCAAAACGATCAAGCCGCCATCCGACGTTTTCAGCGTGAAGCACTAGCCGCAACTGAGCTGGTTCACCCGAATATCGTCAGTGTGTACGATGTAGGCGAAGAAGATGGACTACAATATTTAGTCATGGAATATGTGAAAGGAATGGACTTAAAACGGTACATCCAAACGCATTTCCCAATTCCTTATTCCACAGTTGTGGATATTACGCAACAAATTTTATCTGCTGTCGCAATGGCACATGAACATAGAATTATTCACCGGGATTTAAAACCGCAAAACATTCTGATTGACGAACACGGCACAGTCAAAATTACTGACTTTGGGATTGCGATTGCCTTGTCAGAAACGTCAATTACGCAAACGAACACAATGTTAGGTTCGGTGCATTACTTATCGCCAGAACAAGCGCGCGGAAGCATGGCGACCAACCAATCAGATATTTACGCTGTGGGAATTATTCTCTATGAAATGCTAACAGGGAATGTACCTTTTGATGGTGAATCAGCCGTAACGATTGCCTTAAAACATTTTCAAGAAGAAATTCCCTCTGTCAAAATGTTTGATCCAGGAATTCCTCAATCATTGGAAAATGTGGTTCGTCACGCAACCGCAAAAGACCCAAGCGATCGCTACAAAACAGCGAATGAGATGGCAGAAGACTTATACACGTCCTTGTCAGCCAGTCGTTTAAACGAACCTGCGTGGGAACCAACGGCTTTATTAGAAGAAACGAAAGTATTAACTCCGATACCCGAAGACATCGCTGAACCGGAAGAGACAACGCCTGTCGAAGTCCCAGAAGATATCGCAGATGACATTTTAGCTGAACAACCACCGAAGAAAAACCGTAAAAAATTGTGGATTGGCTTAGCAATTGCGGCATTAATTGCTTTAGCAATAGGTGGCTTAGCCTTTGCAATGTCGGGTGGTAAAGACGTTGAAGTTCCTGATGTTACAAATGAAACGAAAGCGGCCGCTTCACAAGCGCTACAAAGTGCCGGGCTGAAAGTCGATAGTGAAACCAAAAAAATTCCCGACGATAAGATTGAAGAAGGCAAGGTGGTCAAAACAGACCCCGAAGCAAAATCATCTGTGAAAAAAGGCCGATCTGTTACTTTGTACATCAGCTCTGGAACAGAAAAAATTGAGATGGCCGATTATACAAACGAATCGTATGAATCTGCTGTCGAAGCCTTGAAAAAACTAGGGTTTTCAGAAGACCAAATTACAACGAAAAAAGAATACAGTGATTCTGTGTCTACGGATAGCATTATTAAACAAAAACCAGCTGCAGGTAAAAAAGTTGATCCGAAAAAAGACAACGTCACTTTAACGGTCAGTGAAGGACCAGAAGCGGTTACTTTGCCTAGTTACGCCGGTTATTCTTACACAAATGCAGTAAATGCACTGGCGCAATTAGGTATTTCTGAATCTCAAATTACGCGTGTCGACCAAGCAAGCGATACGGTAGAACCAGGTTTAGTCATTACGCAAGACCCCGCACCAGGTGGCACCGTGACACCTAAAAATGGCCAAGTGACGTTATATGTAAGTAAAGGCAGCGACAAAGTGACACTTTCTGATTATAGCGGAATTTCTTACGATAATGCGGTAAGTCGCTTAATTGCTTTAGGTATCCCAGAATCTCAAATTAAACGAGTGGACGAAGAAAGCGACAAGGTTGAAAAAGATACCGTGATTAGTCAAGAACCAGCTTCTGGTACCGCTGTTGATCCGAAAAATGACACGATTACTTTACATGTCAGCAAAGGCAGTGACTCAGTAACTGTTCCTGATATTTCAGGTTATTCGCCAAAAGCTGCAGAAGACAGCATCAATAACGCTGGCCTTAAAATCAATGAACAAGGATTATCTGGCTCTGGCGATGGCCAAGTCGTTGAACGAACTAGCCCATCCGCTGGCAGCAAAGTCAAAAAAGGCGACTCTGTTACAGTTTATTATTCAAAAGCAAATGATTCTAGTTCGAAATCTTCAACAGATGATACAAGTAAGGCAGGGAACAACTAATACATTTTAATACAAACAGAGGTACTTCTATTTTTCGAAGTACCTCTGTTTGTATTTTTTTATCAGAAAATCCTTAGATTGAAAAAAAAACTGAGAATAAACAAGTATTAAGTTATGATAACATTGAAATATAGAGCAGAGTTGATGGTAACCGCTACTTTTAAGAGCTGTTGCGGATTAGGCTAATGAACATACATATAGCAGCTTGGTTAGCTGAAGATTTTTTAAGTATAGGAGGATTCCCGTTTTGTACTGAATAACAAGAGAATTCTATATTATCCATAGTTACTAGTAAGGTAGAGCATACACAAAGGAGGAGAAACTTGATGAAGAATATTTTGATGACGTTTTTTGGTATCATGGCAGTTAGTACTTTTTCCAGTGGAGAAGTTTTAATTAATAATACTGTTAGTCAGGAAAACATAGCTGATCGTTCAGAGGTAAGGGGAGGGGAGAAGCAAGCAGTAGATTTGTCCATCAGAGTCGCTATAGAGCCGCTGCAAAATTCAGTTAATGGTGTAGTTGGTAGTACTGGATTTCTTGAATTAGGTGATTTTGAAGGTGTTAAACTAGAAGGAGTATACACTGAAATAACAGATAATCCTTATATAGCGTTGACTAGTGATGGAAAATGGAAAGCACTAAAGTCGGGGAAAACAAAGATTGTAGTAGTCGTAACGCTATCTGAAAATACAGTAAAAGCGCTAGAAGATAAATATCCTGGCCGCGAGATTGTTTATCCTGAACATGGAGCTAAACAATTAGAAGTAAATATTAATGAAGCAGCAGAAAAAATCTCCTTGGACTACCATTTTTCACCAGCATCGATTCAAGCGGAAACAGGCTCTACTGGAATGATTAATGTGGGTACTTTTGAAGACATTTCCTTGACGGGTACCTTTAAGGAAATTAAGAACAATCCTTTTATTGAAGTGAGTAGTGACGGGAAATGGAAAGCACTAAAAGCGGGAAAAACTGCAATTATGCCTAATTTTACTCTTTCTGAGGAATCCTATTCAAAAATAAATAAAAAATATCCGCATGCAATAATTGTTACACCGGAAAAGCAACAATTAATTTTAGTGGAAATCAGTGATTCTGTGGATAAGGGGCTAGGTATCCATTTAGAACCACTTGAGAATGAAATTATTGGTGTTGTAGGTGATAGTGGTAAGTTGGATTTGGGAAAATTTGAAGGAGTCAAATTAGAAGGGGTATTCTCGGCAGTAAAGGATAATCCGTATATAGAATTAGCAAGTGATGGCGTATGGAAAGCATTAAAAGTAGGGAAGACAAATATTTACGTTACTGTTCAATTAACTGATGAAACGATACAGAAACTGAAAGATAAATATCCTGATAAAGAGATTATATTACCAACTAAACCACCAAAGGCGATACCTGTTGTAATTGGGGAGAAAAAAAGTGTTAGAAACAAAGAAATCGAAATAGTCTTGCCTCCAGTGCAAGATTCTATTAATGCATTAGTAGGAGATAGTGGGAGGTTTGATTTAGGTACATATGAAGATATTCAATTAGAAGGTATATATACTGAAATTAGTGATAATCCATATATCCAATTATCAAAGGATGGCGCGTGGAAAGCCATGAAAGCAGGGGAGACAACAATAGTTGTAAGTGTGAGCCTTTCTGATAAAACATTAAATTTAATTAGGGAGAAGTATCCCGAAAGAAAGATAAGTTATTCCACCGTGCCACCTAAAAAATTAAAGGTAACAATTAGTGAGCCAAATCGCAATAAACTTGGTACGTATGTATCTGAAAATGTAACAAAATCGAATAGAGAGTTACCGAAAACAGGAAGCTCAAAAACAAGTATATATTTTCAAATAGTCGGACTCTTCTTTTTAATTTGTCTAGTTTCTGTCATAAAAAAACGTAAAGAGATAAAACGATGATTTTAATGAAAAAAGTATTGTGGGGATTGTTCGGATTAGTATCACTTTTTTACATGACTAGTATTGTAGCTTGTGCTGAGGATTTAGAACTTAGTTATTTTGATTTAGATAATAACAGGGAGTTATCAGAAGGTATTATTGAAGATGTAGATTGGGAAACTGCCACTTCTTCCTGTGTAGAACCGAGTGAGGTTTATGATCAAAATTGGGTAGAAGGATTGCTTCCAGCAGAACCGTATACCGTTTTTGGAGAAGACAATAGAACGAGAGTAGATACGACAAAATTTCCTTTTAGTGCAGTTGTGAGGCTAGGTTATTCTAATTACAGTAGAGATTATGGGGGAACAGGTTTTTTAGTTTCGCCAGATACTGTGGTAACAGCAGCACATTGTGTTTATTTTAATGGGAAATGGAAGATTGATAACTTAAAAATTCAACCTGGTTATAACGATGGTTACTTACCATTTGGGCAAACATCAAACATAAGAGCTGTTTATGTTTTAAAATCATGGCAAACAGGTGGTGGTGCATACGGAGAAAAGAAATACAATACGAAAGATGACATAGCAGTTATAAAATTAAAAACAAAAATTGGAGATCGAACTGGTTATTTTGGAATGCAACAATCCATACCTTCAAGTGCTAGGGTTACAGGATATCCTGGGAGTAACCTATCTGTAGATAGTGACAAATTTGGCAAGTTGTATAGTTCTTTTGGACAAATAACAAATTCTTCAGATTATAGATTACTTTATAAAATAGACACAACAGCAGGATTTAGTGGAGGCCCGATTCATACTAATGACAACTATGCGATAGGCCTTAATGTTGCTGATAATTCAAATACTAATATGGGGATAAAATTTACTAACACATATTATAATTTTGTCATGAATATTAAAAATCAATATGTGGCTAATCCATTCGATAAGAACGTGACCATCTCGAAAGAAGGATTTACCATTTGGGGAAATTTTGATTGGAACAATAACAAAGGAAGTACTACTGGGAAGTTAGGAAGAGTCTATAAAGCGAAATATTTATATACATTGGATAACAATAATAGTTATTACTCGCTGTATAATAGTAATGGCTCATGGGCAGGTTATGTTAATTCTAGCGCTGCCAGAGAACTCAAAGCAGATCCCTTTGACAAAGCCGTAACAATAACAAAGGAAGGCTACACAACTTGGGGGAATTTCTTTTTTGCAAGTAAAACAGGAAATACCCAAGGAACGTTAGGAAGAGTCTATAAAGCAAAATATGTATATAGTTTAGGGAACGGAGTGAGATACTACTCCTTGTATAACAATAATGGTTCATGGGTGGGCTACTTAAACACTACGGCCGCCAGAGAACTCAAAGCAGATCCCTTTGACAAAGATGTAACAATAACAAAGGAAGGCTACACAACCTGGGGAAATTTCTTTTTTGCAAGTAAAACAGGAAATACCCAAGGAACGTTAGGAAGAGTCTACAAAGCGAAATATGTATATAGTTTAGGAAACGGGGCGAGATACTATTCTTTGTATAACAATAATGGCTCATGGGTTGGCTACTTAAACACTGCGGCCGCCAGAGAACTCAAAGCAGAAGTATTTAACAAAAAAATAACAATTGCTAGAGAAGGATATACTATTTGGTCAAATTTTTATTTCAGTAGCAAGAGAGGAAGTACTACTGGAAGATTAAAAAATAAATACAGGGCCAAATATGTGTATACTCTAGGGAATCGAGTGAAATACTATTCCCTGTATGACGACAACAATATATGGGTGGGCTATTTGAATATAGGCGCAACAATCAGTGCAAGGAGTGTAACGAGCTCAAGGGAAGTAATAGAAAATTCAACGAATGAAAGTGTATCAGTGCAAGAGTTGAATGATAGAATAGAAGAGCATATAAATTCAGAAGCTACTATATCTAGTAGTTTAGAAATCACGGATTCTATTTCTTAATAGTGTTCTTTTAATTCTTATCATAAATTTCAAAAAAGTAATCAGTAAATTAATGTTGAAGGTACACGATACTGTGCACCTTCTTTTCGCTTAGACATACTCTTGCTCCCTTGATTTCTCTGCCACTATCCTGTATATTCGAAAGTAGTTAGGAGTGGTTTATCTGAAAGGTCAAATCAGAAAAGCGTTAAGCGGTTTTTATTATGTATACGCAGATGGAGAAACATATCAAACAAGAGCGCGAGGGAATTTTCGTAATCGAAAAATTACGCCACTGGTGGGAGATGAAGTACTTTTTGAAAGCGATAATTTAACAGATGGTTATGTGTTGGAAATTTTACCAAGACGAAATGAATTAGTGCGCCCGCCTGTTGCAAATGTGGATCTAGGTGTGGTTGTCATGAGTATGGTTTCGCCAAATTTTTCGTTTAATTTGTTGGATCGTTTCTTAGTCAGCTTAGAGTATAAGGATATAGAACCAGTTATTTATTTAACGAAAGTTGATCTATTAGATGAGCTGCAACGTCAAGAAGTCACTGAAATTAAACAGATTTATGAAGCGTTAGGTTATGCGATAATCGCTTCGGAAGACGTAGAAGCCACCAAAGAATTAGAACGCTTTTTCCCAGAACGGTTGACTGTTTTTATGGGACAATCAGGCGCTGGAAAATCAACATTGTTGAATCAAATTTCACCAGAATTACAACTAGCAACTGCGGAAATTTCCCAATCTTTAGGACGGGGCAAACATACGACCCGTCACGTGGAGTTGATTCCGTTATACGACGGTTTGGTTGCTGATACACCAGGATTTAGTGCCATCGATTTCTTGGAGATGGAAGCAGTGGAATTACCAAAGCAATTTCCTGAATTTGTTGCCGCGGCCTCTCACTGTAAGTTTCGTGAATGTATGCACCACAAAGAACCTGGTTGTGAAGTGAAACGCCAAGTGGAAGCGGGAACCATTGCGACGAGTCGTTACGAAAATTATTTACAGTTTTTAATGGAAATCGAGAATCGACGACCTGTTTATAAGAAAAAATCATAGCAAATATAAAGGGAGCGAGCCAAATGAAACTAGCACCATCCATTTTAAGTGCCGATTTTGCCAATTTAGAAAGAGATATCCGTTTAGTAGAAGAATTAGGAGCAGATTATATTCATGTTGATGTCATGGATGGTCAATTTGTGCCCAACATTACCTTAGGACCGAATATCGTTTCAGCGATTCGTCCAGTGACAAAACTACCATTGGATGTTCATTTGATGATTGTACAACCTGAAAACTATATCAATGCCTTTGCGGAAGCTGGTGCGGATATTATTACCGTCCATCAAGAAGCAACACCTCATATTCATCGTGCCTTACAAATGATTAAAAATGCGGGTGTGAAAGCTGGCGTAACCATCAATCCAGGGACACCACTTTCGATGATTGAAAATGTATTAGACTTAGCAGACCAAGTCTTGGTAATGACTGTCAATCCAGGCTTTGGCGGACAATCATTTATTGAAAACTCACTAGAAAAAATTGCTCAATTAAAAGAATGGAAAGAAACAAAAGGATACACCTATGAAATTGAAGTCGATGGCGGGATTGTTCCTGAAACTGCCGCACGCTGCAAAGAAGCTGGTGCGGAAGTGTTTGTTGCAGGCTCCTACATTTATAATGCTGAAAATCCTCAAGAACGAATCGATGCACTGAGAGCAGTGCTAGACAAATGAGTCGTGTCTTACTGGTAGCTGGTGGCGAGCCAAGTGATTGGCCAACCATTGAACCAGCTACGTATGATTATTTCGTAGGTATTGATCGCGGCTGTCTCCATTTATTAGAGGCCGATTTACCGTTACAATTAGCGGTGGGTGATTTTGATTCATTATCACGAGAAGAATACCATTTTGTCCAAGAAACTGCCGAAACACTCATCCAAGCACCTGCTGAAAAAGATGATACAGATACACAATTAGCGCTTCAAGAAGCTTTACAACGATTTCCACAAGCAGAGATGACGATTATCGGTGCGACAGGGGGCAGAATTGACCACCTGTTAGCCAATCTTTGGTTACCCTTTGAACCACGATTTCAAGGCGTACTTCGCCAAATCCGTCTATGCGATCGTCAAAATAGCATCCAGTATTACGCCCCTGGTTCGTATATCGTACCAAAAGAGCCAGATAAAGAATATCTGGCCTACTGCTGTTTGACGCCTGTAGAAAACTTGACGCTACGACGCAGTAAATATTTATTAACCAATCAAGATGTTCCTTATCCAACATCGTATGCAAGTAACGAATTTATCGAAGAAGCCGCTGCTTTTTCCTTTGATGCAGGGATGATTGCAGTTATTCAAAGTAAAGACAAGTAAAAAGAGGTTGAACCTTCAGCACTTTGCTGAAGGTCAACCTCTTTTTTTTTGCAATAAAAAAAGCCGAACAACGAACGTCCAGCTTTGCTTATTTAAGTTTATTAAACACGTTCGATTTTACCAGATTTCAAAGCACGAGTTGACACCCAAACTTTTTTAGGTTTACCATCGATTAATACGCGAACTTTTTGTAAGTTAGGTTTCACAGTGCGTTTTGTTGAGTTCATCGCATGTGAACGGTTATTACCACTTGAAGTCTTACGACCAGTGAAGTAACATACTTTTGCCATTTTAAGTTTCCTCCTTTGCCTTGATCTTGGAGCGATAATATTCAGCTCATACTAACTTAATTTATCATATTAGGCACTGATTTGCAAGAAGATTTTTTTCTATGATTTGACTTTAGCAATCAAAAAGAGTAAATTGAAATCTTGCTAGAATGTTCACTTAGAAGTGGAAGAATGAAAATATCTGACGAACTTCCTTTTAATTAAAGGCTGGATATGATAAAATGTTATGGAAGAAAATAGGGCGAATGTGCTCTTATAAGGAGGCTTTCATCAATGGCTGTAAAAATTCAAACACCCGCAGGTACCATTGAGATTACCAATGATGTGATCGCTACAGTAGTTGGCGGAGCTGCGACAGATATTTACGGAATTGTCGGAATGGCAAGCAAAAATCAAATTAAAGATAACTTAAACGATATTTTACGTCGTGAGAATTACTCACGTGGTGTCGTTGTTCGTCAAGAAGACAACGGAATCGCAGTGGATGTCTACACGATTGTTAGTTATGGTACAAAAATTTCTGAAGTTTCTCGTAACGTCCAAGAAAAAGTAAAATATAATCTTGAAACATTATTAGGTGTCACTGCGAATTCAGTTAACGTTTTTGTTCAAGGAGTTCGTGTATTACCGGATTAGAGGTAGTGTACTGTCAACGATGCAATTGCACAAGGAAGTCGTGTGTTGCCGTTAGCGGTAAATCTGAAGGAGGATTTTTTAGGTGAATGTAACAGAAATCAGCGCAGGTCAGTTCCAGGAAATGGTCCAGGCAGGTGCGACTCGTCTGCACACAAATGCAGAATATGTCAACTCATTAAACGTTTTCCCTGTACCCGATGGTGATACAGGAACAAATATGAACTTATCAATGACCAGTGGTGCAAAGGCTGTGGCCGATTCTCGCTCTGAAAAAGTAGGAGAATTAGCAGGTGCGTTATCCAAAGGGTTATTAATGGGTGCTCGTGGAAATTCTGGGGTTATTTTATCTCAATTATTCCGTGGCTTCTCAAAACAAATTCCTGAGGTTACAACATTAAGTGCCAAAGACTTGGCCGCTGCCTTTACACATGGTGTAGAAACAGCGTATAAAGCAGTGATGAAACCCGTTGAAGGAACAATCTTAACTGTTTCTCGTGAAGCGGCGCGTTCTGGTGAACGTAAAGCGAAAGAAACAGATGACTGTATCGAAGTTATGACAGCTGTTGTAGCAGGTGCTAAACGTGCCTTAGCGAAAACACCTGATTTATTACCTGTCCTAAAAGAAGTCGGCGTTGTAGATAGTGGGGGTCAAGGACTACTATTTATCTATGAAGGATTTTTAGAAGCGCTTAGTGGTGAATTTTTACCAACTGAGACGTATGAACCAAGTCCTGCCGAAATGGACGAAATGGTTAATGCTGAACATCACCGTGGTGTTAGTGGCCACGTTGCGACAGAAGACATTAAATTTGGCTATTGTACAGAAATTATGGTTCGTATCGGCGAAGGCCCAACCGTGGACAGCGCTTTTGATTATGAAACATTCAGAAACTACTTAAATGAACTAGGCGATTCTCTATTAGTCGTTAACGATGACGAAATTATCAAAGTTCACGTACACACTGAGCATCCAGGTGAAGTGATGAACTACGGCCAAAAATTTGGTTCGTTAGTAAAAATAAAAGTAGACAATATGCGTTTACAACATGAAACGTTGGTTGAACGCGATGCTCAGCAAGAAGCGTTGACTGAAAAAGTTCGCGTACCGTTTGCTGTGATTGCTATTGCAGCCGGTGAAGGCGTTCAAGAATTATTCCGAAGTTTAGGTGCAAGCTACATTATTAGTGGTGGCCAAACAATGAACCCAAGTACGGAAGATATTTTAAAAGCAGTCAAAGAAGTGAATGCAGAGCAAGTCATTATTTTACCAAACAACAAAAACATCTTTATGGCGGCTGATCAAGCAGCAGAAGTTGCCGATGTACCAGTAGCGGTTGTTCCATCTAAAACCATTTCTCAAGGAATGACAGCAATGTTAGCTTTCAATGATCAACAATCATTAGAAGAAAACAAAGCAAGTATGACGGAAATGTTAGACAGCGTTGTGAGTGGTCAAGTAACCACAGCTGTTCGTGACACAACCATTGATGACGTTGAAATTAAAAAAGATGACTTCTTAGGAATGATTGATGGTAAAATCGTCGTTTCTGAAGCAGATCGTTTTAATGCATCATTAGACACGTTGAACCGCATGATTGATGAAGACACTGAAATCGTGACAATTATTGTCGGCGAAGATGGTTCAGTTGAAGAAGCTGAAAAGTTAATTGCTATTTTAGTTTCTGAAAACGATGAACTAGAAACAGAACTTCATGAAGGTGGACAACCTGTATATCCATACTTATTCTCAGCAGAATAGGTTTTCGTGATGAAAAAATAAAAACGAATAGGCTGGTTCATTAGTTAGGGCTAATGAACCAGCCTATTTAATGAATGATCCATTTTTTTGCGTATATTAATGAGGAGGGGATTTTATGGACATCACAGATTTAGTCAGCGTATTGCCCGGTGTTGGCCCAAAACGTGCTGAAAATTTACAAGAACTGGGGATTGCTACAATTGAAGACTTATTGACGTATTATCCCTTCCGCTACGATGATATCCAAGAAAAGGATTTAAGCGAGATTCAGGATCAGGAAAAAGTTACGCTAAAAGGGCTAGTGGTTTCTGAAGCAGTCGTTAGTCGGTACGGTTATAAGAAGAGCCGGTTAACGTTTCGAATGATGCAAGAACATACGGTCATTAATGTTTCCTTCTTCAATCAACCTTTTTTAAAAGACAAAGTAGTTCTTTCCGAAGAAATTGCTGTTTATGGCAAATGGGATGCCAAGAGAAAATCATTAAATGGCATGAAAATCTTAGCTTCTAAAGGAGACAATGAAGATTTCGCCCCCATTTATCATGTGAATAAAAAAGTCCGCCAAAGCACGTTGGTTCAGTTAATCCGCACTGCTTTTGAAGAGTATGGTTCGCTGATTGAAGAGATTTTACCGAATGATTTATTAGAAAAGTACCGCTTGATGCCTAGAAAAGAAGCAATGTGGGCGATGCATTTTCCCAGTAATCCAGAAGAAAGCCATCAAGCCAAACGGCGAGTAGTCTTTGAAGAGTTTTTCCTTTTCCAACTTAAAATGCAAGGACTGAAGAAACAAGAAAAAGCGGAAAAAAATGGTTTAGCCATTCAATATGACGTGGATCGCTTAAAAACATTCACCCAAGGACTGCCGTTTGAATTGACAGGCGCTCAAAAAAAAGTGACCAATGAAATTTGTCGAGACTTGCGAAGTCCGAAGCATATGCAACGATTGCTTCAAGGTGACGTGGGGAGTGGGAAAACGGTAGTGGCTGCGATTGCGCTATACGCCACCATGACCGCTGGCTTTCAAGGAGCGTTGATGGTTCCAACTGAAATTTTAGCGCAACAACACATGGAAAGCTTACAGCAGTTGTTTGATCCATTAGAAGTGCGAACGGCCTTATTAACAGGTTCCACCAAAACGAAAGAACGTCGTCTAATTCTCGAAGAACTGGCCAATGGCGAGATTGACATTGTGGTAGGGACCCATGTTTTGATACAACAAGATGTCAGTTTCCATCAATTAGGTTTGGTAATCACCGATGAGCAACATCGTTTTGGTGTGAATCAGAGAAAAATATTAAGAGAAAAAGGCTTAAAACCAGATGTTTTATTCATGACGGCCACTCCGATTCCTCGAACGCTGGCAATTACAGCCTATGGCGAAATGGATGTATCAATCATTGATGAAATGCCAGCTGGACGGATTCCAATCGAAACACGTTGGATTCGGCCGCCGCAGTTAGATACTGTTTTAGAATGGATGGAAAAAGAGTTGGCTCGAGGACATCAAGCCTATATTATTTGTCCCTTGATTGAAGAATCGGAAGCCTTAGATGTGAAAAATGCAACAGAAATTTTTGAACATATGCAAAGCTTTTATTCCCCAAGATATCAAGTGGGATTACTACATGGTAAAATGAAAAACCAAGAAAAAGATGACATTATGCAGGAGTTCAAAGACAATCAGCTGCAATTATTGGTTTCTACCACTGTTATTGAAGTTGGCGTGAATGTACCAAATGCCACGGTGATGTTAATTATGGATGCGGACCGGTTTGGGTTAGCACAGTTACATCAGTTACGGGGCCGTGTGGGGCGTGGCTCCAGTGCATCTTATTGTATTTTAGTGGCCAATCCGAAAAATGAAATGGGCGTTGAGCGTATGAAAATCATGACAGAAACCACCAATGGTTTTGTCTTGAGTGAGCGTGATTTGGAACTTCGCGGACCTGGGGAAGTGTTCGGTGCACGGCAATCAGGGGTGCCTCAATTTGCGGTAGGAGATATCGTGACGGACTTTAACATTTTAGAAGTTGCGCGCCAAGAAGCAAGTGCCCTATGGCAAGTGAAAGAATGGTGGCAATATCCTGCTTATCAAGGCTTAGCCAATCGAGTGAAACCTCAAGATGAGGCGGCCCAATTTTTCGATTAGAAGAGGTAATTTTTGAAGCCAGAAAGTAAAAGCCAATGCGTATTTCTTTGAAAAAAATATGTTATACTTGTTAGGAAACAAAAAAGTAGGAGGGAATCACTCATGAAAATTGCTGTAGATGCAATGGGTGGAGATAACGCCCCACAAGCAATTGTTGAAGGGGTTATGCTAGCCAAACAAGACTTCCCAGACATTGAATTTCAATTATATGGAAAAGAAGCCGAAATAAAAAAATACATCACCGATGAAAAAAACATTACGATTATTCATACCGATGAAAAAATTGCTAGTGACGATGAGCCAGTGAAGGCAATCCGTCGTAAGAAAACTGCTTCCATGGTTTTAGCAGCGCAAGCAGTTAAAAATGGGGAAGCCGATGCGATTTTTTCTGCCGGTAACACCGGAGCGCTATTAGCAGCGGGTCTGTTCATTGTCGGCCGCATCAAAAATGTGGAACGTCCCGGTTTGATGTCAACTTTACCTGTCATGGGAGAACCAGACAAAGGGTTTGACATGTTAGATTTAGGAGCCAATGCAGACAATAAACCAGAACATTTGGTTCAGTATGCCGTTTTAGGTTCATTCTATGCTGAAAAAGTTCGGAACGTTCAGAATCCTCGTGTTGGTCTATTAAATAACGGAACTGAGGAAACAAAAGGCAGTGAATTAACGAAAAAAGCCTTCGAATTGTTAGCAGCAGATGAAACGATTAATTTTGTCGGAAACGTTGAAGCACGAGAATTATTAAATGGCGTAGCTGACGTGGTGGTGACAGATGGCTTCACAGGAAATGCCGTTTTAAAATCCATCGAAGGCACAGCTATGAACATGATGAGCTTACTGAAAACAGCGATTCTTTCTGAAGGTGTCAAAGGAAAAATGGGCGCCTTATTATTAAAGAATGCGTTGCGTGGCATGAAAGACGAAATGGACTACTCAAAACATGGGGGGGCGGTTTTATTTGGCTTAAAAGCGCCAGTCATTAAAACGCATGGGGCCACGGGTCCTGATGCCGTCCGCTACACCATTCGTCAAATTCATACAATGTTAGAAACCCAAGTTGTCCCACAATTAGTGGAATATTATGAAGGCAAAGCAGAGTAATTTGCAATTGTCTTGACATCAGTTTGTTACTCAAATGAAAAAAAGATGGACAAATACCCAAATTGTGAGTACAATGTATCTTAGCGTTTTAGTAAAAGAAAGAACCTTTTTTCAAAAGCAGTGGAGGTGAATACAGTTGACTCGTGAAGAAGTACTTCAAAAAGTAGCGAAGATTATCTCAAACCACTTTGATATTGAAGCGGATCAAGTAACAGATCAATTAAACATTAAAGATGATTTGAACGCTGACTCAATTAGCGTAATGGAGTTTGTTTTAGAACTTGAAGATGAATTTGGAACAGAGATTTCAGATGAAGATGCAGAAAAAATTGAAACAGTTGGTGCCGCTGTAGATTATATTGTGAGTAATTCATAAAAAATAATAAGACAAAGTCGATTGACATTCGTGTTGATCGACTTTTTTTGCGTACATAATGGTTATTTTATTAAGCAATAAGGCTATTTTTACACATATTTTTGTAAAAAAAATCATACATGTAAAAAAATAACTGCGAAAAAAGTTATTTTATCTTGCTTTTTATGGAATAATTCTATAAAATTATGAAAAAACAATGAGCTGTAAATTAACATTAATAAAAATTAGAAAGTGCTATCATTAAATATTAGTTAATTTATATAATGTTTTTGAAAGGACGTAAGGGGTGCGTATGGATGCAAGGAAATGAACAATTACTAGAGGTTTCAGGATTAGAAACAGCATTTAGAATCAAAGATGATTATTATAATGCCGTCGATGATGTTTCATTTGAATTGAAGAAAAATGAGATTCTAGCAATCGTCGGAGAATCTGGTTGTGGAAAAAGTACCTTAGCAACAACGATTATGGGCTTACATGATCCCAATCATACCAAAATTACTGGGGAAATTTTATACAACAATTTAAACTTAACTACGTTTAATGAAACATTGTACAACAAAGTCAGAGGAAACGATATTGGGATGATTTTCCAAGATCCGTTGTCTGCACTGAATCCGCTCATGCGAATTGAAGACCAAATTAAAGAAAGTCTCACGTATCATACCAAAATGACCGCACAACAAAAACAAGCACGGGCCATTGAACTGTTAGATCAAGTGGGGATTCCCAACCCAGAGCGTGTCGGGAAACAGTATCCTCATGAATTGTCTGGCGGCATGCGCCAACGGGTGATTATTGCCATTGCAATCGCGTGTAAACCACCGATTTTAATTGCAGATGAACCAACAACGGCCTTAGACGTTACCATTCAGGCACAAATTCTCGATTTGTTAAAAGATTTGCAAGAAGAAACAGGGAGCGGCATTATTTTAATTACCCATGACTTAGGTGTAGTTGCGGAAATGGCTGATCGTGTAGCGGTTATGTATGCGGGTCAGTTTGTAGAAGTAGCCACTGCTGAAGAATTGTTTAGTCATCCGAAACATCCATATACACGTTCCTTACTTCAGTCCATTCCCCAAGAGAATTCAGATGAAGAAGAACTTCATGTGATTGAAGGGATTGTTCCTTCGTTAACCAAATTACCTAGAAAAGGTTGTCGGTTTGCCCCACGAATTCCTTGGATTGATGCATCGGAACATGAAGAAAATCCAACATTACATGAAGTTGCACCGAATCATTATGTTCGTTGTACATGTTATAAACATTTTCATTTTAGAGACGGGGAAGGGGAAGCGTAATGACAGAAATTATTCAAATTAAAGATTTAAAAGTTCATTATCCAATTCGCAGCGGCTTCTTCAATCGAATCACTGATCATGTTTTGGCGGTTGATGGTGTGGATTTCATGATTGAACAAGGTAAAACGTATGGGTTAGTTGGTGAATCGGGTTCTGGAAAATCAACAACAGGAAAAGCAATTATTGGTTTAGAAAAAATTACAAATGGTGAAATTATTTATCAAGGACAAGATGTAACCAAGCCGCGAAGTCGAAAAGCGATTGGATACAACAAAGATGTCCAAATGATTTTCCAAGATTCGATGTCAAGTTTAAACCCTAAAAAACGAGTACTAGATATTATCGCCGAACCAATTCGAAATTTTGAACGGTTAAGTGACCAAGAAGAAAAGAAAAAAGTCAAAAGTTTATTGGACATTGTGGGGATGCCAGAAGATGCGTTGTACAAATATCCTCATGAATTTTCTGGTGGACAACGCCAACGTTTAGGCGTCGCCCGAGCGGTGGCTACCAGCCCCAAATTAATTATTGCAGACGAACCTGTTTCAGCACTGGACTTATCTGTGCAAGCACAGGTATTGAATTTTATGAAAAACATTCAACAGGAATATGGGTTAAGTTACTTATTTATTTCCCATGATTTGGGCGTAGTTAAACATATGTGTGACAACATTGCCATTATGTACAAAGGCCGTTTTGTAGAAATCGGTACACGCCAAGATATTTACACTAATCCACAACACATTTATACCAAACGCTTACTTTCAGCAATTCCTAAAATTGACGTAGCGAACCGAGAAGCTCACAAAGAAGAACGAAGAAGAGTTGAGCAAGAGTATCGGGAAAATCATAAAGACTATTATGATGAAAATGGGCGGGTTTATAACTTACATGCGATTAGTCCAACCCACCAAGTAGCGTTAAAAAATGGAGGTGCTGAATAATGTGGAAAACAATTTTACGCCGTTTGTTATTGATGATTCCGCAAGTGATTATTTTAAGTGTCTTGATTTTCCTGTTGGCTAAAATGATGCCAGGTGATCCGTTTACAGGATTGATTAATCCGAACCAAGACCCGAAAGTGATTGAAGCCATGCGCGAAGCTGCCGGGTTAAATGATCCTTGGTACGAACAATATTTCCGTTGGATTGGCAATGCCTTACATGGGGATTTTGGGCATAGTTTTATCTTTAAATTACCTGTGTCCACGCTCATTGCTGGTCGGGTGGGGAATACGATTGCATTGGCCGCTGTGTCAGTTATAATCACGTATTTAATCGCCATTCCTTTCGGTTTAATTGCTGGCCGTTACCAAAATTCATGGTTTGACAAAATGGTGGTTATCTACAACTTCTTCAGTTTTGCCGTACCATTATTCATCTTTGCCTTGATTATGCTCTTTATTTTTGGGTATCGCTTAGACTGGTTCCCAACGAGTGGAACCGTGACTGTTGGTTTGGCTGAGGGAACATGGCCGTATTATTTAGATAAACTGAAGCATTTAATTTTACCAGGGGTCACTCAAGCGTTGTTAGGGACAGCGGTCACTATTCAATATTTGCGCAGTGAAGTGATTGATGTTAAAAACATGGACTTTGTTCGTACTGCTCGTTCAAAAGGAGTGCCAACGAATAAAATTTTTAATCGACACATTTTTAGAAATGCAGCATTACCAATTGCCTCTCAATTAGGTTATGAAATTACTGCTTTGATTGCCGGATCAGTCGTTATTGAAAAGATTTTTGCTTTCCCAGGAATTGGAAAATTATTTATTGATAGTATCATTCAACGTGACTATTCCGTTATTACCGCTCTCGTGTTGATTTTGGGATTGGCAACCCTTATCGGAACCTTAATTTCTGATATTGTAATGAGTATTGTTGATCCAAGAATTCGAATTCAGTAGAAAAAACACGAAGAAAGGGTGATAAAAATGGAATTGACAGAAGAAAAAAGAGAAGAAGTCTTACAAGAAAGTATTCCACCAATGGGCTTTCGGATGATTGCGCGAGAATTCGTCAAAGAAAAAATGGCGATGTTTTCTTTAATCCTTTTGGTCATTATCTTATTAGCCGTTTTTATCGGTTCGTTAGTGTTAGACCAAAGTGCCGTTATGCATGTAAGTATTTTAGATAAATATGCGGAACCAGGTACCGTTACAATGAATGGCACCAAGTTCATTTTAGGTGCCGATGAAGGGGGTCGTGATGTTTTAGGGCAATTGATTATCGGGGCTAGAAACTCGATTTTAATCGGTTTTGCCATTACGATTATTACGTCTATTATCGGGGTCGGTTTAGGGATTATTTCCGGTTATTATGGAGGCATGATTGATAATATTTTGATGCGTATCGTGGATTTTATTATGATTTTGCCAATTATGTTAATTATTATTGTGTTCGTTTCCGTGATTCCTAAATATAGTATCTGGTCCTTTATTTGGATTATGTGTGCGTTTTATTGGGTTGGAAAAGCGCGGTTGTTCCGCAGTAAAACGTTATCTGAAGGGCGCCGAGATTACGTTAGTGCCTCTAAGACAATGGGAACAAGCGATTTTAAAATTATGTTTCGAGAAATTATGCCGAATTTAAGTTCATTAATTATTACGAACTTAACGATTAATTTCGCGGCCAATATCGGGATCGAAACAACGTTAACTTTCTTAGGCTTCGGGTTACCACAAAGTGTCCCAAGTTTAGGAACCTTAATTGGCTACGCCAGCAGTGGGGATGTATTAGTCAATAAACAATGGGTTTGGTTACCTGCATCAATTCTAATTTTAGTCTTGATGTTAAGTATAAACTATGTTGGACAAGCATTTAAGCGCTCAGCAGATGCACGACAACGATTAGGCTAATTAGCCAAAAAATGAGGGAGGAAAAGAGATGAACAAGAAACGGATTTTAGGTGCAATCACGTTAGCTTCTGTGTTAGTATTCGGGTTAGCTGCATGTGGTGGCGGCAATAAAGGCGGGGGCAATAAAGCAACGGAAACAGAAGACATTTCAAAAATGCCAATCGCTGTTAAAAATGATAAAAAAGCAATTGATGGCGGGACATTAGATGTCGCTGTAGTTATGGATACACAATTCCAAGGACTTTTCCAGCAAGAATTTTATCAAGACAACTATGATGCACAATACATGCTTCCAACGGTACAGCCATTATTTAACAATGATGCAGACTTTAAGATTGTCGATGGGGGTCCTGCGGATCTGAAATTAGATGAAGATGCCAATACAGCAACCATTAAATTACGTGACAATTTGAAATGGTCTGACGGTAAAGATGTGACGGCAGATGACGTGATTTTCTCTTATGAAGTCATTGGTCATAAAGACTATACAGGGATTCGTTATGATGATAACTTTACGAATATTGTTGGCATGGAAGACTACCATGCTGGTAAATCACCAACCATTTCTGGCATAGAAAAAGTCAATGATAAAGAAGTTAAAATCACTTATAAAGAAGTTCACCCAGGAATGCAACAATTAGGTGGCGGTGTTTGGGGTTCAGTTTTACCAAAACATGCCTTTGAAGGAATTGCTGTTAAAGACATGGAGTCAAGCGATGCAGTTCGTAAAAAACCTGTGACTATTGGACCATACTACATGAGTAATATTGTGACAGGTGAATCTGTTGAATACCTACCAAATGAGTATTACTACGGTGGCAAACCTAAATTAGATAAATTAGTGTTCAAATCTGTTCCTTCTGCGAGCATTGTAGAAGCGATGAAAGCGAAACAATACGATATTGCATTATCAATGCCAACAGATACGTATCCAACCTACAAAGATACTGAAGGGTATCAAATCTTAGGACGTCCCGAACAAGCCTACACGTATATTGGCTTTAAAATGGGTACGTTTGACAAAGAAACCAATACAGTGAAATACAATCCAAAAGCTAAAATGGCAGATAAAAGCTTACGTCAAGCCATGGGCTATGCAATTGACAATGATGCAGTCGGCCAAAAATTCTACAACGGCTTACGAACAGGGGCAACAACGTTAATTCCACCAGTCTTCAAGAGCTTGCATGATAGCGAAGCGAAAGGCTATACGCTTGATTTAGACAAAGCGAAAAAATTATTAGACGATGCTGGTTATAAAGACGTAGACGGCGATGGCATTCGCGAAGACAAAGAAGGCAAACCACTAGAAATCAAGTTTGCTTCAATGTCAGGCGGCGAAACTGCACAACCACTTGCTGATTACTATGTCCAACAATGGAAAGAAATTGGCTTAAACGTAACGTATACAACAGGACGCTTAATTGATTTCCAAGCCTTCTATGATAAATTGAAAAATGATGACCCAGAAGTAGATATCTATCAAGGCGCGTGGGGCACAGGTTCAGATCCTTCACCAACCGGCTTATATGGTCCAAACTCAGCCTTTAACTATACACGTTTTGAGTCAGAAGAAAATACTAAATTACTTGATGCGATTGATTCAAAAGCATCATTTGATGAAGAAAAACGTAAAAAAGCCTTCTACGATTGGCAAGAGTATGCCATTGATGAAGCGTTTGTAATCCCAACGCTTTACAGAAATGAAGTCTTGCCAGTCAACGACCGTGTAGTTGACTTTACTTGGGCAGTTGATACGAAAGATAATCCATGGGCAACGGTGGGTGTCACTGCGGAAAAACGTTAAACAACGTTCCGCTGATTTAATAGAGATAGAACGAGGTCGGGACAGAAGTGTTTAACTCCGAGAAATAAGGAGGAGTTGCTTCTGTTCCCGCCGTTTATCAGTTTTTGAGCGTGGCGCAAAAATCCAAAGTGATTTTTGTCCCACGCTCTTTCTATCTCTTACGTAAACAAACGCTTTTATCTCAGTCATAGCCCTATTTATTTATTTTTTTCTAAAAAATAATGAGAACACAGTGAATAACAGGCTTTTTCTGAATAGAACCATTTAAAAAAAGTGAAAAAAAAAGTATAATGAAACAAGGTGTAAATAAATGTAAAGGAATGTGGAGAATGGACAATCAGTTAACAACAGAGTTAAAAGAACGTTACGGCATTGTTTTCCATGATGTCAATCTATTAGAGCAAGCTTTTACTCATTCATCCTATGTGAATGAGCATCGCTATTTAAAATTATCCGATAATGAACGTCTTGAATTTTTAGGAGATGCAGTTTTAGAATTAATTGTTTCACAATATTTGTATTTAAAATTCCCAGAACTTCCAGAAGGAAAATTAACGAAGATGCGCGCAGCCATCGTTCGGGAAGATAGTTTAGCCAAATTTGCGAAAGAATGTCACTTCGACAACTACATTTTATTAGGTAAAGGAGAAGAAGCATCGGGCGGACGAACACGTGCATCATTATTATGTGACTTATTTGAAGCCTTTTTAGGTGCCCTCTACTTAGACCAAAAAGTTGGCGCAGCCAAGAAATTTATTGAAGACGTTATTTTTCCGAAAATTGATGCCGGTGCTTTTTCACATGAGATGGATCACAAAACACAATTACAAGAAGTTTTACAACGCAAAGGCGATGTTTCAATTGAATATCGTTTAATTAAAGAAGAAGGCCCTGCCCATGACCGCACCTTTTTCACTGAAGTTTACATGAATGGTGAACTCATTGGGTTAGGCCAAGGAAAATCGAAGAAGTTAGCTGAACAGGATGCCGCTGAGCGGGCACTGAAAAGTATTCCTCAGTAAGGCTGGAAGGAGCAATATTCGTGTATTTAAAACGAATTGAAATTACAGGATTTAAATCATTTGCAGATAAAACCATTATTGAATTTGAAGATGATGTGACAGCAGTGGTTGGTCCGAATGGAAGTGGGAAAAGTAATATCACGGAAGCCGTTCGCTGGGTATTAGGTGAACAATCTGCGAAAAACCTTCGTGGTGGCAAAATGAACGACATTATCTTTGCCGGTTCGGAAGGTCGTAAGCCGCTAAATATTGCGGAAGTTACCGTGACGTTAGACAACAGCGACCATTATTTAGCATTGGATTATAGTGAGATTAGTGTCACCCGTCGTTTAAAACGAACGGGCGAAAGTGACTTTTTTATTAATAAACAAGCGTGCCGTTTAAAAGACATTCAAGATTTATTTATGGATTCAGGGTTAGGCAAAGAATCTTTTTCAATTATTTCACAAGGGAAAGTTGAAGCGATTTTTAATAGTAAACCTGAAGACCGTCGAGGGATTTTTGAAGAAGCAGCGGGCGTTTTAAAATACAAACAACGAAAGAAAAAGGCTGAACAAAAGCTTTTTGAAACTGAGGACAACTTAAGCCGTGTCCAAGATATCATTTACGAGTTGGAAGACCAATTAGTTCCTCTAGCCGCCCAAGCAGATGCGGCTAAAAAGTATTTAGCTTTGAAAGAAGAACTTACCGAAATTGATGTCAATTTAACTGTGACCGAAATTCAAGAAGCAAAAGCTATTTGGGAAACGAAAACGCAAGAATTAACAGCCATTGAAGAAAAGTTAGCTGGCGCAAGTAAGCAAGTCCATGACCTAGAAGGCAAATTGGTACGTTTACGAAGCAAGCGCAATCGTTTAGATGAACAAATTGAAACGGAACAACAACAATTATTACAAGTGACAGAAGCGTTGAAACAAGCAGAAGGACAAAAAAATGTTTTAATTGAACGTTCCAAACACACCTCCCAAACGGCAAGCGAATACGAAGAGACATTGGCAGAAACGGCCGAAAAAATTGTTCGTTATCGAGAAGAATTGCAGACGCTGGAAACAGCAATTGCAGAAAAAACGGCACAACGTCAGACGTTAAAAGAAGCATTGGCTTTGGCAACAAAAGATGTGGAAAAATATAGTAAGTCTTCTAAAGAATTGATGGAGGAATTGCGCAGTCAGTATGTGGAAGTCATGCAAGAACAAGCCAATACAGCCAATGACTTAAAATATTTAGAACGACAATATCAACAAGAAACAGCTAAAAATCAACAATCGCTAGCAAAACACGAAGCGCTAGAAGAACAGATGGTTGAAGCTCTCGCAATGAAAGAAACGCTAGAAAAAGAGCAAAAAGTCGCAAAACAAGGCTTACAAGAACAACTGGAAGAATACACCGCGTTGAAAGCAACGCTTGAAGCCAAACGTGAACGATTAGCACAGCGTCAAAACGATATGTACCAAGCGATGAATCAAGTGCAACAAGCGAAGGCACGCCAAAAAAGTTTGCAAGAAATTCAAGAAAATTACGCTGGCTTCTATCAAGGCGTGAAAGCTGTATTGCGTCACAAAAACCAATTAACTGGGATTGTTGGCGCAGTGGCTGAGTTAATTGAAGTGCCTAAAGAATATACGTTGGCGATTGAAACGGCCTTAGGTGGTGCGGCGCAACATATTGTTGTGGAAAATGAGAAAGATGGTCGTGCAGGCATTACCTTCTTAAAACAACAACACAGCGGTCGAGCAACCTTTTTACCATTGACCACCATTAAGCCGCGCTCTGTATCGGCGATGGTTCAGAATCGTTTGGCTGGTGCACCGGGCTTCGTAGGGATTGCCAGTGAATTAGTTCGTTATCCAGAACAAGTACAAACCGTTATTCAAAATCTCTTAGGCGTCACGATTTTAGCGGCAGATTTAACGAGTGCCAACCAGTTAGCAAAATTAGTCAATTACCAATATCGCGTTGTCTCATTGGAAGGCGATGTGATGAATCCTGGCGGTTCGATGACTGGGGGAGCCAATAAACGTGGCAACCAAGGAAGTCTATTTTCACAAGCGCAAGAACTTCAAACAATTACTGAACAAATGACTCAATTAGAAACACAACTAAGAAGTGTGGAACAAGAAGTCCAAGCGCTCTCGCAAGAAGTGAAAACAGCCACGGAACGTGCAGAAATGTTGCGCTCTGCTGGTGAACAAAATCGCTTAAAACAACAAGAAATTGACAATAAATTAGCCAATCAAACAGAAACGATTACTCGTTTAACAAAAGAAAAACGTCTGTTTGAATATGAATCACGTGAATTGCATCAATTCTTAACCGAATATCAAACGAAAAAAGCCACATTGACAGAACAACAAGCAAACTTAATGGCAACGAAAGAACGTTTAGATGCTGAAATGAAACAAGTAGAACAAGAAGCTAGCCAAATGGAAACCTTTAAAGCCCAAGCGCAAGAACGCTTGACGACAGTTCAAGCAGAACAAGCAGTAGCGGCGGAACAATGTGCCCATTTTGCTCGTCAAAAGCAAGACAAACAAGAACAATTGGACGAATTGTTGATTCGAGAAACGGCCATCCGTCAACAGCTACAACAACTAAGTAGCCATTCTAGCGATCACCAGTTAACCGAAGAAGGCTTAGCGGCACAAGTCGCGCAATTAGCGGAGAAACAAACAGCGTTGCAAACCTCTTTACAAACGGCACGTAGTCAACGACAAGCGTTGCAAGAAGAAGTAGACGAGTTAGATACAAAATTAGCGGAAGAAAACAAACGCCAACAACAGTATTTAGCAGATAAAACACAAATTGAAGTCCTAAAAAATCGTGCAGAAATGCAATTAGATAGCTCGTTAAGTTACTTACAGGAAGAATACAGCTTAACCTTTGAAGCTGCCTATGAAGCGTATTTCCCAATCGATGATTTAGCGCAAGCACAGCAAACAGTGAAACGCCTAAAACAAGAAATTGAGCGGTTAGGACCTGTTAACTTAAGTGCCATCGAGCAATTTGAACAAGTCGATGAACGCCATCAATTTCTAGTCAGTCAACGTGATGATTTATTAAATGCGAAAGAACAATTATTTGAAACCATGGATGAAATGGACCAAGAAGTGAAAGAACGGTTTAAAGAAGTCTTTGAAGCAATTCGTGGCCAGTTCAAAGTGGTATTTCCTAATATGTTTGGTGGCGGACGGGCAGAACTGGTGCTAACCAACCCAGAGGATCTCTTGAATACAGGGATTGAGATTGAGGCGCAACCACCAGGGAAAAAATTACAACATTTAAGCTTGTTGTCTGGAGGCGAACGGGCATTAACGGCGATTGCATTACTCTTTTCAATTATTCGTGTTCGACCCGTTCCGTTCTGTATTTTAGATGAAGTAGAAGCAGCTTTAGATGAAGCCAACGTTGCTCGTTTTGGCCATTATTTAAGCGAATTTGAAGATGGCACACAGTTTATTGTGGTGACGCATCGTAAAGGAACAATGGAAGCCGCAGATGTTTTATATGGCGTGACTATGCAAGAATCTGGGGTTTCAAAAATCGTTTCAGTTCGCTTGGAAGAGGTCAAAGAAGGTGGCGCAATTGAAAAAAGCAATTAGCCAGAAGCAAGGAGGAGCGAACGTTTGATAAAATTAGTTGCTATTGATTTAGATGGAACATTATTAAATAGCCAAAAAGAGATTTCTTTACGGAATAAACAAGCACTGATGGCTGCGAAACAAGCAGGCGTGAAAGTTGTTATCTGCACAGGTCGACCTTTGGCAGCCATTGGTCCTTACTTAGAAGAATTAGGTTTACAAGAGGAAGGCGATTATAGCATTACTTTTAACGGCGGGTTGGTTCAAAAAAATGATACAGGGGCTATTATTGAGAAAACATTGATGCCCTTGGAAGCGATTCATGAGCTGTACCAATTAGCAACCACACTCAACATGCCGTTTGATGTCTTATCCGATGAGGTCGTGATGCAACTGCCTTCTGCCCCAAATTATCCTTCAATTTATAGTTCTCTAAACAAATTATTAACCTTTGAGTCCTACAAATTAGAAGAGTTAACCCCGAATCGAATTTATAATAAAGTTGTTGTTGCGATTGATGAAGCGTATTTAAATGAACGCATCAAGGAAATTCCGGCCTCTTTTTATGAGCGCTTTGAAATTATTAAAACGCGAAATAACTTATTAGAATTTATGCCAAAAGGGATTACGAAAGCCTATGGTATTTCCTTGTTAGCCAAAGATTTAGGAATCCGTGCAGAAGAAATCATGACCTTAGGGGACGAAGAAAATGATTTACCGATGATTGAATACGCTGGCTTAGGTGTCGCCATGGCAAATGCGATTCCATTAGTTAAAGAAGCCGCAGATGTCGTTACAGACACGAATGACCAAGATGGCGTTGCCAAAGCGGTCGAAAAATATATTTTAACGCCGTTGGAAGGAGGCCAATAAGAATGGGATTTTTTGATAAAATTAAAAAAGCTTTTTCCGCTGAAAAAAAGGAAGAAGAAAAACAAGAGATTGTTGAAGAAACAGTAGACGAAACACCTAGTGATGAATCAGCGCCTGCTGAATCAAAAGAAACCGCAGCAGAAGAGGCGCAAACAACGCCAGAAACGGCAGCGGAAGAAGTCGCAGAAACAGCCGATTTAACAGATAACGCTGAAATGGAAAAATTAGCTGGCGTAGAAGAAGCATTAGATGAAGAGCCAGAAGAAATCCTGACAGAGGAAACACAAGAAGTTGTTGTGGACGCGCCTGAGGAAGAAAGTAGTGTTGTGACTCCGTTGGCAGAACCAACAGACACGCAGGTTTCAGAAGAAATTGAAGAGTCGAAAGAAGAGCAAGTCCAAGAAAAATATGAAAAAGGCTTGGAAAAAACACGTAAAACATTTGGTCAACGGTTGAACGAATTGTTTGCTAATTTCCGGAGCGTCGATGAAGATTTCTTTGAAGAATTAGAAGAAACGTTGATTGGTGCAGACGTAGGCTTTGATACATCCTTAAAAATTACAGAAGCCTTGCGACAAGAAGTGAAACTGCGAAACGTGAAAAAACCAGCTCAAGTTCAAAATACCATCATTGAAAAAATGGTTGATTTGTATGAAGAAGCAGGAATTAATGAAAATAACGCGATTAACTTACAGCCAAATGGCTTAACCGTGATTTTATTTGTCGGTGTTAATGGAGTGGGTAAAACAACCAGCATTGGTAAATTAGCCCATCAATACAAGTTGGAAGGAAAGAAAGTTTTAATGGCAGCTGCCGATACGTTCCGAGCGGGCGCCATCGATCAATTAGTTGTTTGGGGCGAACGGGCTGGCGTTGAAGTTGTGCGTGGGAATGCTGGCGGCGACCCAGCAGCGGTCGTTTTCGATGCAGTGGAACGTGCCAAAGCAGAACAGGCCGATGTTTTGCTAGTGGATACAGCAGGTCGTTTACAAAATAAAGTCAACTTAATGAAGGAATTAGAAAAAATTAAACGAGTCATCCAACGAGAAATTCCAGATGCGCCTCACGAAGTTCTCTTAGTCGTGGACGCAACTACTGGGCAAAATGCGATGACACAAGCCAAACAGTTCAAAGAAACAACCGATGTCACTGGCTTAGTTTTAACCAAACTAGACGGAACAGCCAAAGGTGGTATTGTCATTGCTATTCGGAATGAATTACACTTGCCAGTGAAATTAGTTGGACTAGGTGAAGGAATTAACGATTTAGAACCATTCAATGCCAACGATTTCGCAATGGGCTTATTTAAAGGCTTATTAAAAGATGTTTAGTTGTAGAAAATAACAGGTTTGGGAAGAACGTGGGACAGGAGTATTTAGCTTCAAGAATGAAGAAGCTACTCCTGTCCCGCCGTTTATTTTAGGATTGGGACGGATGTTCTAAGTTCTTCCTAAATCGTTTCTGAAAAAATGAAGGAGTGAGGGAGAAGATGACAGAACAAATGTGGATTGAGAAGTTAGGATTAGAAGCGCATCCTGAGGGCGGTTATTTTAAACAAACCAATAAAAGTGAACAATTGATTCCAACCAAACGAGGCGAACGGGCGTTGCATACAGCGATTTTGTTTCTATTAAATACAGAAAGTCCGTCACATTTTCATCGTTTAAAAGCGGATGAATTATGGTTTTTTCACGATGGTCAGCCATTAACCGTTCACTGTATTTTTCCTGATGGAACGTATCAAGCTGTTCAGTTAGGGAAAGACTTAGTTCAAGGACAACAGCTTTCATTCTCAGTTCCTGCCGGCACAATCTTTGGCTCTACAGTAGCGACAGGATTTGCGTTAGTCAGTTGTGTGGTTACACCAGGCTTTGAGTTTGAAGATTTCGAGTTATTTACTCAAGCGGAATTGTTAAACGATTATCCACAACATAGTGAAATCATTCAGCACTTGGCTTATCGAGAATTACCTTAAGAAAACGTTTTAGTAACATTTCTTTTATGAATATGCTAGTATAAATCAAACAAGCTTGTTGATTTTGTCGCAACGCACACTTAGCTGTCGTAGATGATTAAAAGAAAGGGATGAATCACATGGGCACAATGGTTTTTGTTAACTTCCCAGTAGCGGATGTCCAACGTTCTACAGCATTTTATGAAAAACTTGGATTCAAAAAGAACGAGGAATTTTCAACAGAGGAAGCTAGTTCGATGATGTGGGATGATCAATTTTGGATTATGTTGTTGAACCATGACTTTTATGGAAAATTTATCCAAGAAAAGCAAATTATTGATGCGCAAACAACCAGTGGGGCATTAATTTCCTTTAGTTTAGAGAGTGCCGAAGCCGTAAAACAGTTTGGCGAAACCGCCAAAGCTAACGGAGGCAACTGCTACCGAGTTGATATGGGAATACCAGAAGAGCAAATGTATGGCTTAGAAGTGCAAGATTTGGATGGCAATAGCTTAGAACCTGTCTGGATGAAGATGTAAAAAGAGCCGCAAAATCTCTACAGATTTTGCGGCTCTTTTCCTACAAAAAACTATTGTAAATTATTGGCATTAGTAGCTTCAACACCATAAGAATCAGCTACTTTTTTCAAGCTAAATCCTTTTCCGTAGACTTCACTTGCACTCATTGAAATCAAAAAGGCTTCTTCATCAATCTCAAGAATGGCTTCTTTTAAGCGGGGAAAATCTTTTTCACGAATGACGGTCATTAAAAGCATGCCTTTCGCGCTTCGATAACCGCCTTCGATTGGCACCAAGGTCACACCTTTATCTAGTTCACGTAATAAGCGTTCTTGAATAGCGACATATTTTGGTGAAATAATCATCACATTCTTCGATCGAACCAGACCAACTTGAATCATGTCAACGACACGACCAATTGTAAATAAACAAATTAAAGAGAATAGCACAATATCTGCATTAAAAGCATACATTGCTGATAAAATGACTAAACCATCGACGAATAAAATAGCAATACCTAAGGAAACTTTGAAGTATTTATTGACAATTTGTGAAATGATTGCTGTCCCACCAGTTGAAGCATTGCCACGGAAAACCAAGCCTAGGCCAGCACCTGTAATAATACCGCCAAATAATGCTGCTAGAAAAATATTATGTGTTAAAACAGGCATCCCTGAAGTAATTCCTACAAAAAATGGATAAATAAGACTGCCATAAATGGTTTTGACACCGACCTCTTTCCCAAGAAGTAGGAAACAAAGCACTAAAAGAGGAATATTGATGGCGTAAAGAACAATGGCGGGACTAATCCCGAAAACATAATTAATAACAATACTAATGCCATTGGCTCCGCCTGCGACAAGTTTATTTGGCAATAAGACCGCATTGATTGAAATGGCCAAAATGAATGCACCGACTGTTACATAGGCGGTGTCTTTTAAACGTTGGGCTGTAAAAAATTTGTTCATAAAATACCTCCAATTATTTATTAGTTTAGTGAATGATGACATAAAAAAAGACAGAACATGAGAGACAAGCCTAATCGACTTATGTCCCACACTCTAAATCTTCAACTAATCAACTGAACACTTTTTCCTTATACTAACATGAAATACGGCAAGAAAACATAGTGAACAAACAATTTTTTGGAAAAGAGGTCGGGACAGAACCGTTTAGCTCCGAGAAATAAGAAGAAATTTTCGAAAATTGCTCTTTAATTTTTGGAGAATTTCGGCTTATTCCCGAAGGAGTTGGTTCTGTTCCCGCCGTTTATCAGGTTTTGAGCCCGGAACAAAAATCCAAAGTGATTTTTGTCACAGGCTCAAAAAAGTCAAAAAGCGGCCAGCCCAAATAGCTTCATGATGTTGGATAATTTGTGCCGCGGTTAAATGTCCATTATCCAAGGTGGAAGTGGTTTTCGGTGTCATCAAACACGTATAGCCTAAACCATGAGCCATCCGAATTGTAGTGTCCACACAAAACTCGGTTTGGACACCAGCGATTTCTAACGTTTGAACGGCTTGTTCCGTCAATAAATCATTTAAATTTGTTTGGTAAAAGGCATTCGCATGTGTTTTTCGGATGAAAAAATCTGTGGGTTGTGTATCCAGCTTTTCAAAAAGTTGCCAAGAGTCTGAGCCAAAAGGTAATTCGGTTTCTTCATGTTGAACAAAAATAATGGGCGCATGGTGTTGGCGGTAGACAGCAATACGCTGATTGACTTTATCCAACACTGCTGGTAGACGGTACAATTGCTGCGTCGGACTTTCGATGCCTTTTTGAAAGTCAATTAAAAGTAATGCACGATTTTTCATGAGCAATCCCCACTTTCTATAAACTAGTTGTTTTCAGTATAACGGAAAAAGGCGCTCTCAAAAAGTGTCTCGAAAATTCTCAAGCGAACGTTCAAAAAAACAGCATATTTACTCGTTTTCCTATATAATAGTAAGAGAAACAGATAGTTTGTAGAAAGAAAGGCGACAAGATGAATTATAGAGAATTAATGCAAAAGAAAAATGTTCGTCCTTACGTATTGATGGCTCGTTTTGGTTTAGAAAAAGAAAACCAACGTAGTACACGAGAAGGGCTTTTAGCGACAACTGATCATCCCACGGTTTTTGGTAACCGTTCTTATCATCCATATATTCAAACAGATTTTAGTGAAACACAATTAGAACTAATCACGCCTGTAGCAAATAGCGGCACAGAAATGCTTCGTTTTTTAGATGCCATTCACGATGTGGCTCGTCGTTCGATTCCAGAAGATGAAATGCTGTGGCCATTAAGTATGCCGCCACAATTACCAACAAAAGATGAAGAGATTAAAATCGCTAAATTAGATCAATATGATGCGGTGTTATATCGTCGTTATTTGGCAAAAGAGTATGGCAAACGAAAACAAATGGTCAGCGGAATTCATTTTAATTTTGAATATGACCAAGCCCTGATTCAGCAATTATATGATGAACAATCCGAAGTGACAGATTGCAAACAATTTAAAACGAAAGTGTACATGAAAGTTGCCCGTAACTTTTTACGTTATCGTTGGTTAATTACGTATCTTTTTGGGGCTTCGCCAGTTAGTGAAGACGGCTACTTTAGGGTCTATGACGACCAACCGCAAGAACCCATTCGCAGTATTCGGAATAGTACGTATGGCTACAGAAATCATGACAATGTGAAAGTATCGTATGCCTCATTGGAACGCTATTTAGAAGATATTCATCGCATGGTGGAAAATGGTTTACTTTCTGAAGAAAAAGAATTTTATGCGCCTGTGCGCTTACGTGGCGGGAAACAAATGTCTGATCTGCCTAAAACAGGTATTCGCTATATCGAGTTGCGTAATTTAGACTTAAATCCTTTTTCACGTTTAGGCATTGTGGAAGATACTGTGGATTTCTTACATTATTTCATGTTGTATTTATTGTGGACAGATGAAAAAGAAGAAGCGGATGAATGGGTAAAAACTGGCGATATTTTTAATGAACAAGTGGCTCTTGGTCATCCTCATGAAACGATTAAGTTAATTGCAGAAGGCGATCGGATTTTTTCAGAAATGATTGATATGTTAGATGCTCTAGGCATTCGCAAAGGCAAAGAAGTTGTCGGTAAGTATTATCAACAACTGCGGAATCCACAAGACACCGTTTCTGGCAAAATGTGGACGATTATTCAAGAAAATTCCAACAGTGAACTGGGAAATATTTTTGGAAACCAATATCAAAGTATGGCCTTTGAACGCCCTTATCAATTAGCTGGTTTCCGTGAGATGGAATTATCCACACAAATTTTCTTGTTTGATGCGATTCAAAAAGGTTTGGAAATCGAAATTTTAGATGAACAAGAGCAATTTTTGAAACTGCAACATGGCGAGCACATTGAATACGTCAAAAATGCCAACATGACTAGCAAAGATAACTACGTGGTACCATTGATTATGGAAAACAAAACCGTGACAAAGAAAATTTTGTCTGCAGCAGGGTTCCATGTGCCTGGCGGTGAAGAATTTTCATCTTTTATTGAGGCACAAGAAGCACATTTACGCTACGCCAATAAAGCGTTTGTCGTGAAACCAAAATCAACGAATTACGGTTTAGGAATTACCATTTTTAAAGAAGGCGCTTCGTTGGAAGACTTTACGGAAGCGTTACGGATTGCTTTTAAAGAGGACACAGCGGTTTTAATTGAAGAGTTTTTACCTGGAACAGAATATCGGTTCTTTGTGTTAGATAATGATGTAAAAGCCATCATGTTGCGCGTGCCAGCCAATGTTACCGGAGATGGCAAACACACTGTAGAAGAATTGGTGGCCGCTAAAAATAGTGATCCATTGCGGGGGACCAATCACCGTGCACCACTAGAATTAATCCAGTTAAATGATTTAGAAAAACTAATGTTGAAAGAACAAGGTTTAACTATCTATTCTGTGCCAGAAAAAGAGCAAATCGTGTACTTGCGAGAAAATTCTAATGTTAGCACGGGCGGGGATTCGATTGATATGACCGATGTCATTGATGATAGTTATAAACAAATCGCCATTGAGGCCGTAGCTGCTTTAGGAGCCAAAATTTGTGGCATTGATTTAATCATTCCTGACAAAGACGTAAAAGGCACACGTGATAGCTTAACGTACGGGATTATCGAAGCGAACTTTAATCCAGCCATGCACATGCATGTGTATCCATACGCTGGACAGGGTAGACGCTTGACAATGGACGTTTTAAAACTTTTATACCCAGAAGTGGTTCAATAAAAAAAGAATACCGCCAAAAAATTCATAATAGATTTTTTGGCGGTATTCTTTATAAAAACGTTTTCTTGGTGAACCCAATAGGTTATACTAAAGCTATTACCAATGAAAGTTGTATGACGGTGGCTCTGAGTTAGAGAGGCAGGTGATGCCTATGTGTATCCGATGCACTTTAACGAAAGGAGCATTTTTTGTCAATCGAAGCGGCATTGGAATTGATGATTAGTTTTGCAACCCTTGTTGCGTTACTGATTTTCGGTATCCTTGAAGCAACGAAAAACAATAAAAAATAACCGTTCACAAGCTTCGTAGGCCGAACGGTTAAGATTCAAAACTTAACTCAGTAAGCCACCAGTTCTTATAACTGGTGTTGGTATAAAGGAGAGGTATGTACCCGCATACCTCTCTTTTTCATCTTTATAATAGCACAATTCTATTATAAATGGAAGCGCTCATAACTTATGTTTAAACAATCCAATGACTCATAACTTTTCTTGAGCTTTTTATGAGTGAAATAGTTTTTGCCAGAAGCCTTTTTTAGCTTTTGGCTCTTCTTTTGGCGTTTCGGTTGCTTGAGGATATTTTTCTGTAACGTCAATCACAGGTTCATCGACTGCATGTTTTTCAGCTAACAGTAAGCCGAGAGAGTCAGGGTTGTTCTCCACAAAATTGTTAACAATCTTAAAGGTTGCGCCATGCTGATTTAATAATTTAATATAGGTACTTTGCAGGTCAGAAGAGATTTCTCCGTTTAAAAGTACTGTAACTTCAGGATGCTTCGCTAATTCTTCTAATAAATGTTGTTGGTTCTGTGCATCTTTCATTTCAGCGACGGTCATGGAGAGACGGCAGCGTTCACGAAATGTGCCCATATATTTGTGTTGTTCTTCAGGATTGACGAGGGGCGTACCGTACATTCCTTTATCCAGACGTTGTTGTAAGTCATCATTCGCCATTCAGTAACACTCCTTTCCTAACGTTTCCCTCCATTATAGCATATCTTAGATAAGTCGTTGGTCAGTCGGCTTGAGAAGAAGTTTTTAAGAAAGGAAAAAAAGTGGTTGCATTTGTGATGGTTTTCTCATACACTGTAATTAAGAATGAGAATCATTCTCAATTAAATAAAAATGGAGTTTTCTCATGAAAAAGATTGGTTTGTTTGTTCTACTATTACTTTTCAGCTTATTGTCATTAGTGATAGGGGTGAAGGACATTGCACTTTCTCAGTTGTTTCAATTAGATGCGCAGCAACAATTTGTTTTATTTACCACCCGTGTTCCCCGCACGTTGAGTTTAATCATTGCTGGTAGTACGATGAGTATTTCTGGATTGATTATGCAGCAACTCACACAAAATAAATTTGTCGCTCCTAGTGTCGCTGGAACAACCGATAGTGCAAGGTTGGGTATTTTAGTTGCAATGTTATTTTTCCCAACAGCTCCGTTTCTCTATCGAACGGCAATTGCTTTTATTTTTGCGCTAAGCGGGACCTTATTATTCTTAGCGCTCATTCGATTATTACCAAGTAAGAATCAAGTGATGGTCCCTTTGGTGGGCGTGATGTTTGGTAACATTCTAGGCTCAATTGCCACATTTTTTGCCTACCAATACCAATTGGTTCAAAATATGTCTGCTTGGTTACAAGGAAATTTTTCCACAGTTATGAAAGGGAATTATGAATGGTTATTCTTAATGATTCCTTTGTGGTTTGTTATTTATTTATTTGCTTATCATTTCACTGTCGTTGGTATGGGTGAAGCATTTGCAAATAGTCTTGGCGTCCATTACCAGCGAATTCAGTTTTTAGGTTTGACGCTGGTTGCTTTAGCAAGTGCCATCGTTTTATTGATGGTGGGGAATATTCCGTTTTTGGGGGTTGTGATTCCCAATCTCGTGTCTTTACGTTATGGCGATCATATGAAAAATACCTTGTGGTTAACTGGGATTTGTGGGAGTTTGTTCTTGTTAATCTGTGATATTTTAGCACGAGTATTGATTGCCCCTTATGAAATTCCTGTCAGCGTGGTTGTCGGAACATTAGGGAGCATTTTGTTCATTTTATTATTACTAAGGGGGCGCAAACGATGAAACGGCCTTTAAAAAAATGGCTTTCATTACTTTTGCTTTTAGCTGCCGTAGTAATTGTGAGTCTTTGTTATTTAACTTATAACACGTATGGCAATTGGTCCTTTGCTTTGGCGTTACGAGGGAAAAAGTTATTGGCTTTTATTTTTGTCGGAATCGCTGCGGCTTTTTCAACTATTAGTTTTCAAACAGTCACGCAAAATCATTTCCTAACGCCAAACATTTTAGGGATGGATTCCTTGTATGTCTTTGTGCAGACGGTGTTATTTTTTCTTTTAGGAGGCGCACAAGCGTTAGGTCAAGTAAGTCTTGGCTCGTTTTTGATGAACGTCTTTTTAATGGTGTTTTTAAGTACTAGTTTATCGTATTTTCTATTACGCAAAAATCAATCCGATTTATTTTTATTATTGATGATTGGCATGATTTTAGGTACTTTTTTCAGTAGTATTAGTACGTTTTTACAAGTGATTATGGATCCTAACGAATACGACTTACTCCAAGGAAAGTTGTTTGCCAGTTTCGGTAACGTCAATAGTCAGTATCTCGTTTTCGTTGGTGTGGCGGTGCTCATGATTTGTGGGATACTTTGGCGGGAAAGTTACCGTTTAGACGTTTTACATTTAGGGAACCATCAAGCCCAGAATTTGGGGATTGCTGTGAATCAGTTTCAATTAGTGTTGTTGTGTTTGATCAGTAGTCTGGTCGGCTTATCAACAGCATTAGTGGGACCGATTACATTTTTAGGTTTTATCGTGGCCAATATGAGTTATCAATTCATGAAAACCTATCGCCACCGAGAACTGTTTGTGGCAGGGAGTTTAATAGCAGTCTTTTTACTGGTGTTTGGTCAATTGATGGTTGAACAGGTCTTTCATTTGAATACCCCGCTCAGTGTGGTGATTCAATTTGTTGGAGGCGTTTATTTTATATGGAAAATTATTGCAGAAAGGAAGCAACGCACATGATCCAGATGAGTGATGTATCAAAAAAATATGGCGATAAATTTGTCGTTTCAGACATTGATTTACCTATTTCTGAAGGCAAATTAACGGCCTTTATTGGGCCAAATGGCGCTGGGAAAAGTACGCTGCTAGCCATGATGAGTCGCTTAATTCCCAAAGATACCGGGGAAATTTATCTGGACAAGCAAGAAGTAAAAACCTGGAAGCAATCGGCTTTTTCACAAAAAATTGCCCTTTTAAAACAAGCCAACGGTGTACAACTTAAATTAACTGTGCGAGAACTGGTCAATTTTGGTCGTTTTCCTTATTCCAAAGGTCGCTTAAAAAGCGCTGATCATGAAAAAGTAACAGAAGCACTGGAACAATTGGGCTTAACTGAAATGGCAGAAGAATACATTGATACCCTTTCTGGGGGCCAATTACAACGGGCGTATATTGCCATGATTTTAGCCCAAGATACCGATTATATTTTATTGGATGAGCCCTTAAACAACCTCGACATGAATTATGCGGTTCAAATGATGCAGATTCTTAAACGCTTAGTGGATGAACTAGGAAAAACGATTCTGATTGTTCTACATGATATTAATTTTGCCGCAAGCTATGCAGATGAAATTGTCGCCATGAAAGGCGGCAAGCTCTATGCGCATGGCGCAACAGAGGAAGTTATTCAAACAAGTATTTTAAATGATCTTTATGAAATGAATATCCGGATTTGTGAAATTGAAGGAAAACGCTTTTGTCTTTATCACTAAATCGGGCAATTTAAAAATAACGTTTTTGGAGGAAAAAAATGAAAAAGAAATTTTTAGCAATGATGGCAGTTTCAATGATGGGACTGTTAATGTTAAGTGCTTGTCAAACAAATAAAAAAACAGCAGATTCTGCAACAACGGAAACAACAGCCAAAACGGAAGTTACAGTCAAAGACACCAATGGTCAATTAACCGTTCCCAAAAATCCTCAGAAAGTCGTTGTTTTTGATAATGGTTCCTTGGATACAATGGACGCACTAGGTGTCGGTGACCGCGTGGTAGGTGCGCCAACCAAAAATATCCCTGCGTATTTGGAAAAATACCAAAAAGTTGAATCAGCAGGCGGCATTAAAGAACCAGATTTAGAAAAAATCAATCAACTAAAACCAGACTTAATTATTATCTCTGGTCGTCAACAAGATTATCAAGAACAATTAAAAGCCATTGCGCCAACCATTTACTTAGCTGTAGATGCCAAAAATCCTTGGGCATCAACGAAACAAAATATCGAAACGTTAGGCACTATTTTTGATAAAGAAGAGGTAGCCAAAGAAAAAATAACCGGCTTAGAAAAAGAAATTACTGACGTGAAAAAACAAGCAGAAGCTAGCGCGAATAATGCGCTTGTTGTGTTAGTTAACGAAGGACAACTTTCCGCTTACGGAAAAGGCTCTCGTTTCGGTTTAATTCATGATACATTTGGCTTCAAAGCAGCAGACGATAAGATTGAAGCTTCCACTCATGGGCAAAGTGTTTCTTACGAATATGTTTTAGAAAAAAATCCTGGGATTCTCTTTGTGGTAGATCGTACCAAAGCAATTGGTGGCGACGATTCAAAAGATAACGTCGCTGCAAACGAATTGATTCAAAAAACCGATGCTGGTAAAAATGATAAAGTCATTATGCTTCAACCAGATGTTTGGTATCTAAGTGGTGGTGGATTAGAATCAATGCATTTGATGATAGAAGATGTTAAAAAAGGATTAGAGTAAAATTGTTTTAGAAAAGAGGAATTGAAACCTCTTTTCTTTTTTTGATGAAAAACAAAAAAGTTTTAAATTAAAAATGTGGTTGACGGCCTCGAAAATGTTTGCTAAACTATCCGTAAATCAGTATGATTGATGAAACAAATAAAAGAACAAAATGTGATGAGAAGGAAAGTACTTTTTAAAATAGCTTGCAGAGAGCCTCGTTTGGTGAGAAGAGGTAGTGACGTTAAAGGGGAAAATGGCCTTTGAACAGGTTGGTTGAAGCCGTTCGCTTAAACCAATTCAGGTGCGCCTGTTATAGCGCTACAGTATGATTGTACTGGAAACGAGCGGATCTTTTTTAGCGAAGAGATCAACAAAGGTGGTACCGCGATTGCATAAGCATTCGTCCTTTTTAGGACGAATGCTTTTTTTATTTGTTTAAAAAATATGAGGGGGCAACAACATGAAATTGGGGAAAAAAGTAGTAGGTTTGATTGCAACAGGGTTTCTTTTAGCCGCATGTGGCGGAACCAAAGAAGCGGCAGAGAAAGTAGATTCGGGAAATTTAGCAGCTGAACAAAAAATCAGTATTAGTTCACCTGCACCAATCTCAACATTGGATACAACACAAACAACAGATAAAAATACCTTTACAATGGCGCAACATTTATTTGAAGGCCTGTATCGGTTTGATGATGATAGTGCCACGGTGCCAGCTCTAGCTAAAGATGTCAAGATTAGTGACGATGGGCGCAAGTACCACTTTACCTTACGGGAAGGGATTAAGTGGAGCAACGGCGAGCCAATCACGGCCCAAGATTTTGTTTATTCTTGGAAAAAACTGGTGACACCAGCGACGATTGGACCGAATGCCTATTTACTAGATAGTGTTAAAAATAGTTTTGAAATACGCAACGGTGAAAAGTCAGTCGATGAATTAGGGATTTCAGCCCCTAATGACAAAGAATTCATTGTTGAATTAAAACAGGCTCAACCTTCCTTCTTAGCAGTCGTTTCGATTGCATGGTTAGCGCCACAAAATCAAAAATTTGTCGAAGCGCAAGGCAAAGATTACGCCTTGGATAGTGAACATTTACTTTATAGCGGGCCATTTACGCTAGCCAATTGGGATGCGACTTCAGATACTTGGACATTGAAAAAAAATCCAGAATACTATGATGCGGATCAAGTGAAACTGGCAGAAGTTGCGGTTAGCACAATCAAAGAAGATAATACTGGGATTAACTTATATCAAGCGAATGAACTAGACTTAGTTCGCATTAACGGCCAATATGTTCAACAATATCAAGAGGATCCAGGTTATGTCAGTCATCCAGATGTGGCCAACTACTTCTTAGATTTCAACAAAAAAGAAGGAACGCCATTAGCGAATGTTCATTTACGAAAAGCGATTGGCCAAGCAATTGATAAAGAAGCCTTAACACAAAGTGTCTTAAATGATGGGTCAAAACCGCTTAACGGATTGATTCCAAGTAAACTTTATGCGAACCCAGAAACAGATGAAGATTTCCGAGCTTACAGTGGCGAATATTTGAAAAATGACATCAAAAAAGCTCAAGCTGAATGGACGAAAGCCCAAGCGGATGTCGGTAAAAAAGTGAAACTTTCCTTGCTGGCGGCAGATACAGATCAAGGAAAACGAATTGCTGAATATGTTCAAAGTCAGTTACAAGAAAATCTGCCAGGTTTAGAAATTACCATTTCATCGCAACCAAGTAATAATGTGAACCAATCACGACGTGAAAAAAATTATGAGTTGTCTCTTTCAGGATGGATTGCCGGCAGTAGTGAATTAGACTCTTACTTTAACTTATATGCGGGAGAATCAAGTTACAATTATGGCAATTATCATAATGCCAAATACGACCAACTAGTAGAAGATGCGCGAACGATTAATGCCAATAATCCAGAGAAACAGTTTGCAGAATACAAAGAAGCGGAAGACATCTTGTTGAACCAAGATGCTGCCCAAGTACCGCTGTATCAAAGTGCCTCAAATTATCTAATCAATCCTAAATTGAAAGGCATTAGTTATCACTTGTATGGGGATTATTTCCACTTGCGCAATGCCTATTTAACAGAATGATTCAGGAAGAAGGAGTAAAAAATGGAAAAATTAGTCGAACGATTTTTAACTTACGTGAAAGTTAACACCCGTTCAGATGCCAACAGTCAAACCACACCGACGACGGTCGGTCAAGTGGTTTTAGCCAAAATGATTGAAACAGAACTTCATGAATTAGGTTTGGCCGATGTGCATTATAACGAACAAAACGGTTTTTTAACGGCACGGTTGCCTGGTAACCAACCTGCAGCGAAGAGCATCGGCTTGATTGCACATCTGGATACGGCGGATTTTTCAGCAGAAAATATCCGTCCCCAAGTCATCACTAATTATGATGGTCAAGATGTCCTTTTGAATCAAGAACAAGGCATCGTTTTATCAGTTGCTGAATTTCCCAATTTAAAAGAATATCAAGGGGAAACGTTGATTACTACAGACGGAACCACACTTTTGGGAGCAGATGACAAAGCGGGAATTGTCGAGATTTTAGCTGCTGTTGAGTATTTTTTGGCACATCCAGAAGTAGCGCGGGGGGATGTTTGGCTCGCCTTCGGTCCAGATGAAGAAATTGGACGCGGGGCCGATCAATTTGATGCGCCGAACTTCCCAGTCGCTTTTGCATATACAATCGACAGTGGCCGCGTGGGGCATTTCGAGTATGAAACGTTTAACGCTGCGCAAGCTGTGATAACAATTGAGGGAACCAGTGTCCATCCGGGAACGGCCTATGGTTCGTTAGTAAATGCCATTAAATTAGGCGAACAACTTGATCAATCACTGCCGCAAAAGGAAGTACCAGAACAAACACGTGGAAATGAAGGATTTTATTTACTCAATAAATTTACAGGAAGTATTGAAAAAGCAGAACTTGTCTATATCATTCGGGATCATGATCAAGAAAACTTTCAAGCGAGAAAGCAATTTTTGGAAAAACAAGTCCAACGTTTAAATGCGCTGGCGGATAAACCCAGACTAACAATTACTTTCCAAGACCAATACTATAATATGAAGGAAATCATCGAAAAAGATTGGACGCCTGTAGAATTGGCCGTCCAAGCAATGGAAAGTTGTGACATTGAACCAATCATCACACCATTTCGTGGCGGGACAGATGGTTCTAAGATTTCTTTCATGGGCATTCCCACGCCTAATCTATTTACAGGCGGCGAGAATTTTCACGGGCAATATGAATTTATTACCGTTGAATCAATGGCCAAAGCTGTTCAAACAATCATTGCCATCATTCGCCTAAACGCTAATTAAAGAAACACGCAAGGAAAATGCCGATTTTCCTTGCGTGTTTCGCTGTTTTTCTGTAAAGTATGTAGAAAAGTAGGGAGTTTTGCTCATGAATTATCCATTGATTTTTGCAGAAAACCAACGAATTGAAACCGAACGCTTGATTTTAAGACCTGTCACATTAGCCGATGCAGAAGATATGTACGAATATGCTTCAGATGAGGAAACGACGCGTTTTGTGTTTCCTAAAAATGAAACCAAAGAAGAAACAAGAGCCAGTATTGCGAAATATTTTATGGGGGAACCTTTAGGAAAATATGGGATTGAAGTGAAAGAAACAGGTAAAATGATTGGCACGATTGATTTGCGGGTCAATGAAACCAATAATATTGGAGAATTAGGCTATGTCTTGAACCGTGCCTTTTGGGGCAATGGCTACATGCCTGAAGCCGCGACGGCGTTAATTGAACTGGGTTTTGCAAAAATGAAACTCATGAGAATCTTTGCTTTACATGATCAAGACAATCCAGCTTCTGGTCGTGTCATGGAGAAAATTGGTTTTACCTACGAAGGAACACTGCCCAATGCCCGAATTAGTAAAGGGAAAATTGTCACAGAGGTTTACCGTGGGATGACACTGGAAACATGGCAAAACCGACAAAAATAGAAGCGGAAGACAAGTTGAGAGAGGAATTAGAGAAATGTTGATGTTTACAGAAAAAGAATTCGCAGCCTTTGAAGTTGCTGGATTAGATGAACGAATGGCGGCTATCCGTGCGCAAATTCAACCGATTTTTCAAGAATTAGACACGTATTTTGCCGAACAACTAGCGCCTGAACTAGGAACGGAGTTGTTTGTCCATATTGCGCAACATCGCCGTCGCACCGTGTATCCACCAGAAAATACTTGGTCCGCACTCAGTCCGAATAAGCGCGGCTATAAAATGCAGCCGCATTTTCAATTAGGCATTTGGGGCGACTATGTGTTTATGTGGTTGTCATTTATTGATAATCCTAAAAATGAAAAGCAGATTGCGCAAGCCTTTTTAGAGAATCAGCAATTATTCCAAGCATTACCAGAAGATACGTATGTTTCTTTGGATCACACGGTTCCTCAGATTACTCCGTTGACGGAGACGGATTTAGAAAAAGCCTTAACTCGTTTTAGAGATGTAAAAAAAGGGGAATTTGAAATCGGGCGCATCATTCCCAAAGATAGTGCTTTATGGCAAAGCCCTGAAAAAGCACGCGCTTATATGTTGGCAACCTACCAACAACTCCTGCCATTGTACCAATTGGCTGTTGCCCAATAAGAGAAACAGACAGTTATTTTTTTGCGTTGGTGTTATTTTATTTAATTGTACAAGCGTCAAAAATGAGAAAAGCTCACAATGTTAGTATTCAACACTAACATTGTGAGCTTTTCTGGTGTTTGGCTAGCAAAAATTTAAGAAATTAAAGGCGTTTTCTAAAGAATGAACGTGTTTTGACAATCATTTTCAAAGGATATCTTTAAATAACGAAGCGGGAAAGGCTTGCTATATAAGAGACTTGTGAAAAATAGGATTGTCAAATGGAAAATAATGGTGTTTTGAAAAGCTGTTTCTTTGTTATCATGGAGGTATAAAAAAAGGTTCTTTGAGCATGAGGAAATAAAAGCTCAAAGCTGTTGTTGATTTAAAGGAGGTTTTTAAATGAAAAAAAAGCGTTATTTAGTACTTGCGTGCCTACTATTTTCCCCTAGTTTTTTTATAAATGCTGAAGCGTCTGAAGGTGGTTCTAGTTCGGTGGGGATTGAATTTTACAAAAAGGCACCCCCGAAAGTAGCTCCGAAAGAAGAGCCCTCACCGAAAACAGACGCGCCAATTCCTAAGGGGCAAGTATCGGGACAGACGAGAACTAATCAAGCCGGTGTGGTAGGCGGTCAAGGTACCCCTACCACTGGCGACAAACAACTACCGCGTACAGGAAGTAAGAGTCAGGCCAATCTTAGCATACTTGGCTTCATCGTACTTGGCCTTGTCGGAATTGTACATAGAAAGAAGGGGCAGCATGAAACAGATCAAGTTTAAACACTTAGCAACATTGGGACTATGTTGTTCGTTATTAGTCAATTCCTTCACGGGGGTGACAGCTGTGGCGGAAACCGTGACGATTGAAAGTAGTCCGACAACGGAAAGTACGAATGAGAGTGCAGAAGAAAGAACTCAAGAAAGCATACGACCGGAGGAAAAAACATTAGAGCCAAGCAATAACGAAGCAAAAGAGGAAAAACAAGAAGAAGCAACTGCGGTGCAGGAACAGAAACAAGCAGAAAATTTAGATAAACAAGTTATTACTGAACCTATGAACCCTTACAGTTCAGTCTTTCAAGTAGATAATCAGAGAGCTTTATCGACGGTAAGCTTTCCTGCAAGAAGTTTTCAAATTTATTTTGTTGATGAGGGAGGAGGGATTATTGATCCTTCAATGGTTACGATGAGTGCCCAATCTCAAGTTCATAGCCTTACGAGACCAAATGGCGCAAATACTCCAATTGTAGTTGGCCCTAAGAGATGGACAAATTTAATTTTTACTAATGTTTCAAATAGTAAAAGGTTTTCAATACCAAGTTATACCACTCAATATAATAGTGCTGTTGAAACGAATGAATATCTTAGAACTTTCTATGGAGTAGCTAATATAAAAATAACGATACCTAAGAAATATGAAAAAATCGATTATTTACCAAGTAGTTATTATAAAGGCTCTTCTTATCCAATTCCTGTTAATAGAAGTTATAATATGGCAACTGGAGCGCTAACTGGAGTTGTTTCTGCTGAATATTTTAATTTATTACCAGATACTCAGTCTTATACGTATAAGGAGTATAGAACTAGTGCTGATGGTAGCGGACTTTCTGCGGGATATTATGATGGAGATACTTTTCAGACGCGTTTATTTGGAACCACGGACACTATGTATTATTATCTGACCAATCGTCGTGTTACTGAAAACTTTGTTGATGTTAGTGGAGCTAAGATAACTCCGCCAACAGGTTTTACACAAGGGAACCAAAAAGTCGTTGATACTGACAACTTCACCTACACTAGTTCGAAATCCTTACCAGATACTTACCAAGCTAACGGCAAGACCTACAAGTTCAAAGGCTGGTACAAAGGCACTGACAAAACAGCCCTGAAAACCACGAAAACACCAAGTTACGCTGTCACTTACGATGACCAAGACGACATGACAGCGGTCTACGAGGATTTAGGTGAGACGACAACTTTACCAGCACAAACGTTTAAATTTAGTTTTGTTGATGAGCAAGGAAATTTAGTCAATCCAAGTAAAATTTCTTTAAAAGGGAAAATTCAAGAATACGTAACAGATGAAACACCAAAAATTTTCGGGGAAATTACTGGTAAAGATAATGGCATGGTAAAAGAATACACGATTCCTGAGAAAATATTCTATGGCGTGACTGATACACGTTTCAGTTTTTATGGAGCAAAAACCTCAGTGTTTACGATTCCAAAGTACTATAAATCGTTAGCGAAAAACCCAGGAACGTATTATTCTAAAACGGCCAAAGTTTATCCGGTGGCTAGTATTCGCAGAAAGAATTTTATCACCGATGTTTTAGAGACTGAGCTACCTAATGATTCGAAATATCGAGATTTATTCGCTTTGACAGACCCTACCCAGTTCATATTGGGCGAAACACAATATAATGTTAGTCCAACGAAAACAACATTTACCGCTTTAGGGATGGCATTTATGAGACCTGCGGAGGGGATTGTAGTGATTTCTAAAGATGATAGTACTATCTATTATTATCTAGAAAACCGCCGTGTCACCGAAAACTTCGTTGACGCCACGGGGGCTGAAATCACGCCACCAACAGGCTTTACCCAAGGCAACAAAATAGTGATTGATAGTGAGAACTTCACATACACCAGTGCCAAAGCCTTGCCAGACACCTACACAGCAGGCGGCAAAACTTACAAGTTCAAAGGCTGGTACAAAGGGACTGACAAAACCGCCTTGAAAACTACGAAAACACCAAGTTATGCCGTGACTTACGATGACAAAGACGACATGACAGCGGTCTACGAAGAAGTGGCAATGGTCACATTACCAGGCTATACGTATCAATTTGGTTTTGTTGGCGAGTCAGGTCAATTAATTGATCCCGCAAAAATTGGTTTAACTTATGATATGTGGGCGTATGAAGATAAAAAAGAAACGTTTACTGAGAAGTCTGTTAAAGCTAGCGATAATGGTAACTTGAAAGAAATGAAAATTGAGGATCGTTCAGTGGTAAAACCAACCGCCGAAACAGCGGGGCAAGATACTATTTATAGTCCAGTTAATCTTCAATTTACCTTGCCTAAATATTATCAAAAGGTGACACCAAGTGATGGGAAAAATCTGAATTATCCAGTTCCGCAAATGATTCAAAATTCTACAGGGCGTGAAGAAAACTTACCAGTAACCGAAGCAACATTTGCTTTGAAAGAGTTACAACCGTACACCTATGGAATGAAAAATTTATATACTAATTCATTAACACCTAATACACCATATCCAATCCCGTTTAGACGGTATACGAAATGGGCTGGTGGAACAGTACCTGTTAATATAATGTATTCAAAAATTAGTCCAATCTATTATATGTTAGAAAATCGCCGCGTTACCGAAAACTTTGTTGATGCCACGGGCGCTAAAATCACGCCGCCAACAGGCTTTACCCAAGGGAACAAAGTAGTGATTGATAGTGAGAACTTCACGTACACCAGTGCCAAAGCTTTGCCAGCCACCTACACAGTAGGGGACAAAAACTACAAGTTTAAAGGGTGGTACAAAGGTACTGATAAAACAGCCCTGAAAACCACGAAAACACCAAGTTACGCCGTGACTTACGATAACAAAGATGACATGACAGCGGTCTATGAAGAAGTGCAAGAAACCACTGTTCACCCTGGCTTCTACGCGGAGTTTGTCGATGAACAAGGCAAAGCATTCACGAATCCACTTACGCTTTCTGGAAACTATACAGAATTTCTCAGAAAAAATGCTACTAGTCCCTTTGAAGCGACGGGTTCGCTTTACCCAATGGTGGGAAGTAAAGAGGCAACTGTTGCTAATCGCTATAAGATAGAAACCAAGCAAAACGTCTTGATTCCTAATAATTATGAGCTTTTACCTGATCCAGCAACAGGTATTTTAAATAGAGGTTTTGCGTTAAATAACTTTGGTATTACGAATGAATTGAAGTACGTGGACAAAGTGGAAGCAACAACGAAAACCATTACGTTGTACGACTACGATACGATTAGTGACATTGGCACCAACCTTCTGTCAGATGCAGCAACGACTAGTTTAAATAGTTTTGAAACAACGCTTAACAAGGAAACGAACAATACTTTTTCTGTTAAGGCCAAGTGGGGCCAGTCAGGATTAACAAGAGACATCCTGCCTAATCTGTTATTTTTAACCAGTGCAAATTCCAAACCAAGACTATTTGGTTTTGATGGAACTAGTGACTACAAGCAAACGATAAACTATAAAATTACACGAAAACAAGTCACTGAAAATTTTGTCGATGCGACGGGGGCTAAAATTACGCCACCAACAGGCTTTACGCAGGGCAAACAAACACCAATGACTAGCAACAGCTTCACCTACACGAGTGCCAACGCCTTACCAGATAAGTACACGGCCGGAGGCAAAGCGTATCAGTTCAAAGGTTGGTACAAAGGCACCGACCAAACAGCGTTGAAAACCACGAAAACGCCAAGTTATGCCGTGACTTATGATGACAAGGATGACATGACGGCAGTCTATGAAGAGGTCCAACCAACGGCAGAAATGACTGTTAGTCGGTTACTAGAAGTGATTCCCAATGAAGCGTCTATGGTTTGGACAGTTAGACTAAAAAACACCAGTGAAGTTCCGTTGACCAATGTTAAACTAGCACCAACGGCCAAATGGGCGGCAGGTATTTCGGCGCCGACTCAATTAGCTGTTCGCATTGGTAGTACACCAAACAAAATTATTCCAGTGACGGCAGAACAATGGCAAGCAGGGGTTAACTTGGATATAGAGATTCCGGTGAACGGTGAAGCCTTAGTGACAGTAGGTACAGCGAAAATCACAGGGGAACCAAGGCAACTTTTAACCGCAGAAATGACAGCTAGTGGGAACTTTTCTGCAGTGACAGCTAGTAACTTTGTGCGTATTCAAGGCGAAGATCAAACGATTACGCCTGCGCCAGTAGAAGAAGGTTTCATTAGTACACCAACGTTTGATTTTGGGAAAATTACGATTAGCAGTAGTGCCAAACAGTACGGTCTGAAAAAAGCAGCCGATTATTATGGGAATGGTACACGTAATCCGTACTTGCGGATAAAGAAAAGCCAACCAAATTGGCAGTTGACAGCACAATTATCACAGCTAAAAGCATCTACCGATAGTTTGCCAACAAGTACGCGCTTATTATTAGGCAATGCGGATGTTGCAGCAATCGAAAACTATAACCAAGTCACAGAATCAACGAATAAAGTGGGGGTTACGAAAGCTTTAACTTTGACGAGTGACGGTACATCTACACCAGTAGTTCTTAATAACCAATTTACAGGTAATGATGTCTACCAATTAGATTTTGATTTTGCTAGCGTGAAATTAGACGTCCCAGCTAATCAAGGGAAAATAAATGAGAAATATCAAGGGACGGTGACATGGAACTTAGTCACTGGACCATAACAAAAATACGTGAATAAAAGCTGAACCGCCCTCAAAAAGTTAGACTTTTTGAGGGCGGTTTAGTATTTTTATGGAAAGCCAATTTTATCTAACGGATAATAACGAAAAGTCAAAACACCTTCCACGCTCGCTTGTTTTACAAAGCCAAAGTAACGACTGTCATCTGAGCGCGGGCGATTATCCCCCAAGACAAAATACATGCCTTCTGGAACGGTCAGGGATTGGGTAGCTTCTAAGGTCTCTAGCGTAAAATCTTGGGTATAATTTTCATTTTTAGAGACATTTCTTTTAGCACTTGCTAAGTAATCTTCACTGAGTGATACACCATTAATATAAAGGGTATCATCGCGATACTCGACTGTTTCGCCAGGTAAACCAATTAAACGTTTGGCTACTCGCTGGCCGTTGCGAGGACTAGGAAAAGCGATAATATCAAAGCGCTGTGGCTTTTTAATCGAAGTCACCCATAAACGGTCGTTGTTATGAAGTGTTGGTTCCATTGAAGAGCCGTTCACCGCAGCAGGGGAGAACACATAGTGTCGAATCAGCAAGACAGCGCCGACTAGCAAAACCAACTGAACCAATCGTTTTAATAATGAGGACATGGACTTCACTCCTTTGTCCTTTTAGTGTACTACAGACAAGGAAAAGAAAAAAGTTTTCCCCTTAAGAAAGGTGTGCTAAAAAACGTTTCATAAAGCGTTGGCGAATTAAAATACCAACATAAGCAGCTGCGACAGCCTTGATGATACCAGGAATAATAAACGGAGCAAACCCGCCAGCGAAAGCGTTTGGCCACGGTAGATTTGCGGAATATTTCAACCAGATCATACCGAAAACTAAGGTAACTAAGGCGCCGGCAATATTTGCGATAATGGCCCAAGTATAGTTAAAGGTTGTTTTTTCTAAAATATAACCAGTTAATAAGCCGTTAAAGATAAAGCCGATTAAATAGCCGCCAGTTGGTCCAAAGAGTACACCGAACCCGCTAGACATCCCAGCGTAAACGGGTAAACCAATTAATCCTAATAAGAAATAAATTAAAATAGCGTAGGTCCCTGTTCGTTTGCCCAAAACGGTAGCGGTTAAGCCGATGGCAAATGTTTGTCCAGTTAAGGGGACAATCCCCAATGGAATTGTAAATTGTGAAAGTACAGCAATAATCACAGCGAACTCTGCTGCTAAAATTAAGGAGCGTAACGATGCTTTATTCATAAGAAGCCTCACTTTCTATTGTTAACCAATTATTTTTATTTGGTTAACAATAGTTTAGCGGAAGTAAACCATTTTGTAAAGAGGGCAAAGAAAAAAACCTTGCCAAGAAAGGCAAGGTTTTGAAAGAAGGTAAGAACCGTAGTTCGACCTTTTGAAATCTTAAAGTTTTTGGTTGTAGTATTCAACGACAAGTGCTTCGTCGATTTCTGGGTAAAGTTCATCACGTTCTGGTAAACGAGTGAAGCTACCTTCTAATTTTTCAGTGTCAAAGCTTACGAATGCTGGACGTCCAACAGTTGCTTCAACTGCTTCTTTAATTGTTGAGATGTTTTGAGATTTTTCACGAACACCGATCACTTGACCAACTTCAACGTGGTATGATGGAATATCAACACGTTTGCCGTCTACAGTGATGTGGCCATGGTTAACTAATTGACGTGCTTGACGACGAGTAGTTGCAAGACCTAAACGGTAAACAACGTTATCTAAGCGTTGTTCTAGTAAAACCATGAAGTTAACACCGTGTTTACCTTCTTTGATTTTGCTTGCTTTAATGAACAACGTACGGAATTGACGTTCGTTCATGCCATACATATGACGTAATTTTTGTTTTTCAGTTAATTGCATTCCGTATTCAGAAACTTTACCACGGCTGTTAGGTCCGTGTTGTCCTGGTTTGTAAGGGCGACGAGCTAGTTCTTTACCAGTACCTGATAAAGAGATACCTAGACGACGAGATACTTTCCATGATGGTCCAGTATAACGAGACATTAAAAATTCCTCCAATAAATAAATGTTTTTTTGGAGTAAAATAATTAGATGAAAAATTCATATTCGTTCAGTTCATTCTTCAACCTTCGCCTTTGCAGCCGCGGTTACGCAGTTGAACCAAGTTTGGCAATGAACTGTTGACGAGTTATTATTCTTCTGCTGCAATTATTTTACACAAAATCTAGTATACTTAATAGGATAGGAAACGTCAAGGTTTTAAAGTGAAATCTGAAAAAAAGGTAGACAAAAACACTTTTCCTCATTAGAATAAGGAGAGATGTTTTGAAAATATAAGTTGAAAACGGAATGAAAGGGAGTTTACAATGAAGTCTGGTTCACCATTGTTTGAACAAATTGATAAATCCATCGACAAGAAAGTGAATTTATTCTCAAACAGCTTTTCCCGCTACGCTGTTCGTGCAATGCTTGCTTGTCTATTTTTAACGTTGGGAACAGCCGTTGCTTTTGCAATCGCAATTAAAGGAGAAGGAATTTCTCATGGTTTAGGGAAAATGCTTTACGCCTTCATGTTCAGTTGGTCACTTGTGATGATTTTATATATGAATGCCGAACTTGGCACCTCGAATATGTTGTACATGACTGTTGGTGTCTATCGTAAAAAAGTCAACTTTTCCTTAGCTGCAAAAATTTTATTTACCTGTATCTTATTCAATTTAATTGGTGGTGTCTTATTTGGTTTCTTGGTATCACTTACGGTGCCGTTCCAAGATTTACCAAAAGATAGTTTCTTCTTTACGTCGATTGCTGGAAAATTAGAAAAAACCACCCTACAGATTTTAGTTGAAGCTATGTTCGCCAATATTGTAGTTAATACAGCCGTATTAGTGAGTATGCGAATGAAAGATGACGCCGGCAAAGTCGCGGCCATTATTTTCATTATCTTTATCTTTGCGTTCCTTGGTTTTGAACACGTGATTGCCAACTTCCCAGCCTTCAGTTTAGCTTACTTTGCTTCAAACGGCGCAATTGAAGCTTTCACAGCTGGTAATGTTGTTCATAATCTGTTCTGGGCCTTTATCGGTAACTTTATCGGTGGTGGCTTAATTATGGGTCTCGGCTATGCCTGGTTAGATAAAGACAACAAAAACTTAACGTATTTTGATTAATTGATCAACCAACTATACTAAAACATGGTACACTGTTTTAGTATAGTTTTTTTTATTATAAGGAGCGAAGGAATGGACACACTTCAATTTCAGAAGAACCCAGAAACAGCAGCAAAAATGTCTGCTTATATGAAACACCAATTTGTTTTTGCAGGCATCCCCGCCCCAGAACGTCAAGCGTTAAGTAAACAACTTTTAAAAGAAAGTCATACGTGGCCAAAGGAAAAATTATGCCAAGAGATTGAGGCTTATTATCAAAAAACAGAACGAGAATATCAGTATGTCGCTATTGATTTAGCTCTTCAAAATGTTCGGAGATTTTCATTAGAAGAGGTCGTAGCGTTTAAAGCCTATGTTCCACAAAAAGCGTGGTGGGATAGTGTGGATGCTTGGCGAAAATTTTTTGGGTCGTGGGTGGCGTTGCATCTGACTGAATTGCCAACGATTTTTGCCCTTTTTTATGGCGCTGAAAATTTCTGGAATCGGCGTGTTGCGCTGAATTTACAGTTGATGTTGAAAGAAAAGACCAATCAGGACCTGTTGAAAAAGGCGATTATTTATGATAGAACTACAGAGGAGTTCTTCATTCAAAAAGCGATTGGCTGGTCATTACGCCAATATAGTAAAACGAATCCGCAATGGGTCGAGGAATTGATGAAAGAATTAGTGTTGAGTCCTTTAGCACAACGAGAAGGCAGTAAATATTTAGCGAAAGCGAGCGAATAAGGAGAAATGATGGAAAGAAAACTTTTTGCATTTGATATTGATGGGACGTTGTTAAATTCGGAGAAGAAAGCATTGGATAGCACGAGAGAAGCGCTAGCAAAATTGCGGGAGCAAGGACACTTAGTTACGCTGGCAACTGGCAGAAGTCGTTATATGGCGCAAGAGGTGATTTGGGATTTAGATTTTACCAATTACGTATTATGTAATGGCGCCGCGGCTTTTGTGGATCATGAGCAATATTATCAAAATTTATTGCATGCTGAAGCGTTGGAACGTTTGGCACAAGATAGTGATCAACGCGGCTTAGGGTTTGCTTGTGTGGGCTTAGATGATATTAAGAAGAGCAACCAGCACCGTGCTGAAAAAATGGAAATTGCGATGAACTCTTTTCATTTTCATTCACCTGCTTATGATGAACACTTTTATCGTCAAAATGATATTTACCAAGCGCTGGCTTTTTATGACGCAGAAGATCAGTGTACGTTTGAAGAAGAATACCCAGAATTCCGCTTTATTCGCTGGCATCAACATAGCGTAGATGTTGTGCCTAAAGATGGCTCAAAATCAGCTACGTTAACGTATTTAGCCAAACGTGTGGGCATTGATGCAAAAAATATCATTGCCTTTGGGGACGGCGAAAATGACCGAGAAATGCTAAGCCATGCAGGGATTGGCGTCGCAATGGGCAATGCGAGTCCTTCCATTCAAAAAGTGGCCACGATGGTCACAGATACCAATGATAATGATGGCATTTGGAAAGCCTTAAAAGAAATGAAGGCCATTTAAAAAAACTGCGCCGTTTGTTTTCAGACAAACGGCGCAGTTTTTTTCTTTATTCGATGACTAAAACGCCCTCTTTTAAAGCAAATGGATTTTCTTTGTTAATATGATCGTAGAACATAATGCCATTAATATGATCAATTTCATGTTGAACCACAATCGCTTCGTAGTTTTTTAAACGAACTTTGTGTTTTTCGCCAGCCATGTCAAAATAACTGACGGTAATTTTGTTATGGCGAACGACATACCCAGGCACATCCCGATCGACAGATAAACAGCCTTCCCCTTCACCTAGACATACATCTTGCACAGAATGGCTCAAAATTTTAGGGTTGTACATCACCGTACTTAATGAAGGCGTTTCGTTTTCTGGGTCGTTACTAGGAACATGGACAGCAATAATCCGTTTAGAAATATCTAATTGTGGTGCAGCTAAACCAACGCCACCACGTAATTGTAATTCTTCAGCTTTGACTGGATCTTGACTATTTTTTAAGAAAGTCAACATGTCTTCACCTAATTGTCGGTCTTCCTCAGTGATAGGGACAGGCACTTCTTCTGCCACAGCACGAAGTGTGGGATTCCCTTCACGAATAATATCTTTCATTGTAATCATTCAATGGTTCCTCCTTTGAAACATAAAAAAATTCTTCTTTTATTTATTCATGCGCTGAAATAATCAGTTGTTTACCACCATTTAGTGTATCACAAAATCACCAAAAAAGGGGCTAGATTGTTTAAAAAAACTATCGAATAATAGAGATTAAGCTTGCATTTTAGCGGTGTTTCCTGTAAAGTAAGCTTGTGTGGAAACACACCATCTATCACTTGGTTTAGCGAGTCACCAACGCTTCACTCAGTGATCAGACGAATAATAGAGAAAGAGGTGGAACAAATGGCAATTTCACAAGAAAGAAAAAACGAAATCATTAAAGAATACGCACGTCATGAAGGAGATACTGGTTCTCCAGAAGTACAAATTGCTGTCTTAACTGAAGACATTAACCAATTGAACGAACATGCGCGTACACACAAAAAAGATCACCATTCTTACCGTGGTTTAATGAAAAAAATCGGTCACCGTCGTAACTTGTTAGCTTACTTACGTAAAACTGACATCCAACGTTACCGCGAATTGATCCAACGTTTAGGATTACGTCGTTAATCATTACGTATAAAGCGAGGTTCAATCAGAATCTCGCTTTTTATCTTATTGTCACTATTGAAGGTCCTCTTTGGAAAGTTTTTAGGAACTACTAACCAAATGAAAGAGCAACAACGACTTGTTACTTTTTCATTTGTTTAGTAGCCGTCTGACTTTTCCAAAGAGCAAGAGTAAAGGAGAAGAATTATGACAGAAAAACAAGTCTTTAAAACAACTTGGGGCGGCCGCCCACTAGAAGTAGAAATCGGCCAATTAGCCAAACAAGCCAATGGAGCTGTCTTAGTACGTTACGGCGATACGGTCGTTTTAAGTGCTGCTGTTGCCTCTAAAGAAGCAAAAGATGTAGACTTTTTCCCATTAACTGTAAACTATGAAGAAAAAATGTATGCGGTAGGAAAAATTCCTGGCGGCTTCATTAAACGTGAAGGTCGTCCAAGTGAACGTGCGACATTAACCGCTCGTTTAATCGACCGTCCTATTCGTCCAATGTTCTCAGAAGGCTTCCGTAACGAAGTCCAAATCACGAACATCGTTATGAGTGTGGATCAAGATTGTACACCAGAAATGGCTGCAATGTTTGGGTCTTCCTTAGCGTTAGCAATTTCAGATATTCCGTTTGATGGACCAATTGCTGGTGTTGACGTTGGCCGTATTAATGGCGAATATGTCTTAAACCCAACGGTAGAACAAGCAGAACAAACAGATATTGAATTAACTGTTGCTGGAACAAAAGAAGCCATCAACATGGTTGAAAGTGGTGCTAAAGAAGTATCAGAAGAAGATATGTTAGGTGCCTTACTTTTCGGTTTTGATGCCATTAAAGAACTAGTAGCGTTCCAAGAAGAAATCGTTGCCGCTGTAGGTAAACCAAAAATGGACGTGGACTTATTACAAGTGGACGCTGATCTTAAAAAAGAAATTTTTGATGCGTACTATAATACAATGAAAACAGCCGTAATGACGGAAGAAAAATTAGCACGTGAAGTTGAAATTGACAAAGTAAAAGATATAGTCAAAGAAGTTTACGCTGAAAAATTTGCGGAACACGAAGAAGAAGCACAATTACTAAAAGAAGTGAAACAAATTGCGGAAGATCTTGAAAAAGATGTCGTACGTGAGTTAATCACGATTGATAAGATTCGCCCGGATGGCCGTAAATTAGACGAAATTCGTCATTTATCATCAGAAGTAAGTATTTTACCACGTGTGCATGGTTCTGGCTTATTTACTCGGGGTCAAACACAAGCTTTATCCGTTTGTACATTAGCGCCTTTAGGGGAACATCAAATTATCGATGGGTTGGGTGTCCAAGATAGCAAACGTTTCATCCATCATTATAACTTCCCACAATTCTCTGTTGGTTCAACAGGACGCGCGGGCTCACCAGGTCGTCGTGAAATCGGTCACGGTGCGTTAGGTGAACGTGCCTTAGCACAAATTATTCCATCAGAAGAAGACTTCCCTTACACAATCCGCTTAGTGGCAGAAGTGTTAGAATCAAATGGTTCTTCTTCACAAGCAAGTATTTGCGCGGGAACATTAGCATTAATGGATGCGGGTGTGCCAATTAAAGCGCCAGTTGCAGGTATTGCAATGGGTCTTGTTAGTGATGGTGAAAACTATACAATCTTAACAGATATTCAAGGCTTAGAAGATCACCTTGGCGATATGGACTTTAAAGTAGCGGGAACGAAAGACGGAATCACTGCTTTACAAATGGATATCAAAATCCAAGGAATTACAGAACAAATTTTAACGGAAGCATTAGACCAAGCGAAGAAAGCACGGATGGAAATTCTAGAAGAATTAACAACAACGATTGCTGCTCCTCGTGAAGAATTAAGTCAATATGCACCGAAAATTGAAATGATTCAAATTAAACCAGCGAAAATTAAAGATGTCATTGGTAAAGGTGGCGAAACAATCAACAGCATCATTGATGAAACTGGTGTTAAGATTGATATCGATCAAGACGGTAACGTAAGTATTGCTTCATCAGATGCTGAAATGATTAAAAAAGCCATCAAGATTATTGAAGAATTAACCAAAGAAGTTGAAGTCGGTCAAGTTTACTTAGCAAAAGTTGTCCGCATTGAAAAATTTGGTGCGTTTGTTAACCTAATTAAAGGCAAAGATGGCTTGATCCATATTTCTCAATTAGCAAACGAACGTGTGAACAACGTTGAAGATGTCGTGAAATTAGGCGACGAAGTCCTTGTCAAAGTAACTGAAATTGACAAACAAGGCCGTGTCAACGTTTCAAGAAAAGCATTATTAAACGAAGAAAACAAAGAAAAATAATTTCTTTTTAAACCAACGAAAACCAAGGAAGTTTCCTTTCTTTTCGTTGGTTTTTTCGTTGAAAACAAGCCCTAAAAAAGAAATGATAAAAAAAGCTAAAGACGATCGCCAACTCTTTTGTTTATAGTCAATTAGTGGTAAAATTAATACTATCAGTCTGAAGAATATCTGGGGTGTCTTTGTGAAAAAATTTAATCCAAATAAAAATATAATCATTACCTTAATTTTAGTCATTATTTTAGTAACCATTATTAGTTTAACTGCTGCGCAACGTTCTGAAAAAGGCAAAACCAATGTCGTTCAAGGTGGCGTCAACAATAGCGTTAGTATGGTGGATCGTGTGATTTCTTTTCCAGCTCGTGTGGTGGAAAACGGCTTGTCTTCAATGGGCAATTTAATTAACACGTTTAAAGAAAACGAACGTCTAAAAGAAAAAATTGATAGCTATAATGAATTAGCTGTCCAAAACAATAACTATAAACGTGAAATTGATAGTTTAAAACAAGAATTGAATCTGAACGAAACGTTGGCCACTTATGAAAAAGTAACTGCGAATGTCATTACGCGTTCGCCTGATACTTGGCAAGACTTATTAATTATCGATAAAGGAACCAATGACGGCATTGAAGCGGGCATGGCGGTCATGGCGCAAAAAGGGTTAGTGGGGCGTGTCATTGAAGTCAATGCAACGACTGCAAAAGTGGAACTACTAACGTCTAAAAATGTTAACTCGAACCATTTCCCTGTGCGAGTAACTTCCGCAAATGGCGAATCGTTTGGTTTACTTAAAAATTACGACAATAAGACGAATGCATTAATTGTGTCACAATTAACTGGCGATGCCACTCTGAAAGAAGGCGATGTCGTTCAGACTTCTGGCTTAGGAGGTAATTCACCAGCCGATTTAGCGGTAGGGACAGTTATTAAAGTGAAACCAGATAGTTTTGGTTTAGATCGTGAAGTGTATGTGAAACCTTATGCGGATGTCTATGGTATCTCCGTTGTGACGGTCGTGAAAAGATCGGCAGGGGAAAGCGAATGATTCGGAAAGAGTATTTAAAATACGTCACACCTATTCTCTTGTTTTTCTTAATGTTAATTGACGCTCATTTAACAAAGTCTTTTGAAACGTGGACAAGTAATGTTTACTTCGCCAGTTCTCATCTGCTGTTACTTGCGTTTATGTTTGCCGTTCCTAATTTTTCTAAACGTTATTTATTAATTACTTCGTTAATTTTAGGCTTTATTTGCGATAGCTACTACATTGGCATTATCGGGATTTATACAGTCGCACTGACGCTTTCGGTTATGTTGATGTATACATTTAAAGAAGTAATTCAAACAAATTTACTAACTGGTTTTTTTGGGATCGTTATTTTTACCACGTTGTATGAACTGATTGCGGTACTGATTCAAGTGGCCTTTCATTTAGCGGATGTCAGCCCGATTTTATTTATTACGCGTGTGTTGGGCCCTACATTGCTATTGAACATGGTGTGGTATGTTATTTTATCTTATCCGCTGAAAAAACTGTTTTCCGTAAAATAAAAATTGAAAATTTTGTTCGTTTGCGAAAAATGCTCATTTGTTAGCATTTTTCGCTTTTTTTATTTTTTTAAAATAACAAAACAATGAGAAGGCTATCCTGAAGTTTTGAAGAAAGTTGTGAAAAAAGTGAAGCTTTTTTTTGTCATTTACAAGAAGAAAATTGAAATATTACTGTAACATCCATATTATCTCAGTGACATACAGCTATGCTACAATTGCTCTATCGTTGAAAAAGAGAAATTTATTCAAATTTTAATAAATAATAAAAAAGCTTAACAAAAAAGGATTTTCGGAGGACAACAGATTGAAGAAAAGTGTATTATCGGCTCTAATGGTATGTTCCATTACATTAACAAGCGTAGCGTTGCCATCCGCAGCATTTGCAGATGAATACGATACAAAGATTCAACAACAAGATCAAAAAATTAATGCGTTAACTAGCCAAATGTCAGATGCAGAAGCAAAAGTTGCCGCGATTGAAAATGATATGGTTGAAACGGCCAAACAAATCGATACATTAACAGCTAAAAAGAACAAGCTATCATCAGAAGTATCTAAATTATATAGTGAAATTTCTGATTTGAATGTCCGTATTCAAAAACGTGAAGTACAAATGACAAAACAAGCACGCGATGTCCAAGTGAATGGTCAAAGTGATTCAATTATTGATGCTGTCTTAGATGCAGATTCAGTAGCAGATGCAATTGGTCGCGTTCAAGCGGTCTCAACAATGATGAGTGCCAACAATGAATTACTAGAACAACAAAAAGAAGACAAAGCGACTGTTGAAAAGAAAACAAAGAATGTTGAAAAACAAATTGCTGAATTAGAAGCAGCAACAAAAGAATTAAATGACAAAACAGAATCATTAAAAACATTGAAGATTCAACAAGAAGTGGCTAAAAATGATTTAGAAGCACAACGTTCTGAAGAACAAGGGAAAAAAGACGGCTTCATTAAACAGAAAAAAGAAGCGGAAAAACGTTTAGCAGAAGAACAAGCACGCCAACGTGCAGCTGTTAAAAAAGCAGAAGAACAAGCGGCAGCGCAAGCACAAGCCGCAGCACAAAAAGCGGCAGCAGAGCAAGCGAAAGCAACAAAAGCAGCCAATGAGGCAGCAGCATCCGCCGCTGAAGAAAAAGCCGCAACACCAGTAGTAGAATCATCAACAACTACTGAAAGTACCACAACGCAAGAAACAACAACTTCAAGTACTGAAACAGAAAGTGTTGTAACAACACCTGCAGCAGCACCTGAAAAAGAAAAAGAAGTTCCTGTAACTAACCCAACGACTCCTGAAAAAGGTAATGAAGCAAAACCAGGGAATGGTGGCGTGACTTCAGGAAAACAAGCCGCAATTAATGCAGCTTTAGCAGATGTTGGTAATTCTTATGCAACAGGTTGGAATCAGCCAGGCGAATGTTTAGTATCCGTTCGTCGCTGGTTAGCGGCAGGCGGTATTAACTTCGGTTATGGTGGTCCAAACAGTGGCTATGTTGCTTCTGGCGCAACACAAGTTAGCTGGAGTAACGTGCAACCAGGCGATGTTGTTCAATATGAAAGTGCCTATAGTCCAGATAGCTGGATTGGTGGCGTGCATACTGTCTTAGTTACAGGTGTAAGTGGTGGAAGTGTTCAAATCGTTGAAGCGAACAACCCAGGAGGTTCTGGTTATGTTTCTTCTAACTCTAACTGGTCACCAGCACCACCAGCAGGATTCCGCGCTGTTGTATGGCGTTTTCCAGGCTAAATAGTCATCTATTAATAATTGATAACAAGGAGTGGTAACTAACAAAAATCGTTAGTTGCCGCTTTTTTTATTCATTTAATTTTAAATATATGCATAAAATGTATCTGAAAATATTGTAATCTGGCCGTTTTTTTGCAATTATAGAGGTATATACATATTATGAGCGGAGGAATCAGCATGAGCGGAACGCACGATACAAAACAAGCAATCGCTTCAGCTTTAATAGAATTATGTGAACAAAAGGATTTTCGTAAAATAAGTGTCCAAGATATTACCAAAAAAGTGGGCTTGAATCGCCAAACATTTTATTATCACTTTACAGATAAATATGATTTATTACGTTGGATTTATCGTCATGATGCATTGATTTACTTAGAAACAGATATTTGTTTAGAAAACTGGGAGGAACAAGCCCTGAAGTTATTAAAAGCGATTAAAGAGAAGAGCCATTTCTACTATACAACGGTGACCTCAGATTCAGAAGTTCTTCTTAATGTTTTTTCCGCTTCGACCAATCGCTTATTTATATCATTATTTGAACAAGTCGATGTTGAGAATCATTTAACAGATAAAGACAAACAATTTTATGCGAATTTCTTTTCTTATGGATGTAGCGGCGTCTTAACGAAATGGATTCTTGAGGAATATCCTCAGACTCCTTTGGAAATGGCGACGCAATTATTCCGTTTAGCGAAAGATACAGAATTTATGGCTTATCATTTGTATGAACAAGAAGCCAATGAGTAATGTGTGAAGGATAAAAAGTTTTATGAAGGAGTGAAACGTTGTGGTAACTGTGTTATTTGTTTGTTTAGGCAATATTTGTCGCTCGCCAATGGCAGAAGCGATTTTTCGTCAGAAAGTCCAACAAGCTGGTTTAGAATCGACTATTCAAGTATTTTCAGCAGCTACTAGTCACTGGGAAGTTGGCAGTCAGCCACATAAGGGAACCAGAAAAATTTTGGAGCAACAAGGAATTTCCTATCAAGGAATGCGGGCAACACAAATCCAGCCAAGTGATTTTAAAAAATATGATTATATCATTGGGATGGATGCGAATAATGTGGCAGATTTAAAAGCATTAGCTCCTCAAGAAGAGCAACCGCGGATTCATTTATTTATGGAAGTTGTGGCTGGTAAAGAAACCATGGACGTACCTGATCCTTATTATACTGGTGATTTTGAGGAAACTTACCGCTTAGTGGAAGCAGGTACCTCAGAATGGTTGAAAAAAATAAAAGCACAGCTGAAAGATTAGGACTATAGTCCGATAGTACTTTCTGTTTCCCCTTGGTACAATAGTGCTAACAAATTGTTCAGGGAAAAAGAGACAGGAGGGAAGTAAGATGAACAGTAGTTATATATCCTATGTTTTTGAATTAAGTTTGTATTATTTATTGTTGATAATGAGTCTGCCGCTAGTGTATGCTGTCACGTATCATTTATCTTTTAGTAGTATGTATACAAGTGAATGGTTAATGATCTCTGTTTTCTTATCTCCGTTAGTTTTATTATTTGCAGGTATTCGTTATGGTTTTGCTCGTTTGAAACAGCAAGAACGCCAAGTGATGAAATAAAGCAAAAAATCCTTGAAAAGTGTCAAAACTTTTCAAGGATTTTTTTATTAAGCCACCCAATCGGCTAAGGTTTTTTGCTCCAATTGGAAAGCCTTCAACATATCGTCGTTGGCGTCTTTAATAGGCGTCGTTGCTGCCAATGTTCCTTGAACAGCAATTCGCGTCGTTGCTTGTAAATCGCCACAGGTAATTAAGGTAATCATATTTTGACCAGGAACGTCATCAATTAACTCAACACGAGTTGGTTCGATTTTTTCTACAGAAGTTATTTTGTATGTATAAACAGTAGATAAATCAGTGATATAAATGAGTTCGTCTTTTTTGGTTCTTTCTAAAGGTGAAAATAAGGAAACGCCATCTTCCGTTCGATGACTAGCCAAGGCATAATTGTTTTTCCCCATGACTTGATCTTCTTTCATGGTTCCCGCACCAGTTAATAAAGCGACATTTGACAATCCTTTAAAAATAGGCAAATTAATTTCGACACTTGGTATCGCAATGGCACCAATCACAGGTAAGTTTTTGTTTTCAAATTGGGCTTTCATCACCGCTTCTGTGCTCAAGGACTCAACTGAATCAAAGTCAAACGTTGTTTCACGAGCCATGTTTTTTTTCACATCGGCTGGTTTCAGCTTGCTAACGGCGTACGAGCGGCTATTTTGTTGAACCACCCAACTGCGTATCTGATTGTTAAAAATTAAGGCCAAGCCAATGATAAATAGTAAAACTAATAAGCTGTTGATTAACCAATTTTTTCCTCTTTTTTTCTCTTTTGGGCGCATATTCTCCCTCCTTTTAATGTATCAAGTTTACCACAATTTATTTGAAAAACCTATTTATTTTCTTCGGGGAATAGGTAAGCAGACCGGACCTTGATTTAATAAAAAACAACTGAATCGATTGATTTTTCAAAAAAATCCTCATTTTGTAATGGAATTTTAAAGTAAAAGAAACAAGCTTTTCTTTTGAAAATATTGTAAAATGGTAAGGAGGCTAGTAGAGGGGAGATGGGAATTTGCTTGATTTAATTTATGTACATATAGATGTAACCAGCAACGCGGTTTTATCTAAAGGAATTACCCATTCCGATTTTGTTCGTTCAATTGTGCATCATCCACAGAACTTACTATTATTAGATCCTTCTGCCGAAGCTGGCGAATACGATATGCATTCAGGCTTGAAAATTATTCGCGGAGAAGAAAGCGTCAATCGCTATTTTCAATCGCTACAACGTCGTTGGATGACTGAAGAAATTAAATGGATTGACTTTTCCGATGTGACGATGCTAAAAGAGCTAACGCCATTAGAAATTTCGGAACTTCTTTATTTTGGACACATGAAGAATAGTTTGCATTCGCCTTTCTTTTATAAGCTACAAAATGATTTTGTCTTTTTTGAATTTGCAGATCAGATGACGCGTGTCTATTATCGTTATATTGATGAATTTTATCGAATCTTTGCTGATAAAATTACACGTGTTGTTTTAGAGAAAGTGAATCAGAAAAAGGCCTTCTTTAAACGAAATACGCCTGTCGAAAAATTAAGTCCTGAATTACTTAAAAATATGAAAGGTATCTTGCAAGAAGGTGTTATTTTTTGCTTCCAACAAACGGAAGTGGATAAAGAAGAATATCGGATTCCTATTTACTTGGTGGAAGATTCACTTAGCAAGATGAAAAATACGTCATACCAAAAAGAAGAAATTTTGGCAACGCTTGTCTATAATAGTGAAAAACGCATTTGGCACATTGAACAAGAGAATGATTTCGGTGAAATTTTTATGTTAGCCCATGAAGGCTGAGAGAGCTCTAACTTTATCAACTAAAGTAGGGCTCTTTTTGTAGCTATGATTTGGATGAGAAATCAAATATAATAAAATGATAAAAAGGAAAGAAGGTTGTTTAATGAAAAAAATACTCTATGGTGCTCTGACTGGCTTGGCACTCTTTTTGGTAGCTGGCTGTACACCCAAAACGCCTACTACTGTTTCACCAACAAATGAACAAAAAGAAACAGTAATATCAACTACTGAAACAAGTTCATCCGTACAACAAGAAGCAACGACGACATCAGAGAAGACAAGTGCGGTAGCTGTCTCTTTAGAAAAAGTAACGACAGCATTTGAGAAAAAATATCCAGAAGCTAAAATAACAAGTCTGCAGTTAGATACAGATTTTGGCCGTTATTTTTATGAAATAGAAGGCGTGGATCAGCAAAAAGAATATCAAGTTGAAGTGAACGCAGAGACTGGCGAATTCACAAAAGAAAAAGTCGAAACCTTGGATGCCGATGAACAAAATGGCGTTAAAATGCAAGAAGAGGCACTTGATTTAACAAAGATCATTTCCAGAGAACAAGCTACAACCTTGGCTGAAAAAGCAGCAAAAGTCGGCCAAGCAACAGATTGGAAGTTAGAGAAAGAATTAGGAATCACTTATTGGGAAGTGAAAGTGAAAGAGGGCCAACAAAAAATAGAGGTAAAAATCGATGCTCATTCTGGTAAAATTTTGACAACTGAGCGGGACGATTAATGGATAAACAGTAGCTGGCATGCGTTTGAGTAGGAGCTGATTCCCTTAAACGTTGGTCCAGCTATTTTTTTGCTTGTTCGACAAACGTGTTTTTCTAAAGTCCCTATGGTAAAATAACGATGTATTAGTGGTTGAGAGCGTCAGAACATAGGAGGAAATTTGTTTGGCTAGAAAAATGGATTTACGTATTTGGGTAGAAGGAACAGTCGTCGCAGCAATGGCAATGGCCCTCTCTTTTTTACCGATTGAATTTGCCAATAGTGGCTTGGACCTATCGTTGGGAATGGTCCCATTAGTTCTTTATTCGTTTCGTCGTGGGTTGCTTCCCGGAGTTGCAGCAGGCTTTGTTTGGGGCATGTTAAATATTATTCTCGGCACAGCCATGAAAAATTTCTTGTCCGTTCCACAGATTATTTTTGAATATCCCTTTGCTTTTGCGTTTGGAGGAATGGGTGGCGTATTCGCTAGAAAAATTCAACTGTATTTTCAAGCGAATCGTTTAAAATCAGCCATTCGTACGATTATTTTAGGAAGTGTTGTCGCAGTCTTCGCCCGCTGGTTTTGGCATTTTTGGGCGGGTGTATTGGTTTGGGGCATGTATGCACCAGAAGGGATGAGCCCATATCTCTATTCCTTTGTTCTAAACGGTACAAGTACTGTCGTCAATTGTTTGTATGTAAGTCTAGTTCTAGGCTTATTGGCAAAAGTAGCACCGCAATTATTTGTTCCTAAGAAATAAGTTGAGTCCTAAGTCAGAAGGTTCCTTTACTTCTGACTTAGGACTTTTTTCTTTTTAAAGCAACTAGCTATTTCATTGTCGAGTACTGTATAATATGAATAAAAAAAGAAAAAAGGCGGTGGTTTCACTGAGTGAATTGTTAGAAGTCTCTTTTTATCCGAAGGCTTTGCCACATGTGGCAAAAAGAGTAACCATTTTCGGTCCGTTAAGTGAGCAGGAGCTGGTTGAGCAATGGCAACAAAAACAGTCATTTGCTAGACTGGACGAAAGAACAATAATGCCAGAAAAGCTGTTACAGCAATCAGCTAGCAAAAGTTATTTAAGCATCCGTTGTTTAGGACTGACCTTAGACCCGAAGATTTTGCTAGAAAAGTTGCAACACCTGTTTCCTCTCTTTATCTGGACAAAGGGGCAAGCCGAAACAAGCGACACAGAAAATTGTTATTTTTGTGAATTTATACCAATCTGTTCCAATGCAGCACAACCTTGCAACCTCGAAGCAAGCTTACAACAAATGAATTATCCAACCACGCAATCATTGGTAGAAATTGTTAACGAGTGGCTAAATAACGAACGACAAATAGAACAAGCATCCGTAACGGGTACATATTATCAACAGGCAAGTTTACCCCAGCAAGTGGGCAGCCAATCTGAAATAAAAACAAAAGAAGAGCAGCAAATTCGATTTCTACAAGAAAGCTTACGACAAGAAAAAACAGCTAAAGCGCGCATGAAAGTAGCGAAAGAAAAAGCAGAACAAGAGCTATTGAGATTAGAAAAAGGGTTGTTCGCAAGTAGTTGGGTACACTTCGAGGAACAACAAACTAAGGAATTAGAGGAAGAGGAATGGTACGATCTCGTTAAAATTGATTTGTTTTACTACGATGAGTTATCAAAAAAAGCTAAATTCCTGAAAGAAGCTTGGGAGATTAATCAACAATTATTAAAGGCGTTACCTCAAAAAGAAGGAACTACTTTTTTACCAGAATTGGCTCGCCATGGTCGCTTGGCCTCTTTGACAGACCAAGTTTCTGAATTAGAGATAAAAACGCTCTATGAGCAAGGCGTGTTAATCAAGGAACGAATGAAGCTTACACAAGGCTCCTGGCTAACCAAACCAAGAGTGAAACTTTATCAAATAGACTTGGAACAATTAGAAAGAATTGGCACACTGTTTGATCTTTTACAAACAGAAAATCGTTTAATTGAGGTTGCTTTGGCGCATCCCTAAAATAAAAGAAACCACCAACCCGCAATCACCAGGGTTGGTGGTTTCCATTTATTTTATAAAGACTTCAATATTCTAGTGAATTTGACGTTGGTGACGATTGGCTAACGTGCTGACTTTCATGACAGAAGCAACAGGAATCATGCGCAACTGTTGTTCATCCGTTTGTAAACGAACGACGATATTGTCCGAAATATTTTTTGAGACAATCCAGCCGATCACCGTTTCGAATTTATGCGCTGTAGGGACTTCTTTCAATTGTAAGACCACTAAGGATTTTTGGGCGGCAGCGACTTGGAGCTCTTGTAAAAGCGCACTGCGTTCCTTTTCTTTATTCTTTTGATCTTGAGAATCTTCTAAAAATGCCGAAAAGAAATGTTGGGAAGAGAGCGTAATCAGTTTAGAAATGCTCTTGATGGTAGCTTTATGTTGACCCATTCTTCTGCCTCCTTTACGAATAAAATAGAATAAAACTCAAATGACTAATTACCTGTATTTTACCTAATTTTGTGATAAAATTCAAGAAAATATGTTCGCCTTCAATAATTATGAGAATTTACCAACGTTTCTGTTTTTCGAAAAAGAAAGTAGTATAATGTGTGAGCATATAAGAAATACATAAGATTATCGGATGTAGTCAATAGATAGAAAAGGATGAATAGTATGTCAAAAAAACCATCAGGTTACCAAAAAAAAGTTCTCACGGTGTTGTTGGTATCGTTTGGCTTTGGCGGATTGTTAGCGCAGTTTTCGCCGATGAAATCAGGTGGGTTTTCAAGTTGGTTTGATGATTCATATGTTAAAGCTAGTGCTGAATCAAGTAAAACAAAAGAACCAGCACCAGTTAAAATTGAGAAAAAAGTCAAACCTTTAAGCTATGGACAACAGGTCAATCAAGAAATTGAAAAGAAGCAATATGATGGACATCTGGATTTGCCGTTAGAATTGCAGACAGATGCTAAATGGAAAGACACCGCGTACGGATTTGGCAACGTGGATAAGCCGAATACAATCGAAATTAATGGCTGTGCGATTGTGTCGCTTGCAATGGTTGGTTCATACATGGATCACCAAGAAGTTACTCCTCTAGATGTGTTAGCTTGGGCAAAAAATGACTTCTTTATGGAAGGGCAAGGAACGGCGTGGTCTATTTTTAGTGCATATGCTGAAATGAAAGGCTATAACTGTCAAGAAATTGGGGATATTGAAACAGTGGCAGCTTTCTTGAAGGAAGGTCATCCAGTCATTATTTCTGTAAAACCGGGCTATTTCACTACAACTGGTCACATTATGGTGATGAGTGGTGTGGATGAAAAAGGCGATTTCTGGATTAATGATCCAAACGATTCAGAAGAAAAGGGCCATTCAAAACGGACATTTACAGCCGAAGAAGTGATGAATGAAGCGTTAAACTTCTGGGCATTTTATTAGGAATAAGAAAAGGTGTGGAACAAAAGGCAGTACCCTTTGTTCGCATCTTTTTTAGCAAATAAAAGGAGGCAGGACAATGGAGCGATGTACTTGGGCAACGAATACAACGGAAGAGATGCAAGCCTATCATGATGATGAATGGGGACGTCCAATTCATGAAGAACAACAGTTATTTGAGTTATTGACCTTGGAAAGTATGCAAGCGGGCTTAAGCTGGGCGATTATTTTGAATAAACGAGAAACGCTCAGGGCAGCTTATGATGCGTTTGATTATCGGAAAATTGCGCGATATGATGAGGAAAAAATTTTAGCTTTACTAGCAAATCCTGGTGTGATTCGTCATCGTTTAAAAATTCAAGCGACCATCACGAATGCGCAAGTTTTTCAAGAAGTTCAGGCAGAATTTGGGTCCTTTGATCGCTACCTCTGGAACTTTGTCGATCAACAACCAATCGTTAATCACTGGCAGCGGCCAGAAGAGGTTCCAGCCTCCACGGAATTATCGCAACAGATTAGTCGAGCGTTAAAAAAACGAGGATTTAAATTTTTAGGTGCCACGACAGTCTATTCCTTTTTACAGGCGGCGGGATTGGTGAATGATCATTTAGAAACGTGTCAGTATAAATAAGTATAAAAGAATTAAAAAGGAAGGAACTAGCAATTCGTTT
>NZ_JBFOEF010000005.1:0-233576 GCF_040886645.1 Enterococcus sp. GC34
ATTTACACTCGCTTTTTCAACTAAATTAAATGATTTTCTCTTAAAATATCACCAATATACGTATCCTCAAATTTCTTCACAAAGTGTTCAACCATTTTGCGTTCCACGAACGGCATATCCATTTCTGTTAATTTTTTCTTGTCAGATAAATAATAAACAGAGTTTGCTAAGACGCGCAAGTCGTATGCAGAAGCAAACACTTCTGGTACTCCGCGTTCAACCTCTAGCAATTGATATACAGCTTCCATCGCTGTCCGTACAGAATACTCTGTTGTAAACACCGTATCTCGTTCAGTATCTGCGAAGTTCCCAATGAAAGCAAGATTTTTAGAGCCGTTTGGTACAACTAATGGTCGATCGCCTGGTTCTCTTAACATAAAGTAAGAAGTGATAAACGGCATATACACCGGAATAGTGGTAGCCGATTCTTCTGAAATACGTTCAATTTCCCCTTCTGGGACCCCTAAATGATAAAGTAACTCTTGCGTAATTTCTTGGCCTGTACATTGTTCGATTGGTTTTTTAATATAATTTCCTGGTTTATTAGAAAGCAATCCATATACCCAAGTTATAGATTGTTGATCATTTTGTTCTTTGAAATGCGGTTGTCTATGCATAGCAAAACTCATCATCCAATTAGAGTCTTTGATAGTAATAATACCACCTGTGACAATTTTTCCTGTGCGTAATTTACGATGTGTTAACCGAGAAAGATACGGTTCAATATCGAAATTTTCCCACGTAATCGTTGCTGAGACAAACCAACTTTCATCTGGTAAATTTTCACAGAAAACTTCTGGGTGCCCAAATTCTGGGGATTGTTTTGCTAAGTTTTTCCAGAGATTCCAACTTCCCCCTAGTTCATGAGTAATTGGTGCTGGTGTATGATGATCTCCTTGCGTCGAACTTTCAGTAATTGAGCCATTCGTTACGAAGACTAAATCATTTTCAGTTAAAGGAATTTCTTTGGTTTTGCCCGCTTGTGTCAGCAATAATCGCCGAGCAACTTTAGTAGCTCCTTTGATGTCGACTTGGATATCATTGATCGTTGTTTCATATTGAAAGTCTACCCCTTGATTGGTTAAAAAGCTTAATAATGGTTTCACTAACGATTCGTATTGATTGTATTTGGTAAACTTCAAGGCTGTAAAGTCAGGCAAACCTTTGATGTGGTGGATAAAGCGCATGATGTAGCGGCGCATTTCAATGGCAGAGTGCCATTTTTCAAAAGCAAACATTGAACACCAATAGATCCAAAAGTTGGATTCAAAAAATTCTTCGCCGAAAACATCTTCAATTTTTTTGCCAATTAATTGATCTTCAGAAGTCATAAATAAATCAACGATTTCTTTTTGTGCTTTTTTGGATAAAGTAAATTGTCCATCATCTGAGACACGTTCGCCACGGTTATGAATAATGCGGCAATTTGAAGAATTCGGATCATCTAAATCTAAACGGTAAAACTCATCTAGGACAGAGGCATCTTCTACTTCTAATGATGGTACCGAACGAAATAGATCCCACAAACACTCGAAATGGTTTTCCATTTCGCGTCCGCCGCGAGTGACAAAGCCATCATGGGGAATAAATTTACCATCTAAAGAACCGCCAGACAGCGTGAGTTCTTCAAAAATGTGAATATTTTCGCCCTTCATTTGACCGTCACGAATTAAGAAAACAGCCGTTGCTAAACCTGCTAGGCCACCACCAACAATGTAGGCACTCTTGTCATCTACACCTTTTGGTTTTCTTGGTCGAGCAAATGCTTCATAATTTCCATTTGTGTATCTCATTCTCGTTTCCTCCTATCATTTGATACCCTCATCATACTGCTACCAAAAAAAATACCCAAAAGATAACCCTTTTTTTTAAGAAATTCTTTGACAAATAAAGAAAATTGTCTAATTTTTAAGCAAGTGAATAATCGTAGATGTTTCATGTGAAACAAAAAAGAACGAGAAGAAAAATGGCCACTTTTTCTTCTCGTTCTTTTTATGCTAATTCGTTTACCGTTTCTACTCCAAAAACAGCAACCCAATCTTCCTGAAAATCAGTTACTGCTTTTTGAATGGCGGGCATTGCCAAGCCTTGTGTCACGAGTTCTGGTGCGATAGTGACCGCTTGCGCCCCCATTTGACAGGCTTGGTTAATTTGTGCCACGTTTTTAAAACTAGCAGCTAAGATCTTACTCTTTGCGTTCGTCCGTTTAATTTCTGCAGCTAAATGCTCAATAACCTTTTGAGAATCAATTGTTAAATTCTCCATCCTATTATAATACGGCGCTAAATAATCTGCACCTGCCGCAATCGCTAGATAACCTTGAAATTCTGTATAAATAGCGGTTGCTGTTATCCGATAATTTGCCTGCTTTAGTTGTTTGATGGCTGCCAAGCCTGCTTCATTGACTGGGATTTTAATGAATGTTTCTTGGCCTAATTGTTGTACAATGGTTTGGGCATCTTCTAGCATCTCTTCTGTCGTTTGACCGACCACTTGGACGTGCAAACTCGCTTGTCCAATCGTTTTTTTTATTTCTTTCATCTGCGCAAAGAAGTCAATTTTTCCTGCTTGCTTAACAATACTAGGATTAGACGTTACGCCTGCCAGTGGTAAAATTTTCTGATACTTTCGAATAGCCTCAAGATTAATTGTATCTAGCATAAATTCCATCTTTTACGTTCCTCCCTTAAACGATAATTATAGAATAGTGATTGTTGTACCAACAGTTATTTCAGGAATAGCTTTTTCTTCAACATATAATGTACCTGGTAATTCAGGTGTTGTTGCGCCATCAAATTTAATAGTAATGTGACCCAATGTGTCTAAATTAGTTAATACTACCTCGCCTACAGCGGTAATCTGGTAAGTTTGTTCATCAATCACTAACGTTTGCTTGTCCGTAATCGCTTCTGTGACTGGCTGAACCTCAATGTTATAACAATAATCTGCTAAAGCATCTGGTGCATCTTTTCCAAATAAGATGACCATTTTTTCTTCTTTAAATAATTCGGCTTCTGATCCAATAGACTGAACCTTTGTTGTAAATACTGACATTTCCCATCCTCCAAAAAAATTTTTTAACTATACAATCCAAAACTTGCTAACCAAGCAACTAGTACTCGAGGGGCACCATTTAAGAAACGAGAATATAAAACAGAAGGAACCCCGACTTCAACGGTTTCAGCTTCAGCTTCTTCCAAGCCTAAGCCCACGGGAATAAAGTCGCACGCGTTTTGTGTATTAATAGCAAACAATGCTGGTAGAGCTAGTTGTGGCGGAATGTTGCCTTTTCCAATTTCCACACCAATTAACGTACCAATTACTTGGCTGATTACTGCTCCAGGACCTAATAAAGGAGAAAGAAACGGCAGAGAACAAATAAAACCAATAATTGTTAACCCCACAATGTTTCCTGCCAATGGCGCCATGATATTGGCAAAAAATTCACCAATTCCTGAACCTTGAATCACACCAATTAATAAAGAAACAAATGCCATAAACGGAATCACTGTGTTGATCATCGTTTGTACGCCTTCACGGGCTGATTGGTTGAATGTCGCTACAACTTTTCCTGCACCCATACCAATTTTCGCAACAAAACTTTGTTGTTCCGCTTTTTGTTCAGTAATTTTTTTACTTGTATCATATTTAAATTCTGTTTTTTTCGAGGTGGGCTTTTCTGTACCAGCAGCAGCTTCTTCTGATGTCAATGTAATCTGTTTCGGGCCTACAGCGGAAACATAAATTGTCTCATTAATGTATTGTGCTAAGGGACCACTTTTGCCAGTTGGAACAACGTTAATAGTAGGAATTCCTTTTTTAGGATAAATCCCGCAACGAAGAGTGCCTCCACAATCAATAATGGCTAATGCGATTTCATCATCTGGAATCGATGTCTTAAAACCATTGACCGCTTCCATTCCTGTCAATTCTACGATTTTATCAACGATTGCGGGTTTCTCGCCGCCACCTGTAATGTAAATAAATTTATGTTTTTCTTCTGTCGGTGTAATCACTAAGGGCCCACCATAACCGCCATTTCCTTTAACTACCTTAATACTATTGTACGTCATCTCACCTTGCTCCTTTCTAATCCACAGCAATCTCTACTGTTTTACTAAGGGTAATTCCTTGTTGTTTGCAAACATAAGCGGTAGTGAAATCGGTAACCCAACCGCCAATAAAATTCATTAATATCCCTACAAACATATAGCGAATCGCTAGGTCCATCGAATTTAGTCCTAACGTATCAATCCCTTGCGCAATCCCTAACCAAACGAACAATTCACCAGGATTAATATGAGGGAAAACCCCATTACTGGTATGACAAAATTGCGCTTGTGCAGCATAATAGCTAGGTTTATAGTATTCTGGTAAAAATCGAGCCATCGTAAAAGACATTGGATTGCCTAACATAAAAGCGGATAAAAAAGGCAGCACTAAATATCGCGTAACAGGATTTTTGGCAGAAAGTTTGGCTACTTTGGTTACTCTTTCTTCTCCTAGAAAAGCAATTAAAGTATTCATAGCTACCATTAACATCAAAACAACAGGTACGATGCCTGTCATCCAAGAAATAAATGTTTCTGCTCCTGTTTGGAAAAGGTGCATAAATCCTTCCGCAAATTTTGTAATATAAGACATTACTCGACACTTCCTTTCAATTTTGTTTGTACTTTATTTTTCCATAATTGCCATTGAATTTTGGCTCCATTAAGCGGCGTTAATGGTTGTGTTTCTTGATAATTGCCAAGCTCAACACGTAAGTAAATTTCTCGTGCATTTTCCATCGCTTGTTGGGTTAATTTATTTTCTTTTTGTACGAGTGGATGGTAATGATCCATATAATGAATATCCTCGTTCACGTACTGAGGTAAGGGATGAAATTTAGCTAGAACGGTGACACCTTGCATCTTTCTAGCGGCTAAGATTTTCCCTTGCGAATCCACAGCAAACAAGATAATCGTGCCTGCTTTTAACTTCCCTGCACGTCGACCAATCGCGACTTTCCCTAATTGTCGCAATTCTTGGTAGTTTTGATTAAAGTGTTTAATCTGTTTCATTCCCATAGCTATCTGAACGAAGTAAGCTGTTAAAAAAAGCGCTCCGAATACGTAGATAAAACTCATATGATAATCCCCTTCCTTTGCATCCACTCTTTAACCGCTAAAACATCTCGTTGCTTCCGTAACTCATTACGTAAACTTTCGTCTCCTGCGATTGTAAACAAGCGGTCATATAGTTGTAGTAACTCTGCTTCAACAGTGGCCGTCAGCTCTTCTGGAATACCCAACAGCAAAATAACATCAACTTTACCTTCTGGTGTAACCAGTGATTCTTCAAAAACCCCAATCGATAAAATAATCGTTGGTAAGGCTTGATTAATTGTATGGGGAAAGGCAATCCCCGATTCAAAAATAGTTGTTTGTTGATCTTCTCTAGTAAAAATTCGTTCGATAAATTGGGGATCTACTAATTTTTCTGCTTCTAAATCAGCAATCATTTTCTGGATATTCGCTCGGTAACCTTGAGTATTCTCTAATAATTGATAGGTCATATGAATATTTTGAGATTCCACGGAACGAATTTCTTTTGCTCTCTGCCACTCATTTCTGAGCCAAGTATCGTTAAATAAATTAGTTAAATGGATCATCGGTGTTTGTGGTCGAATATTTTTTAAGGGAATGGTTGTAAAAATAGCAAAATATTGATTCAATTCTCTTCTCTCTGCCTCTTCTTCAGAAAAATGGGCAATCTGGACATCTGGACCCAAAACTTTTTCCAATTGCCGCTGAATGATCAAGGCCGTTCCATGACCTGTACTGCAGATTACAGCGATTTCTTTTTTGGCTCCCGCTTCATAGTTCCCTCTCAATGCTAGTTCAAAATACAAAGCGAGATACCCAAATTCAACCGTCGGCACACAACGATTCAACAAACGGCCCAATTCTTGCAAGCCAATTTTGGCTAATTCATAGGCCAAAGGATATTGTCGTTCAATTTCTCCATAAAATAAATCGTGACATTCCACATGAAAAACGAGTCGATTCATCACGTTTCTTAAATGATCTTTCATTTCTGAAAACAAGAAGTCCTCATCAAATTCAACAACAACTGAATGATGAATTTTTTTCATCATTTTTTGAAAATAGTCAGCTAAGAGTCCTTCATCAGCCAATAAAGAATTACGAATATGGTTTGTGTTGATGTTAAAAGGAAAGCTGATAAAGGAACGTTCCCATTGGCTTAACGTTACATTATAGGTTATTTCCAAGTGATACATCAGTTCTTCAATCTGCTCGTTATGACGAACATAATCAACATATTCTGGTGGTAGTTCCGTAATGAGTTTTCCAGCTAAAACACGCTGCAAAACAATTGAAACCACTCTTCGTAAAAGAAAACTATCTTGTTTCGCTAGTCTTGTTTCTTTGATTATTTTTTGTATCATTTGTTTGGTAGTTTCATGAAGAAACTGTTCTTCAAAATATTCTTGGACGTAATTCACATGAAGTAAGCGTAAATCAAACTCTTTTCCTTCTAAATGAATGCCACGGTTTGGCGTGCCTACAACCGCAACCTGCCAAGGAGCAATCAGCTCTTTCATGCGCTTAATGTCTTTATTAACTGTGCCGCGACTAACGGCGAGTTCTTCGGATAAATCATAAGTTGAAATAAATTGATCTTCTTCTATTAATCGTTTGATAATGTAGGAAACACGCTTGCTTGAAGAATTAAAATCAGATTCCCTTTTTAGCCGTCCAGACAAAACCTCTTCAAAACCTTCAAAGTTATTGATTTCTAACTGAAAGAGATTTTCCTTCTGAATAATTTGGGCAATACCGATTAATTCATCATTCAATGTATCAATGTTTTTACGAACTGTTTGAGGACTTGCGGCTAATTTCTCTTGCAATTCCTGTAAGCTCATTCCTTTGTGATCAACTAGTAATTTTATTACTTGGTACCATCTATTTACTAGCGTCATTTAGTTTTCCCACCTCTATCCTCTTGTTTTACCTCCAGCTACGTTTGTGGTGATGCCTGTAATATAGCTTGAACGGTCTGATAAATAATAGCATACTAAGTCAGCGACTTCATGGAGTTTTCCGCTACGACCTAATGGAATCGTACTTGTTTTTGAATAACCTGCTCGCAATTGCTCAACAGAAATGTTTCGTGTATAAGCCAATGCTTCTTCGTATGCTAAAGTGCGCAAACCAGTTTCTTCCATAATGCCTGGCGCAATCCCCACGACACGGACGTTTGATTTTCCTAACTCTTTAGCCCATGAACGTGTATAACTGCTGACCGCTGCTTTCGTTGCAGCGTAGGCGCTTTGCCCTTCGGAGCCTTCTAATCCAGCTTCTGAAGACATATTAATAATGACACCTGCTTGTTTTTGTACAAGAATCCGGCCCACTGCTTGGCTCATTAGGTAGAGCCCTTTTTGATTGATGGCTACAATTTTATCGAATACCTCATCCGATAATTCATAAGGCCCATGAGGATGATTTTTATCCACCAATAGACGAGGAATATTGATGCCGGCATTGTTTACTAGGCCATCTACGGTTCCAAATTTTTCCACCACTTGAGCGACACCCGCTTCTACTTCTGCTCGAGAAGTTACATCGACTTTCACAAAGAGTAAATGCTCATGTTGCGTTTCTGATGCTGAAATATCAAAATTAGCGACATAGACCTCTTGTGCTAACAAGCTTTCAACAATGCTGCGACCAATACCAGATGAGCCTCCTGTAACAATCACTACTTTTCCTTTAATTCCTAACCAATCTGTCATTTGTTCCACTCCTATCATTTGTTTGCGCTTTCAGTATAGGTCAGTTTGTGAAATTATTTAAGACAGTCTTTTTTTGTAGTTTAGAAAAAAGAGTAGACTAATTCAAAACAAAAAAGCAGTTGCTTCTTCACAATCAATCATCCGTGAAGAAGCAACTGCTTCAAATTTTTATTATCCTTGCACTTTCGCGATTTTTCCTTGTTCGATGTAGACCATCAAAATGCTAATGTCAGCGGGGTTCACACCGCTGATACGGCTTGCTTGGGCAATCGTTTCTGGTTGGATTTTTTGTAGTTTTTGTTTTGCTTCTGTAGCCAAGCCATTAATCGCTTGGTAATCAATGTTTTCTGGAATGCGTTTTGCTTCCATGCGTTTTAGTTTCTCAACTTTTTCCATGGCTTTTTTAATGTAGCCTTCGTACTTGATTTGAATTTCTACTTGTTCAATCACTTTTGGATCAAGCGCCTCTTCAGGTGCGGGAATAAATTGAGCGACTTCTTGATAACTGATTTCTGGGCGTTTCAGAAAATCTCTAGCTAAAATACCGTCTTTTAAGCCAGCAGCGCCTTTGGTTTCCAAAAATGCTTGCACTTCTTTGGTTGGTTTAATCCGATGTTTGCCTAAGCGGGCAATTTCCGCTTCAACAGCCGCTTTTTTGACTAGATAGGCGGCATATTGTTCTTCTTTGACTAAGCCAATTTCATGACCCATTTCTGTTAAACGTAAGTCCGCATTGTCATGTCGTAAAATCAAACGATACTCCGCACGTGACGTTAATAAGCGATAAGGTTCGTTGGTACCTTTTGTAACTAAATCGTCAATCATGACGCCAATATAGCCGTCACTACGTTTTAAAACAAGAGGCTCTTTGCCTTGAATTTTCAATGCAGCATTAATTCCTGCCATCAAGCCTTGACCAGCAGCTTCTTCGTAGCCACTAGTTCCGTTCGTTTGACCTGCTGTATAAAGATTTTCAATGACCTTTGTTTCTAATGTTGGGCGTAATTGGTGAGGGACTACCACATCGTATTCAATGGCGTAACCTGTACGCATCATTTCTACTTTTTCTAATCCTTCAATAGAATGAAGCATTTCTGTTTGGACATCTTCTGGTAAAGAAGTAGATAAGCCTTGGACGTAAACTTCTTCGGTATTCAACCCTTCTGGTTCCAAGAACAATTGGTGTCTTGGTTTGTCTGCAAAACGAACAATTTTGTCCTCGATGGATGGGCAATACCGAGCGCCCACACCTTCAACAATCCCAGTAAACATTGGGGCGCGGTGTAGATTTTTTTGAATAATTTCATGCGTTGTTTCATTCGTATAAGTTAACCAACAAGGTTCTTGGTTTTGATTGTAGGCACTATCTGGCGTGCTGTAACTAAAGTGGTTGGGTTCTTTATCGCCTGGTTGTTCCTCTGTCACAGAATAATCAATCGTACTTGATTTTACTCGTGGCGGCGTTCCTGTTTTAAAGCGATCGATTTCTAAACCTAATTCTTTTAAATGATTGGCTAAACCAACGGAAGGTTGCGAATTGTTTGGTCCTGATGAATATTTTAATTCACCAATAATAATTTCGCCACGCAAGGCAGTACCGGCAGTAATCACCACTGCTTGACTACGGTATGCGGCACCTGTTGAAGTTACAACACCACGACAAACGCCATCTTCCACGATTAATTCTTCAACAATCCCTTGACGAAGGGTTAAATTTTCTTCTTTTTCAATGGTATGTTTCATTTCTGTCGCATAGGCATGTTTGTCGGCTTGCGCGCGCAACGCACGCACTGCTGGACCTTTACCAGTATTTAGCATCCGCATTTGGATGTAGGTTTTATCAATGTTTTTACCCATTTCGCCGCCTAATGCATCGATTTCTCGGACAACGACTCCTTTGGCAGGTCCACCAACAGAAGGGTTACATGGCATAAAAGCAACCATATCTAAATTAATCGTTAAAAGTAACGTTTTAACGCCCATTCGTGCGGCTGCTAAGGCTGCTTCAGAGCCAGCATGTCCAGCACCGACGACAATAACATCATATGATTCTGCTTGATATTGATTCATAAAAAATTCCTCTCTTGTCTTATTTTCCTAAACAAAATTGACTAAATAACTGTGTAATTAATTCATCTTGGACACTATCGCCGACGATTTCCCCTAAATAATCCCAACAACGGGTCATATCAATTTGAACTAAATCGACTGGCATACCTGCTTCGATGCCGTTAATCACTTCTTGTAACGAAAGCGCTGCTTGATCCAGCAAAGCAATATGACGTGTATTAGAAATATAGGTAGCATCTTTTTCGCCTGTTTGGCCGCCAAAGAAAAGATCAGCAATTTTCGCTTCTAACTGGTCTAAGCCTGTGTTTGACAACACCGAAACGGATAAAATTTCTTCTGCAGGGACTAATTCTTGTAATTCGTTAGGATCCAGTTTTGTCGGTAAGTCCATTTTATTTAAAAGAATAACGCGTTTTAAGCCTTTCGTTGCTTCCAACAGTTGACGATCTTCCTCTGTCAATTTTTCGCTTTGATTTAAGACTAACAAAATTAAATCCGAATCTGCTAACGCTTTGCGGCTACGTTCGACACCAATTCGTTCCACAATGTCTTCTGTTTCGCGAATCCCCGCTGTATCAATTAATTTTAAAGGAACGCCGCGAACGTTAACGTATTCTTCAATGACATCACGTGTCGTTCCAGCAATATCTGTAACGATAGCTTTTTCTTCTCGTAACAGATGGTTTAACAAACTGGATTTCCCGACATTTGGTCGGCCAATAATTGCTGTACTTAGACCTTCTCGCAAAATTTTTCCTTGTTTAGCGGTCGTTAATAATTGTTGAATCTGTGCTTTCACAAATTCGGCTTTTTCTAAAAGTAATTTCGTGGTTAATTCTTCGACATCATCATACTCTGGATAATCGATATTAACTTCTACTTGCGCTAAAGTATTTAAAATTTCTTGTCTTAATGAACGAATTAACGCCGACAAGTTACCATCCAATTGGTTCAATGCAACATTCATCGCTTTATCTGTTTTAGCACGGATTAAGTCCATCACTGCTTCTGCTTGTGAAAGATCCATTCGGCCATTTAGAAAAGCACGTTTTGTAAATTCCCCAGGTTCGGCCATTCGTGCGCCTTCACGTAACAGTAATTGCAGTAGTTGGTTCACCACGACAATGCCGCCATGACAGTTAATTTCTACCACGTCTTCTCGTGTAAATGTTTTCGGTGCCCGCATCACAGAAAGCATGACTTCATCAATCAATTGATCGTTTTGCGGATCAACAATATGACCATAATGAATCGTGTGCGTGGGGACTTTAGCTAAATCTTTAGTGCCTGACCGATAAACTTTGTTTGCAATAGCAACTGCTTGCTCGCCACTTAAACGAACAATACTAATCGCACCTTCACCTGGCGGCGTAGAAATCGCCGCAATTGTATCAAATTCCATTGTAGCTGATTGCATAATTAGCTTCCTTTCTTCATAACAACAAAAAAAGCGCCCACTCCTCCTGCATTAAAAAATTCAGGTTGGATTTAGCACTTTCACTGCTTGTTCCTTCGATTTTCTGAAAATAGAATAGCACAATTTATTCTATTTGGCAATTTTTCTTCATTAAATGGAACGAGAAAACGTATCATTGAGTGGGGAATTCTCAACAATACGTTTTCTCATCTATAGGAATTAAAGGAGAGAGCTAGTTTTTACGTTTGCGTTTGATGATGATTCCCATGCTCGCAAGGAATGCGACAAAGGCGCCAAACAAACTTGTTGTCACGGCTGAGGACTCTTTTTCACCTGTACTAGGTAAGTAGCCTGTTTTCCCGTGATTTCCAGTGCCATAACTGATGGTACTTAGTTTCGGATTGTAGCCACTACCATTTGTACTGAGGCCATTGCCTAGTGAACCTAAGCCAGAACCTGTTGTCCCTAAACCAGAACCTCCATTTGGATTTGAACCTGTGTTTGAACCATTCCCATTATTCCCACCAGCTGCGCCATTGTTTCCTGTGTTGCCGCCTGTATTGCCGTTATTTCCGCCAGTGTTACCATTGCCTCCTCCAGGATTCGTTGGATCGGCTGGTGTCATGAAGGTTGTAGCCTTACTGTAATGTCCTGCGCCATCTGTAGCTGTCGCAAGTAAACTTTGTTGAGCAGTCGCTTGTCCCGCTGTTAATTGGATAGCGAAGTTGCCTTCAGCATCGGTGGCACCTACAGCAATTACACTTCTTAATAGTCGGTTACTAATTTGAATGATTCGGTTTGGTTCAGCTGTTCCTTTGATAAGGTAGCCGGCTTTAGACGTTCCTAAAACTGAAGAAACAGTTGGTGCCGCAATTTTAATTTCTGGTTCTCCCGTAATATCGGCTGGCGTCATAAATGTGGTTTTAGGACTCACATTTCCTTGTGTATCTGTGGTTAGTGCGGTTAACGTTTCTTTTTCTGTTGCTAACCCTGCTGCAATATGAACGGAGAAGGTGCCTCCAGTAGTTGTACTGCCACTTGCCAATAATTTTTCACTGCTATTGTAAAATTGAACCGTGACATTTGGATCAGCAGTTCCAGTGACTGTATAGCCATTGGCTTTGTTTCCTTCAACCTTCGTAATAGTTGGCGCCGCTAAAACAACATCCGCTGGAATAACGGCTGTAGCTGGTTGACTTTCATTACCAGCGCCATCTTTGCTAATAATCGTAATCGTTTCTCCTGGTGTCACTACGCCAGCTGGTAGAGTCACCGTATATTGGCCGGTTTCGTTAGCAGTTGTAGCAGCAATGATGGTTCCGTCTGCGTCACGGACATCAATAGTGGTTTTGGGCTCCGCCGTTCCAGTGATTTCGTAACCTTTACTAGAATTTCCGGTAATAGAATCAATGGTTGGTGTGGCTAAGTCGGCTGGTGTAGTTGCTGTAGCTGGCTGACTTTCTTTTCCTGTTGCATTTTTCGCTACGACAGTTATTGTTTCGTTAGCTGAGGCCTTCCCTGGCTCTAAAGTCACTGTGTATTTGCCATCAGTTCCAGTAGTTGCCATGCCAAGGACTGTGCCATCGGCGTCACGCACCTCAACTGTTGTACCAACTTCTGCTGCTCCTACTACTTGATAGCCTTTTGTCGTGCTACCAGTAATTTTGTCAACAGTAGGTGTCGCGACTGGTGCATCTGGATCAGCAGGTGTTTTGAAAGCAGTCGGATTACTTTCTTTCCCAGCAGCATCTTTCGCAATGGCAGTTAAGGCTTCGTTAGCTGTTGCTGTGCCCGTCGGAAGAGTGATTGTAAAGGCGCCAGCACCATCAGTCGTTCCCGTAGCAATAACTAAACCTGCTTCATTGTGAATCTCAATGGTGATATTTGGCTCTGCCGTGCCGGTTACTTGATACCCAGTGGCAGTTGTTCCTGTAACAGTCGTCACAGTTGGCGCTGCCACGGTTGCATCTTCAGGAACCGTCACTTCCGTTGGTTGACTTTCATTGCCGTCACCGTCTTTTCCAACAACTGTTAATGTATCACCAGGATTAGCGGCTCCCGCTGGAAGGTCCACAGTAAAGTTTCCTTGATCATCCGTTGTCGTTGTACCAATAATTGTTCCATCTGGGTTCCGTACTTCAATGGTGGTATTAGGGTCCGCCGTCCCAGTGATTTCATAACCAGTTGTTGAATCTCCAGTAATGTCACCAATTGTTGGTGTGGTAACATCAGCGGGTGTCATAGCTGTAGTTGGTTGACTCTCAAGTCCAGTATCATTTTTAGCAACTACATTCACTGTTTGTTTAGCTGTTGCTTTTCCTGAAGCTAACGTCACAGTATATTGGCCAGTCGGTCCAGTTGTTGCGGTGCCTAAAACTGTTCCGTCTGTTGCACGAACTTCAATGGTGGTGCCAAGTTCAGCGGTACCTGTCACTTGATATCCTTGTGTTGTATTCCCAGTTACTTTGTCGACACTTGGCGGTGCCACTACTTCATCTGCTGGTGTTTGGAAGGTTGTCGGTGTACTTGTATTGCCAGCAGGATCTTTGGCTAACGCTGTCAATGTTTCATTCGCATTTGCCGTCCCAGCTGGAAGATTCACGGCAAAGGAACCAGTCCCATCGGCAGTCCCTGTTGCAATCACGTTCCCATCTGCATCACGAATTTCGATGGTAGCATTCGGATCAGCGGTGCCTGTCACCTGATAACCAGCAACTGAATTACCTGTTACTCCTGTTACAGTTGGTGCTGTAACCGTGGCATCAGCAGGAACAAGGACTTCAGTCGGTTGACTTTCATTTCCCGCGTTATCCTTTCCAATCACTGTTAACGTATCCCCAGGATTGGTCGTTCCCGTTGGTAGCGTGACAGTAAAATCACCATTCGCATCAGAGGTACCTGTACCAATGACTGCCCCAGCTGGATCACGAACTTCGATTGTTGTGTTAGGGTCTGCTGTTCCTGTAATTTCATAACCCGAACCAGAGTTGCCTGTGATGTTATCAACTGTTGGTGCAGTGACATCAGCTGGTGTTGTCGCCGTTGCTGGTTGACTTTCCGTGCCACTAGCGTTTTTCGCTACAACGCTCAGCGTTTGATTTGCTGTTGCTTTTCCTGGAGCTAAAGTCACTGTATATTTTCCATCAGTTCCAGTTGTTGCAGTACCAAGGACCGTGCCAGCTGCATCGCGAACCTCAACGGTGGTGCCAACTTCAGCAGTCCCTTTGACCTCATAGCCTTTTGTTGTACTACCTGTTACAGTCTCAACAATTGGCGTCGCCACGGGCGTATTAGGATCCGCTGGCGTTTGGAACGTTGTTGGCGTACTTTCTGTACCGCTAGCGTTTTTCGCTACAGCGGTTAACGTTTCATTGGCGCCTGCTTCACCTGCGGGAACAGTAACTGTAAATGCCCCTGTCCCATCGGCGCTCCCTGTGCCTATTACGGTGCCTCCTGCATTTCGAATTTCAACCGTGGCATTGGCATCGGCAGTTCCTTTAACCTCGTAACCTGCCGTTGAATTACCTGTCACTCCTGTAATTGTTGGTGCGGTTACGGTTGCTTCATCCGCTGGCGTTTGGAACGTTGTTGGCGTACTTTCTGTACCGCTGGCGTTTTTCGCTACGGCGGTTAATGTTTCATTGGCGCCTGCTTCACCTGCGGGAATGGTAACTGTAAACGCTCCTGTCCCATCAGCGGTACCTGTGCCTATTACGGTGCCTCCTGCATTTCGGATTTCAACCGTGGCATTGGCATCGGCAGTTCCTTTAACCTCGTAACCTGCCGTTGAATTACCTGTCACTCCTGTAATTGTTGGTGCGGTTACGGTTGTCTCATCCGCTGGCGTTTGGAACGTTGTTGGCGTACTTTCTGTACCGCTGGCGTTTTTCGCTACGGCGGTTAATGTTTCATTGGCGCCTGCTTCACCTGCGGGAATGGTAACTGTAAACGCTCCTGTCCCATCAGCGGTACCTGTGCCTATTACGGTGCCTCCTGCATTTCGGATTTCAACCGTGGCATTGGCATCGGCAGTTCCTTTAACTTCGTAACCTGCTGTTGAATTGCCTGTTACTCCTGTTACGGTAGGTGCGGTTACTTCACTAGTAGTACCTGCAGCAAAATAAATGTTGGATACACCGTCTGCTGTTGCTAATAAATTAACGTCTAAAAGATCTGTTTGAACGACTGTTCCTACAAAACGAGCATCTAAATTATTGGATAAATTTTGAGGTGTTGAAACGGTAGTTGGTAAAGTAACCGTAGTTGCGCCTAGTAAAGAAGCATCCACTAACTCATTCACACCTGAACCACCAACCGCTAATAAAGGCAAAGCACCTGAAACAGCCACGTTTACCGTGCCTTTGACAGGAAGCAAGGCTGCGTTTATGGCTGTAGCGACAAGATTACTTGGGATACTGGTTCCTTTTGCCTCCAAAGCTTGAACTGCCGCATTCAAATCTTGTAAGATGTTTGAAACATTTTGGGCTAAAACTAACCCTAAACCATCACTAATCGGTGCACTAATGTATGAGCCGTCAGCTGCTAACGTTTCCGGAGCTGTAAATGAAGCAGCACCTAAGTTTTCAATGTTATTAACTAATTCCAATTGACGATTCACTTCCGTCAAATCAATATCAACACCAGTTAAATTCCCTAACGCTCCACTGGTAATTTGAGTAATGACATTGGTTAAATCATTGGCTGCATTCAAAACGGCAGTCAAAAAAGTAACTTTTGAAAGATCAATCGTAACGTTGGTATTGATTGCTGCGCTGCCTGCTGCAGCTACATTTCCTCTTAACTCAGGAGGAACCACTAACACCGCTTGTTTTTGTCCACTAAACACAGCGGAAGCATCTGCTAAAGCGCCACCAGAAACCGTGAAATTAACTGGTTGATTTTGGTTTGCGGCTGTCCAACGATTACTCGTTGAAGTACCACTGTCATTATTTGACGTAACATTTGATAATAGTTCGATATCCAAGACCGCTGCTGATGCACTGATTGTGCCAGAGGTAACAGCTATACTTACAGGGATTGCTAATGAAGTAAATAATAAACCACTTGATATTGCTAAATTAAGCATCTTGCGTTTTGTCCATTTTTTATGCTGACTTTTCCGATTAAAATCCTCAACAATTTTCTTTTTCATCTGATCGTCCCTCTTTTCTTTAAAATAAACGATAAATACCAATATCATTAGCTTCCCCTAGTTGTTCATCTCCCCCTTTAGCGATTTAAATGGATTTAACACCTGCAGTTTAGTACATTTCCTCAGCTTTTCAAAATATAATGCTGTGAATTTTTATATAAAAATTCATTTGATAACAAGCATCCTGGATATGTTAAAAAACTCACTAATTCATTAGTGAGTTATTATACAATGAGAGGAAAATGAGGAAGTTTATACGTTTCTCCCCAATCATTAAAGATAAATAAATTATTTTATTATAACTTATCGTTTGATAAATCGATAATTAAATAACGGAAAATTTTTTTATTTTTTTGAGAAATTCCACTATTATTTTTTCTGCTTCTTTGACTGTTTTTATCAATTTTATGGCTGTAAGTCATAAAAACTTTACATCAAAAAAATGACTCTAATCTATAACAATTTTTTCTATTTTTAAGATTTTTTTTATGAATTTTTTTATATTAAAAAAATTTCATAAAAAAAGGCGACAGCCGTTTTTGAACGAATGCCGCCTTTTAGATAAACAAAAACCTGATTCTAAAAGAATCAGGTTTAGGAAAAGCAAATCAAGATTCGCTTCAACTGTTTATCATCGTATTTGTATACTCTGATAAGAATGATTTCGTAATAAAATATACTGTGTTTCGTGGTATTTGTCAATCGCTTTCTTGAATTCTCTTGAGACCTTTCCATAAGCATATAAGGTCAAAATAACTGACCAAATCAGCGTTGTAACTATCTTTTTAATTAAGGGGTCAGCCAATTTAATTTCATTAGTTTATCTAAAAACACCACCAAAATTAAAGCATCTGCACTGCCACCAATACTCCAATTTTTTTCTTTGAATAAGTGATTCAATCTTTCTAAACAAAGGGTTCCCCGTAACGTTTGTGTCCCCCCTAAAGCAAAATATTCCTGGATTAACGGTTGATATATTTCAAAAATTTGGACATTTTGACTTCGTTTAATCAAATTCGTATCCTCAACATAGAGCGATAAATAAAGGAGCGTATCAATGAGTTTTTGTTGTTGTGTGCCTTGATGTTTTTGATAATAAGGCACTCCCTGTTCAAAGACAGCGGGATAACCTTGTTGCGCCTCTCCACGGATTCCAGTCAAGCCATGCTGAACAAATAGTCGTTCACCCCAAGTTAGTTTTTCTAGCTCATTCGTAGCGAGGTTTTCAAAGTCAGCCAATAAGTCTTGCGTCATTGTTTGAAGCGTTTGTTGAAACAATTGTAAGGTGCAAGGGGTCTCCCAAATCATTAGACGACCACAGATAGCTAAAAAAATACCTAGAGAAAAAATTGCTCCTTTATGTGTATTGATACCTTCTGTTGCCTCAAACATCGCTCGTTCTGCTTCTAAACCAACTTGTCGAATCGTGCGAAATGTTGCCTCAATCGGCAAATGACGTAGCTCTGTCCCAGCTTGAACGAAGGTTTCAAAATAAGGAGTCAAAACCACACTACTTTCTAAAAAAGTGAAAACATCCATATCTTGATGGGCGCCTGCATCGACTGGATCCACCAAGCCTGGTTTATTTAAACAGGTCACTTCATAGAGTAGTGCCAATTGTGCTTGCTGCGCTAATTTACTCCTTGCTTGCTTTGTCATTGCCTTTTACGTCCCTTCTTCTGCCGTGGCCTTTTCTTGTTTTATATAGTCTAGTACAGCATTAAAAACCGTGTCAACTACGCCGCCATCAAATACATTAGGTATGAATTTTTCTGCTGTGGGTTCTGAAATCATAGCGGCCAAGCTTCGTGCTACTGTCATTTGCAAACCGACATCGACTTTTCTGCCTTTCGCTGCCAATAACCCTTTAAAAAGACCTGGAAAAGCTAAAATGTTGTTCACTTGATTCGGATATTTGGAAGAACCAGTTGCTAATAAACGGACACCATTGGCTTGGGCGAGGGCTGGTTCAATTTCTGGTTTAGGATTTGCTAAAGCAAAGATAATTGGGTCTTGGTTCATTGATTTAATCAGGGCTGGCGTTAGCACATCCGCTTCTGATAAGCCTAAAAAAACATCCTGATTGACGACAGCGGTGGCTAAATCTTTGTTTTCTACTGATGGTTTTATTACCTGTCGAAGCAAAGCACGTTGGTAAGGATTCAATGTCGGGTCTTCTTCTCTTAAAACACCTTGGCGATCTACTAAGGTGAGATGCGTAATCCCCGCTTGAATACATAACTTAGCGGTCGCTACACCAGAAGCACCAACTCCGTTAATCACCACACGTAATTCATTTAAAGGTTTTCCTTTAATTTTAGCTGCGTTAATTAGCCCAGCTAAAACGACGATGGCTGTTCCTTCTTGGTCATCATGATACACAGGAATGTTCAAACGTTGTTGAAGTTTTTCTTCAATTTCAAAACATTTTGGTGCAGAAATATCTTCTAAGTGGATTCCTGCAAAACTATTTTGTAAATTTTCAATTGTTTGAACCATCTCGTCCACTGATTTTTGTTCCAGTGCTAAAGGAATAGCATCGACCCCCGCCAAATTTTTATAAAGTAAAGCTTTGCCTTCAACAATTGGCAAGCCCGCTTGCGTGCCCATATTGCCGAGACCCAGAACAGCTGACCCATCTGTAATAACCGCAATTAACTTACCACTAATGGTCCACTCGCGCGCTAATTCATGATTTTGAGCAATCATTAAACTCAATTCTGCGACACCAGGTGTATACATTTTGGCTAAATCATGATGGTTTAATACCGCTTCTGTTGCTTCAAGACTTAGCACACCAATATTTTTTTGATGAATTGCTAGAACTTCTTCTAACACATTGTCACTTCCTTTCACGGGCTGCCTTTTTTCTATTTGATGAAGCAAGGGTTTGAACAACCGTTATCGTCGCTCAAACCCTTGCTTCTTTATACATTTGCGGAGCACTTGCCCGTTCTATTCTGGCAAGTCAAGTTTGACTGTCACTTTCTGTAACGGTACATCGTAAAAAGGATCTTCACGACGTCCTAAAAAGTCTTTTCCTTGTTGCGGGAACATCGCATATAATAGGACATCCTCTTCAGATTTTGCGTATTGTTGGATTTCCTTTTCTAAACTATGCAACTCTGGTTTCAATAAATCCGCTGGTCGACAAGTGATTACCTCTTCATCCCCAATGATTTTTTGCTTAATCTCTTCTGCGATAGGTGCTGGTGATTTGCCATATTCTCCGCGCACATAATCTTTGATTTCATTCGGTATTAAGGAATATCTTTCCCCAGAAATCACATTCATTAAGGCTTGTGTTCCGACCATTTGTGAAAGCGGCGTAACTAGTGGTGGATACCCTAGATCTGCTCTTACTTTAGGTACTTCAGCTAAAACTTCTTCATATTTGTCTTGTAAGCCTTGCTCCGTTAATTGACTTAATAAGTTTGATAACATACCACCAGGTACTTGATAAATCAAGGTTTTCGGTTCCGTATCTTTAACTTTAGGGTTTAAAATGCCTTCACTTCTAAAGCGATCACGAATCGGATTGAAATAGTCAGCAATCTCTGTTACTTTTTCCATATTTAAACCTGTTTCAAAGCCTAAATCTTCTAACGCAATGGCTACAGATTCTGTGGCTGGTTGACTCGTACCGCCAGCGAAAGAAGAGATAGCTGTATCGATGATATCCGCACCTGCTTCAGCAACTTTTAAATAGGTCATCTCAGAAATACCACTAGTCGCATGCGTATGCACCTCTAAAGGTAAATCAATGGCATCTTTCATTTTGCTCACTAATTCAAAACCAGTTTGTGGCGTCAAAACGCCTGCCATGTCCTTAATACAAATGGAATCCGCTCCTGTTTGACTTAATTCTTTGGCTAATTTTACAAAGTAATCGATGGTATGAATTTCACTCGTGGTATAAGAGATCGCTGCTTGACAGTGTCCGCCAGCTTCTTTTGTTGTTTGAATTGCTGTTTGTAAATTACGGACATCATTCAAGGCATCGAAAATACGAATAATATCAATCCCATTTTCAACTGATTTTTCGACAAAGGCCCGCACCACATCATCAGCGTAATGACGATATCCTAGTAAATTTTGTCCTCGTAATAACATTTGAAGTTTGGTATTTTTAACTTCTTTGCGAATTTGGCGAAGACGTTCCCAAGGATCCTCGTTTAAATAGCGGACACAGGAATCAAACGTTGCCCCGCCCCACATTTCTAATGCATGAAATCCTGCCTCGTCCATTGTTTTAATAATCGGCAGCATATCTGAGGTTGGCATCCGTGTTGCAATTAAACTTTGTTGTCCATCCCGTAGCACCGTTTCTGTAAAACGAATTTTTTTACTCACTTGGCTGCTCCTTTCGTGTCAAAATTATTTCTGTTATTTTTTCTTGCATTGCTTCAAGACTGTGACGTCGATTCCGTCCACAGACTTTCGCCTCTTCTTGGCAAACAAAACAGCGCCGTGGTGGCAAGCCTAAATCTCCTCGATGAAGGCTTTTTAGTTCCTCATTTCCCCATAAAACATCTAGGTCCACTAAACGACCATAAGGATGTGTTTCTTCAATTTTGACCATTCTTTGTTTTAATTCTTGTGGGGCTAACGAAACCGCCAAATAATATTCAGGACCTGTTTTTTCATTCCGGTAAAAATTAACAATCGGTACTTGATCCAGCAATTGTTGCTCGACTTCGTCAATTACTTCTAAAAAAACAGCCGTTAAGGTGGGCGAATTTTTTACTTCTCCAGGAATATTCATTGTGGCAGATAAGAGACTAGCTTCTGGTGCTGTTTCTAACAACTCCTTCTGTGTAGCAGCTCTTTGTTCGCGAGCATCCAACATCTCTAAAAGTGTTACTTTTTCCCCATTAAACATTGCGTACCACATCAATTAGACTACCATCTCGGTATTCAATTAACGCAACGACTTTGTCTCCATATTTAATTGGTTCCGGGGTGCCAACAATGTTGTAGGCTTTGTCTTTCAACTCTTCTAACGTAAACTGAGGAACATCTAAGGTTTTAAAACAATCAATTAAGTCTGTTCTTTTTGGATTGATTGCAATGCCGACTTCTGTTACTACGACATCGACACTCGTACCTGGTGTAACGACTGTATTTACTTGCTCAACGATTGTTGGAATCCGTCCACGCACAAGTGGTGCAATTACTAGACTCATTTTACAAGCCATACTTGTATCGGAATGTCCGCCAGAAGCACCACGGATGACACCATCTGAACCAGTAATGACATTTACATTAAAATCTGTGTCCACTTCTAGAGCAGATAAAATAGCTGTGTCTAATTGATTAATAACCGCCCCTTTGCTAAGCGGTGAAGCATACATATTGGCATCAATTTCATAATGATTGGCATTTTCCCCTAAAGAAATAGCTGATGGATGATCAAAGTCTTGGACGTCAATAATTTTTTCTACTAAGCCTTCTTCCAAAAGTTCCACCATTGCATTCGTAATTCCGCCTAAAGCGAAACTTGCTTTAATGCCATCTTTAAGCATTTGTTCTCTCATGAACCGCGTAACTGCTAGTGAAGAGCCACCTGTTCCTGTTTGGAATGAGAAGCCTTCTTTGTAGTAAGGAGAATGTGTAATTATTTTTGCGGCATATTCAGCAATCAATAATTCTTTAGGATTCTTTGTAAAACGTGTCGCGCCTTTGGCAATTCCATCTGGATCACCAATTGCATCAATTTCTACTACATAATCAACATCTGTTTGTGGAATACTAATAGGGGTATTAGGATATGGTACTAATGTGTCAGTAATGATGACCACTTGATCCGCATATTTTGCATCGACCATCGCATATCCAAGAGAACCACAGGTAGCTTTTCCTTTGGTTCCATTCGCATTTCCATAAGCGTCTGAGCTTGGTGCACCTAAGAAAGCTACATCAATATGGATATCGCCTGCTGCTACTGCCCGTGCCCGGCCACCATGTGAACGAATCACCACAGGATTTTCCATGATACCTGCTGAAATAGCGGCTCCTACTTTATCTCTCAAACCTGAAGAAGTAATGTTGGTGACTACTCCATTTTTAATGTGTTCGATCAAAGGTTCATGAACATTTGCAATTGAACTAGGTGCAATCGAAATGTTTTTCAACCCCATGGCGGCAATCTCGGCTAAAACTAAATTCATCACATAGTCTCCTTCACGGAAATGGTGATGGAAAGAGATGGTCATGCCATCTTTTAAACCTGTTTTTTCAATTGCTTCACGAATACTTCCTAAAAGCTTTGTCTCCCGAGGTTTCACTGGTTTAATTGCTCGGCTCGCTTCTTGATAAGCATCAATGTGTGCTAATTCTCCTTCATAAATGCCGTATTGCTCTGCATAAGATTGAGGAATGTCTTTGCCTACTTTATTTACTACCATGTCTATATTTCCTCCTCGGTAATTAATTTAGCCGCCAATGCTAACGCAATGACCCGTTCAGCTCGTTCAACAATTGGTTTATCAACCATTTTTCCATTTACGGAGATAACACCGGAACCTTTTGCTTCGGCTTCCCGAATGCCCCAGATTACTTCCTTAGCATTCTGGATTTCTTTTTCTGTTGGCGCATAAATAGTATTAACCAATGGGATTTGACGAGGGTTAATCACCGATTTCCCATCGAAACCTAGCTGTTTAATCAAACGAACTTCGGCTTCAAAGCCTTCCGTATTGTCTACATCTGAATAGACCGTATCAATAGCCGCAATCCCAGCTGCTCGAGCGGCATGTAAAATCATGCTACGAGCAAAGAATAGTTCTTGGCCATCTGGATGGCGGCGTGTTTTCATATTGGTAACATAGTCTTCGGCGCCTAACGCGATGCCAATCAAGCGAGTTGAACTTTTGGCAATCGCGGGCGCATTTAGAACACCTTCAGCCGATTCGATAGCAGCCATCATTTTCGTTGTTCCTACGGGAATGTCATTTTGCTGTTCTACTTCTGTAATGACTGCCTCGACATCAATGATATCTTGGGCTGTTTCTGTTTTTGGTAAACGAATCACATCGACACCAGCTAAGACCATTGCTTCAATATCTTCTGCACCACCGGCATCTAAAGCATTGATCCGAACAACAATTTCAATATTGCCATAATCGAAAGTTTTCAAAGCAGAATGGACTAAAACACGGGCAGAGTCTTTTTCTTTTAATGAAACTGCATCTTCTAAATCAAACATGATTGAATCTGCCCCATACAAAGGTGCATCTCTTAGCATTGCTGCGTTCGCTCCAGGGACAAACATCATTGTTCTTCTTAAACGTTCCATGAGTCCAACTCCTTCCAATCATATGTTTCTTTTTCAGCGCCTCGATGTAAAACTGTAATCATCCGAGCTTTGATCGTACAATCTAATGCCCCTTTATCAATCGCCTTGACCGCAACGCCTTGGACATCTAAATGTTCCAAAGTTGTCGTAATCACCTGACGAATTTGATTGCCAAATTGTTTTTCGACACTACTTTCTAATTCAATGGTATTTTCTGTTGATTCAATGGGTTGGACGGTAATCATAATATCACTTGATTCTACTGTTCCTGCAGTAGCATTTTTGATAATCTTCACTTTCTTCACCTCATTAGTTTCTTGTGTTCTACTAAGTATTGATAACTTGTTGCTGGTAAAAACTTCTTGAGTGTCTCTTTGTCGCCTTCAGCCATCGCTTTGCGAACTTTCGTCGCACTAATCAGCTCTCCATCACTCGCTAATCGCGGGACAATGGTTAGCGTTATCGTTTGTCCGAAAACTTGTTGCATTGCTTGATTGTAGACAGCGGTCACTTCTGAATAAGGCTCTTCTCCCACATAACGTTGTTGAATTTCAAGTATTGGCGCAATTCTTTCTTTAAATAACGTTGCATCAAGCGTTGCTTGAATTGCAGCTACCTCTAATGGCGCTTTTTCTTTCAAAAAATAGGTAGGAAAAGTCGCAGACGAAACTAAGTAATCTTCTGTAGATAGGACTGTCACATTGGGTAAATGGGCTACCCCTTTTTGCACCATTGCGAAACGTGCTTCTTTTGAAAACAGCGATTTATCTTCAGATAAAACAAACACATAAACGTGCGGACTTTCTTTGGCTGCTTTTTCGACTAAGTACTGATGGCCTTTCGTAAAAGGATTTGCATTCATGACAATGCTACTGGCTGGCCCTGCTTTTTTATGCTGTGTCAGGTAACCAAGATAATCGGCAAAATCTGGTTTGCCTTGCTCCATAAATAGCACCTCTTGATTCGCAACCACTTTTTGAAAGCCTAGCGACTGAAAAATTTGTTCATTTTTTGGTTTTGTATACAAAAAACTGTGTAATTGGTTTTCTTCTCTCAGTTTTTCAAGTAGATGAACCACCAATTGGGTTAACAAATTTTCAGATTGATATTTTTTACAAACGGCCACGCACTTAATCGTTTTGCCTGAAAGCGAGCCAGAGGCGATTAATGCTGTGTCATCATATATGCCAACGGTGTAATCAAGTGCTTCTGTCGTTTGCAATGCGGCTTTTTCCATTAATTCGCGCCAAGCTTGATAAGCTTTTTTATCTTTTTGCAACCAGATTCTTTTCATTGTATATACGCTGCTCACAGCAATAACCTCCTTTATTTTTTAATTGGAAATAATTTTGTTAGTAATTTAGACGCTAGATAAATGATAAATAAAACAACGAAAACGCCGCCCCAACCAAAACCTAACAGTTCAAAAGCAATTTTTAAATCTTCCATGTTAACAGACATGTATTCGTTCTCCTTTCCGTCCTATGTTAAAAAGGCTAATAGTAAGCCACCAGCAATTACAGAAGCGATTTGTCCTGAAACGTTGGCACCAGCAGCATGCATTAAAATAAAGTTTTGTGGGTCTTCATCCGTAGCCATTTTTTGAATAACCCGACTAGACATTGGGAAAGCGGAAATACCCGCAGCACCAATCATTGGATTGATTTTTTCTTTTCTAAATAAATTCAAGAATTTAGCAAAAAGCACGCCGCCGACTGAGTCCATAATAAAAGCGACTAACCCTAAGCCAATAACCATCAATGTATCGACTTTTAAGAACTCTGCATAGTTCATGCTAACGGAAATAGATAGTCCTAGCAAGATACTAATAATATTCACCAATTCATTTTGAGCTGTAATGGATAAACGATCCAAAACGCCACATTCTCTTAATAAGTTCCCAAACATTAAGAAACCAACTAATGGTAATGACACCGGCGCAATTAACCCTGCGACAATCGTAATAACAACCGGGAAAAGAATTTTCGCTGTTTGAGAAACTTCACCAGCCCGATAAGTCATACGGATCCGACGTTCGGCTTTCGTCGTCACTGCTTTAATCGCTACTGGTTGAATAATCGGAACTAACGCCATGTAGGAGTAAGCGGCAACCATTATGGCCCCCATGTATTTTGAATGTAAGGTATTTGCTACGAAAATAGACGTTGGACCATCAGCGGCACCAATAATCCCAATCGAAGCAGCATCGTTTAAATCAAAACCTAATAAAACAGCCATAATAACTGTAAAGAAAATCCCAAACTGTGCAGCGGCACCAAACATCAACATAAATGGATTTTGTAACAATGGACCGAAATCAATCATTGCCCCAATCCCAATAAATAATAATAACGGGAATAACTCTGTTTTTATTCCAAAATCAAAAAGAACATTAAACGGACCTGGCTCGCCGCCAGCGCTCAATACGCCGGAATTAGGAAAGTTCACTAAAATCGTTCCTAAACCCATCGGCACTAAAAGTGTTGGTTCATACTCTTTTTTTATTCCTAAATACATTAATAGTCCACCAATCAGCATCATCACAATGCGTCCTGGTTCTTGGCCCATTCCTATAACACCTTGAATCAGTGTCTCCACACAAATCACTTCCTCTTCTTAAATTAATTCTAGTTAATTGTTATTAATGGTTCCCCTGGGTTCACAATTTGGCCTTGGGTAACATGAATTCCTGTTACCGTACCTGCTTTTCCTGCAACGATTTCATTTTCCATCTTCATTGCTTCTAAAATTAACAATGGTTGGTTCTCGGACACCGTATCACCAACATTGACTAATACTTTTAACACAGTTCCTGGCATTGGCGCAGGCATTGCATCTGCTCCTGCTGGGGCGGCTGGCTGTGCTGCTGGCGCTGGGGCTGGGGCTGGGGCTTCTTCAACAGCAGGGGCTGGTGTTTCTGTCGTAGCAACTGGCGCTGTTGGTTGTGGCGCAACAGGTGCTGGTTGTGGGACGCCACCGATTTCTTCCATCTCGACTAAATATTCTTTCCCATCAATTGAAATTTTAAATTTGCGTAACATAATGATCCTCCTCAAGGTTTTGTTTTGAAATTCTTTTGACAACTAGCTGAGACTCTTCTGAAAGCTCTGCAGCTATACTGGCTGCAATAATGGCAACTTCTTTTGCTTCTGGATTTCGTTTTGCGATTTTTTTGATAACAAAACGACTTTCTGGAAACTCTCCTGCTGCGATGGCAGTGGCCACAATACTTACCAATTGATATTCTTTTGGCTCAGCAGGAATATATGCTGGTATATCTATCCATCGCTTTTCCAAGTTATCCGCTTCACGTTGGATAACGCTTTCATTAATCTCGGTATCCTGCGTGTGTTGCTCTTTCTTGAATAAGGACTTAAATAGGCCCATATTGTCTCTCCTTTCACTAATTCTTGGTATACGTTCATTATAGAAAAAACCATTAAAAAACCTAGTGAAAACACTAGCTCAGATTGTTCTTTTATTGTTTATTTTGTGAAAAAAACTCTGTAAACATTGATATATAAGCATTTATCAGCCGTTAAGATTCTATTAATATTATATTAAGTTATTAATAAGAATTTGATTGTTGAATTGTTTTTTTGATGTTCTTTTTGTTTTAGGCTATTTATTCTCTGCGAAAGTTTGTATATTCTCACACTATAGACAAACACAAAAAATATTTTTTGTTGTAAACCAGAATACTGTGAAACATTTCTCATGGCTATTCTTTTTTATTAACACCGGTTGTTAACGCTTACAAAAAAGTTCTAAAAAAGAAAGGAAGAAAAACATGTTACTCACTATTTTAGCTTATGGTATGATTATCATCTTTATGTATGTAATCATGAAAAAGAAATTGTCACCGTTTACATCTTTAGTAATTATTCCTCTTATTTTTACTTTGATTGCAATTGCAACTGGAGTAGCGAGTCCGCCACCTGGTGCTGACGGTGTTGTCCCTGAAGTCAACATTGGGAATTTCGTCTTAGATGGGATTTCAACTACTTCAAAAACTGGTATTATGTTATTATTTGCCATTCTTTACTTCTCTATTATGTTGGATGCTGGTTTGTTTGACCCAATCACTAAAAAAATGATTTACTTTGCTAAAGGCGATCCAATGAAAGTCTTGATGGCCACTGCGGTAGTTGCTGCTGCTGTTTCCTTAAACGGAGATGGAACAACCACGACCTTGATTTGCTGTTCTGCGTTTATTCCCATCTACAAAAAACTTAATATGAAATTGATGAATTTAGGTGTGCTTGTTATCTTACAAAACACCATTATGAACTTATTACCTTGGGGCGGTCCAACAGCTCGTGCCATGGCCGTACTAGAAGTTGATGCCGACATTCTTTCTTATCTAGCACCTGGTATGATTTTATCTGTATTGTATGTTATCTTCTTTGTTGCTTATCGCATGGGGAAAAAAGAACGTGCTCGCTTAGGCGTGACAACGCTTACTGATAAAGAATTGGAAGAAATGACTATTGTTAACGATCCAGAATTATTAGAAATTCGTCGTCCAAAGAATTTTGCGTTCAATGGTATTTTAACGATTGTCTTAATCGGTTGGTTAGTCCTAAGTTCATTCGTTGGTCAATTAGGTTTGCCTTCGTGGATTGAAATGCCACCGTTATTATTATTCCTAGTTGGTACTTGTATCGCTTTAATGATTAACTATCCAAAATTAAAAGATCAAAGCAGCCGCATCAGTGCAAATGCTGGTGATGCTGTGCAAGTAGTTATCTTAGTTTTTGCTGCTGGCGTCTTCATGGGCTTATTCCAAGGTTCTGGTATGGCCAATGCCTTAGCAAATAGCTTTGTTAATATTATTCCAAAACAATTAGCCGGCGCTTGGGGCTTAGTGATTGCGTTCATTTCAGCACCAGGAACATTCTTTATTTCAAACGATGGTTTCTATTTCGGTGTATTACCAGTCCTAGCAGAAGCTGGACGTTCTTATGGATTTGACAATATGTCTATGGCTTTAGCTTCCTTAATGGGGCAAGCGTTCCACTTATTAAGTCCATTAGTGGCATTTATTTACTTGCTATTACGTTTAACTGGTTTAGATATGGGCCAATGGCAAAAAGAATCAGCAAAATATGCCTTAGGAATTTTCGTTATTTTCGTTGTTACAATTGTTGCTTTAGGTCACATGCCTTTATTTATTCCACAAAATTAAACGTCGTCGCTGAAACCGTAGGAGTGCCTTTTCTCCTCGGTTTTCTTTTCATTTTGTCTTTTCTTGCGTTATATTTTCATTTTTAATATTATATTTATTATCTATAAAAATAACCTATAGGGAGGTGCCTCATATGAATCCAACAGTTGAAGCAGTAAAACGGAACTTAGATTTAACCAGCAGTAAACCTCTAAAAATTTGTACCTACGAAGCCTTTAAAAAAACCATTATTTTAGGGGATATTCCTGCGGGTGAACGGATTAACGAAAAAGAATTTTCCGAGCAATTAAACATTAGTCGGACGCCCATTCGCTTTGCTTTACAAGAATTGGTCAAAGAACAATTGGTGGAACATATACCTATGGTGGGTATCGTGGTTAAAGGGATTAGTATGAAAGATGCTTATGAAATTTATGATATTCGTAAATCTTTGGACACTTTAGCAACCATTAAAGCCATGGAACTCATGACACCAGAAGATTTTGATGAATTGGAAGCCTTACTTCTCGAAGGAGAACAATACAATAAAAATAACCAAGTAGATGACTTACTACAGAACTTTTCAGATTTTAATTCCTTTATTTATACTAAGAGTCAGATGCTACGTTTAAAAAAAATTGTGACTGATCTCCATGCTTACTTAATCTATTTCAGAGATATTGCAATTCGTGCCTCAGAACGTCGTAGTATTGCCCTAGAAGAACATTGGTTAATTTTCCGCGGAATGAAAACAAAGAATATTGACCAGATTACACTTTTAACCCATGAACATCTAAATCGTTCGCTTCAATTTATTTTGAAAGAAATGGAACGTCGGCAAATTGAATAAGCAAAAAAGACCCGCAGTCGCTCGTGCAACTGCGGGCCTTTTTTCATTTTTTTTGTACGCAACCATCTGGCGTAAAGGTATAACCAATGCCCCAAACGGTCCGAAGGTAACAAGGTTCTTTCGGGTTTTCTTCTAATTTACTTCGTAAACGATTAATAAAAACCATAATCGTATTCGCATCGACATCCCCAGTACCCCAAACACTGCTGTAAATTTGTTCTTTAGAGAATACTTGCTCGGGATTCTCCAGAAAAAATTGAATTAATTGAACTTCTTTCGAAGACAATGAAATAGGTAAATCCTTTTTAAATAGTTGATAACGACCATAATCAAAACGGAAATCGCCTACCTGTAGCTCTTCTTTTTTATAAACATTCAATTGTTTTCGAATCATTCGAGCTCGATTCAACGAAGCAATCACCTGAGCCTTAAAAACATTCAAGGAAAAAGGTTTCGTTATATAACTATCCACGCCCATTTCCAAGGCTGCAATGATATCCTCTTCTTCTTTTTTGCTACTAAAAAAGATAATTGGCACTAGTGGATATTTCTCTCTAATCATTTGGACTAAGTAGTAACCATCGCTGTCATGTTCCAAGTTATCATCTAAAATGAACAAATCAAAGGTAACTCTGGACACGATATCTTTTGTTTTTTCAATTGATTCACTTTGGTAAATAAGAATACCTGTTGATTGTAATGCTTTCCAAATCAAGCGACGAACTGCTGCATCATCATCTACAACCAGTATTTTCTCCGTACGCATACCTGTTGCTCCCCCTACGTCTCTTTACAAAACTTTTTCATTTGAATTTACTACTGAAGTAATTACTGATTATCATAACATAAAAAAAGAAACGGAGACGGCTAAAAAATCATTTAACAAAGAAACGTTGGCAACTATTCAGTCCCTGCTGAGAGTTGCCAACGTTTCTTTGTTTGTTTAAAAATACTTCTTAACTGGTTCAACCACTAAATACCGATAAGGTTCATCCCCTTCAGAATGGGTTTTGATTTGCTCATCTTTACTTAGCGTGTGATGAATTTGTTTTCTTTCAAAAGCCGGCATTGGTTCCAAGAAGACTGGCCGCCCAGTGCGTTTGGCTTTTTCCGCGGTGCGTTTCGCTAAACGTTCCAAAATTTCATGACGTTTTTCACGATAATTTCCGACATTCACAACAATCGATAGCTTATTGCTTGCAATGCGGTGAATAAAGACTTGCGCTAAATACTGTAACGCATTTAACACTTTTCCGTGTTTTCCAATTAAGATACCTTGTTTTTCTGTTTCTAAATGGAAGATAATATTGCCATTCTCGCGCGCTATGCGAACCATGGCAGGGGCGTTCAGTTCATTTGAAATATTCGTTAAATACATCGCTAATTCAGTAATAGCAGCTTCGTCTTCCAGATTTTCTAAAGAATGTGTTGATTCCTCTGAGAGACTAGGAATTGCTTCGGTTAATTCCTCAACTGCTTCTTCCACTGCTGTTGCTTCATCGGCAACAACAATATCTTCCACTGTTTCTTCGACCGCTTCTGTGACTTGCTCACTAATCGTTGGTTCCATTGAAATTTGGGCAAGTTTTTTTCCTAGACCTAAAAATCCTTTTTTTCCTTCGTCTAACACATCAATTGTAACATCCTCTTTGGTTAAACCAAGTGCTTGTAAGCCTTTCTGCGTTGCTTCTTCGATTGTATTTCCTTCATAAATCGGCATCTGAACGACCTCCTTTATTTTTTCTTCCCTTTTTTCTTAGGACTTTTTGCTCGTTCAAGCGCTCGCTCCCGTGCTTTGGCTTGACGTGCTGCTTCCTCCCGCTCTTTACGGATTTTGAATGGATTGTTTAATAACAATGTTTGCCCTGTTTGGAAGGCATTTGAGACCACCCAGTAAAGAGATAAACTGCTGGCTAATGAAATCCCCATAAAGAAGATCATCGCTGGCATAACGTAATTCATAATTTTCAGTGAGGCATTTGTTTCTAGTTGGCTCATACTTGAAAGATACGTACTAGCAAACGTAAAGACAGCCGCTAAAATCGGTAAAATTAAATACGGATCCGGCTTATCGAGGCTTAACCACAAGAACGTTCCTTCTTTTAACTCAGGCACGCGTGAAATGGCTTGATACAAAGCCATCATGATTGGTAGTTGAACCAACAGTGGTAAACAGCCAATGTAAGGATTCACATTATTCTCTGCATACAAACGTTGCTGTTCTTCTCGGAATAAGCGTTGTGTTTCAGGATCTTTTGAAGAATATTTTTGTTGCAAGGCCTTTAATTGCGGTTGCAACTCTTGTGTTTTACGCATACTCTTCGTTTGGAAATGCATCAACGGCAATAAAATAATCCGGATGACTAACGTAAATAGGATAATCCCAATTCCGACACTGCCGCCTAATGATAGGAACTTAATCGCTTGGGCAAAATAATAAACAATGTATCGATCCCAAATTCCTGTACTACTTTCACTTACGGGCGCGGTTCCGCAGGCGGATAAAACAAAGACTAAGGTCACTAACCCAGCCATTAATAATAAGCGCTTATACTTCTTCACTACTCAATTCCCTCTCTTACATCTAATATTTTAGCTAAATTTAACACATGTGTTAAATTAGCTTTCACTTCTTCAGACGATAACTTTTCCAATCCTGGACGTGCAATCACGATAAAATCAATTTCTGGAGAGATACGGTCTTTTAATTGAAATAAACTCGCGCGGATTTTCCGCTTCACAGCATTCCTTGTGACCGCGTTTCCAATTTTCTTCCCAACAGAAATCCCCACTCGAAAATGGGCTTGTTGTGGTTTCTCTAAAACGTACACCACGAAACGACGATTTGCACAAGATTGTTTTTTATTAAACACCTGTTGAAATTCTTTTTCTTTCTTGACACGGTAGGACTTTTTCATCGGCATCCCTTTGTTTCTATATTTTTTTACTTCTTAATAATAATAGCATATTTCCGCTCTTTTTTAGTAGCCTTTTCTATAGAATCCTGCTTTCTTTTATTGAAAACAGAAAAAGAACCCTTAGTTATCTTCACATCTTCCAAAAAATTATGGAGATAACTAAGGGTTCTTAGAAATTGACTGTTTAAAAGACCAGACCATCATTAAGCAGAAATAACTTTTCTACCTTTACGACGACGGCTTGCTAATACGCGACGGCCATTTTTAGTGCTCATACGTTTACGGAATCCGTGAACTTTTTGGCGTTTACGTTTGTTTGGTTGATACGTTCTTTTCATGCAATTACACCTCCTGAAATTGTAACTATCCATCAATATATAGACATACTTTGATAGTATAACGAGTAATAGGGTCTTTTGTCAATAAAATTTAAGAAATATTTCCTGAGAAAGATTCGTTTCAATTATCCACAAATTAAATTTTCCTGTGAGTAGCTTGTGGATAGTTTTCCACATTTTTTTCTGTTCACAGCCATTTTTCCACTAGTTTTACACAAAAAAACAGCCTGTTAAAAAGTTTTGCACAGGTGTTTTTTTAGCTGTTGATAAGTTATTGAAACATGATTGTGTCAAGCTTAATTATTCTCAACTTTTTGTGGATAACTCATTCAACAACCACTTTCTTCCGCAAGTGTCGACACCCTGTGGAAAACTTTTTTCACCCTTGTGTACTTTTTTTCCACATTGAACAATTGCTTGTGGAAAAAGTTTTAAAAAAATGCTAAAATCGACTATGCTCATTCTTTTAAGTTATCCACATTTTTTAGATAACCAAAATTTAAACATATAGGAGGTCACTGTATGCCCGACGTGGAAAGTTTTTGGCATAGCCTTGAAGAAGCCTATCAAGCGATTTTGTCGGCGCCAAGTTTTGATGCTTGGATTAAAACCACACGCCCTTTGAAATTAGACAACAATCAATTGTGGCTAGAAGTCCCTTCTGCAGTTCATCGTGATTACTGGGAAAAAAATCTTTCGGCAAAAATTGTCGAAACTGGATTTAAATTGACCGGTGCAGAAGTGATGCCCCATTTTGTTGTTGCCGATGAAAAAGACGCAGCACTGGCACAAGAACTCGAAGAACCTGCCGAAGAAGAAGTTGTTTTTAGTGAACAAAGTAAAAAAGCGATGCTTAATCCTAAGTACACTTTCGACACCTTCGTTATTGGTAAAGGAAACCAAATGGCGCACGCTGCAGCGCTTGTTGTTGCCGAGGATCCGGGTTCGATTTACAATCCCCTTTTCTTCTATGGTGGTGTAGGGTTAGGGAAAACCCATTTGATGCATGCCATTGGTCATCAAATGTTAGTGAATCAACCAGATGCCAAAGTCAAATATGTTAGTAGCGAAACGTTTACGAATGAATTTATCAACTCAATTCAAACAAAGACATCCGAACAATTTCGGAAAGAATATCGCAATGTTGACTTATTATTAGTCGATGATATTCAATTTTTGGCGGAAAAAGAAGCAACATTGGAAGAATTTTTCCATACCTTCAACGATCTTTACAATGAAAATAAACAAATTGTTTTAACAAGTGATCGCCCGCCGAATGATATTCCAAAATTACCTGAACGATTAGTTTCTCGCTTTGCTTGGGGTTTGTCTGTTGATATCACCCCGCCTGATTTAGAAACACGGATTGCAATTTTGCGCAAAAAAGCAGATGCCGAGCGTTTAGAAATTCCGGATGATACACTAAGTTATATCGCTGGTCAAATTGATTCCAACATCCGTGAATTAGAGGGTGCTTTGGTCCGCGTTCAAGCCTTTGCAACTATTAATGGAGAAGATATTACCACTAGTTTAGCGGCGGACGCCTTGAAATCTCTAAAATCAGTTGGTAGTAAAAATCAATTGTCCATTTTACAAATTCAAGAAGAAGTATCCAAATATTATCATGTGCCTCTTAAAGATTTAAAAGGGAAAAAACGGGTGAAAACAATTGTGGTTCCTCGTCAAATCTCAATGTATCTTGCTAGAGAAATGACCGACAATTCCTTGCCAAAAATTGGTGCCGAATTTGGCGGCAAAGATCATACAACGGTGATTCATGCGCACGAAAAGATTCAGCAATTATTGGAAAAAGATCCAGCGATTCAAAAAGAAGTCAGTGAAATTAAAAATTTATTGAACTCTTAGGATGTGGAAAACTAAACAAAAAAGAACAAAGTTATCCACAACTTATACACAAGTGGATAACTTAGTAAAATCAATGCTCTTTTGACTTTTCCACAGAATCAACATGCCCTATTACTTTTATTATTTACTTATATATAATATACAAAACAGTGGCGTACAAAATTAGAACGTATTGAAAATACTTAAAAAGGAGTTTACATTATGAAATTAACGGTCAAACGAAGTGTCTTTTTACAAGAATTACAAACTGTTCAACGAGCAATTTCTTCTAAAACAACGATTCCAATCTTAACAGGTGTTAAAATTGTGTTATCAGAAGATGGCTTATCACTTACTGGGAGTAACGCGGATATTTCAATTGAAAGTTTTTTAAGTAAAGATGATGAAAAAGCTCAAATGACCATTGAACGCACAGGTAGCATCGTTTTACAATCTCGTTTCTTTGGCGAAATTATTCGTAAATTACCAGAAGATATGTTCACAATGGAAGTTCTAGATAACAATCAAGTTGCAATTACTTCAGGAAAAGCTGATTTTACGGTTAATGGATTAGATGCTGATAATTATCCGCACTTACCAGTAATTGATACTCAAAACCAAATGAAATTACCTGTTCATTTATTGACAAAAATTATTAGTGAAACAGGTTTTGCTGTATCGATGCACGAAAGTCGTCCAATTTTAACTGGGGTCCACTTTATTTTAGAAAATCAAAAATTACTTGCCGTTGCGACAGATTCACATCGTTTAAGTCAACGTGTGATCCCGACAGAACAAGCAGTAGAAGACTTTAACATTGTAATTCCAGGAAAAAGTTTAACTGAACTTTCTCGTTCATTAACCAATGAAGAAGAAATGGTTGAAATCAGCATTATGGAAAACCAAGTGCTATTTAAAACAGAAACAATGTACTTCTATTCTCGTTTGTTAGAAGGAAATTATCCTGATACCAACCGTTTAATTCCAACTAGCCATAACACGCAAATTGAATTTTATGTACCAGAATTGCTTTCAGCAATCGAACGTGCCTCTTTACTTTCTCATGAAGGACGTAACAATATTGTTCGCCTTTCAATTTCACCAGATTCTGTTGTTTTATATGGAAATTCACCTGAAATTGGAAAAGTCGAAGAAGCGTTAAACTATGAAAATGTTTCTGGTGAAGCGTTGGATATTTCTTTCAACCCAGATTATATGAAAGATGCGTTGCGAGCGTTTGGCGATATGAATATTACCGTGAAATTCCTTTCCCCAATTCGTCCGTTTACATTGGAGCCAACCGAAACAGAACTAGATTTCATTCAACTAATTACACCGGTTCGTACAAATTAATCATGTTTAAAAAAGACCTTCGGAAAATCACTATGATCGCCGAAGGTTCTTTTTTGTCGTCTGTTTAAAGCCGATAAACGCTGATAGATAAGCTTTTTAAAACTATAATAGCTTTTACGCTAATATTATTGTGAATGTTTGAACTATCGTTTGACGAATAAATTCTGCCTTTTTTTTCGTGGATAAAGAAAAAAGCCCTTTAATTTTTCGTTTAAGGGCTGTTCATTTTTTTATGAATATTTACTAGTGAAAGAAGTTTACGTTGCTTAAAACGACGCTCAGACCTCTACAAGCTACTTTTCTTCATTGCGCGCCCTCTTCGTTTGTCTTTGAGTTACCCCTAATTGTTTTTTAGTTAAACGATACTCGTCATTTCTGCCAAATCAGGCCCCTTTTTTCTCAAGAAAATATCAATTTCCGTTTTAAAATGCTTTTTAAGAGTTTTTTTATCCTAATAATATTTTCGGTCATTTAGAATTAAAATTGCTTAGAATGAAAATTAGACAGATAAATTTGTTTTCTCTTATGAAAAAGGGTATAATATATATGAGAACGTATTAGAAAAAAGAGGGATGCACATTGAAAAAAACGTTTGTTTTAGCAACTGAGTATATAACGCTTGGTCAGTTTCTTAAAGAAATCAACGTCATTGGTAGTGGCGGCCAAGCCAAATGGTATTTGGCAGACAATAGCGTGTTTGTTGATGGCGAGTTGGAAAATCGTCGCGGACGGAAACTTTATGCGGGCATGATGATTGAGATACCTGAAGAAGGTACTTTTTTTATGGTGAAAAACGGAAACGAGTCCGACGATGCGGCTGAATGAGCTGACACTTCAGCATTATCGTAATTATGAAACAGTCAGCTTAGATTTTCCAAAAACGTTAAATCTTTTTTTAGGCGAAAACGCCCAAGGAAAAACCAACTTGTTAGAAAGCATTTATGTTCTAGCAATGACACGAAGTCATCGAACCAGCAATGAAAAAGAATTAATTGGCTGGGAACAAGCAGCAGCTAAAATTAGTGGCGTGGTTGAAAAAAAAACAGGCACCGTGCCGTTGGAAATTTTAATTTCCAACAAAGGACGTAAAACAAAGGTTAACCACATTGAGCAAAAAAGGCTCAGTGCGTACATTGGGCAATTGAATGTTATTTTATTTGCCCCAGAAGATTTATCTTTGGTGAAAGGCTCACCTCAAGTCCGCCGGAAATTTATTGACATGGAACTCGGACAAGTGAGTCCTATTTATCTTTATGATCTTGTCCAATATCAGTCTGTTTTAAAGCAACGGAACCAATACCTAAAACAACTAGCTGAAAAGAAACAAACAGATACTGTTTATCTGGATATTTTGACAGAACAGCTAGCTGAATTTGGCGGGAAAGTTCTATACGCTCGGTTAGGTTTTCTTAAAAAATTAGAACACTGGGCAAACTTACTCCATCAAAAAATTAGTCATGGACGCGAAACGCTCACCATTGACTACGCATCAAGCATCCCAATTGACAACACGGATCTTTCCTTAGAAGCACTTCAAAATCAATTGCTCCAACAATTAATGAACAATCGTAAGCGTGAATTGTTTAAAGCGAATACTTTTTTAGGCCCTCATCGTGACGATTTGCTATTTATTGTCAATGGTCAAAATGTTCAAACGTATGGCTCACAAGGCCAACAACGAACGACAGCTTTAAGTATTAAATTGGCAGAGATTGATTTGATGCATTCAGAAACAGGAGAATATCCTGTGTTATTACTAGATGATGTCATGAGTGAATTAGATAATGAACGTCAAATTCACTTGTTAGAAACGATTGAAGGCAAAGTTCAAACGTTCTTAACGACAACTAGTTTAGATCACATAAAAGACAAGCTAACAGTTGAACCAGATATTTTTTATGTTCAACAAGGCAAGATAGAAAGGAATTCAGCGACATGACAGAAGAAGAAAAAAACATGAGAGAACGTGCGCAAGAATATGACGCTAGTCAGATTCAAGTTTTGGAGGGCTTAGAAGCTGTCCGGAAACGTCCTGGTATGTACATAGGTTCTACTAGTGGCGAAGGGTTACACCACTTAGTATGGGAAATCGTTGACAACTCTATCGACGAAGCCTTAGCAGGATTTGCTAAATCAATTCAAGTAATTATCGAACCAGACGATAGTATTACTGTTATCGATGATGGTCGTGGAATTCCAGTCGGGATTCAAGCCAAAACAGGTCGCCCAGCTGTGGAAACAGTGTTTACAGTGCTACATGCCGGCGGGAAATTTGGCGGTGGCGGCTATAAAGTATCAGGTGGCTTGCACGGTGTTGGTTCCTCTGTTGTTAATGCTTTATCGACCAGTTTAGATGTTCGTGTTTATAAAGATGGCAAAGTGTACTACCAAGAATATCGTCGTGGTGCGGTTGTTGATGACCTAAAAGTTATCGAAGAAACGGATCGTCACGGAACCACTGTTCACTTTATTCCAGATCCTGAAATTTTTACAGAAACAACCGTTTATGATTTTGATAAATTAGCAACACGGGTTCGTGAATTAGCCTTTTTAAATCGAGGCTTACACATTTCAATTGAAGACCGTCGTGAAGGACAAGAAGATAAAAAAGAGTATCACTATGAAGGCGGGATTAAGAGTTATGTTGAGCATTTAAATGCCAATAAAGACGTTATTTTCCCAGAGCCAATCTTCATTGAAGGAGAGCAACAAGATATTACAGTGGAAGTGTCAATGCAGTATACAGATGGCTACCACTCAAATATTTTAAGTTTTGCCAACAATATTCATACTTATGAAGGCGGAACGCATGAATCTGGTTTTAAAACTTCTTTAACACGTGTGATTAATGACTATGCACGTAAACAAAAATTGATGAAAGAAAACGATGAAAAATTAACTGGGGAAGATGTTCGTGAAGGCTTAACCGCAGTGGTTTCCATCAAACATCCCGATCCTCAATTTGAAGGACAAACGAAAACGAAATTAGGGAACTCAGAAGTACGGACCGTTACGGATCGTCTATTCTCAGAATACTTTACAAAATTTTTAATGGAAAATCCAACAGTCGGCAAACAAATTGTCGAAAAAGGCATGTTGGCTTCAAAAGCTCGTTTAGCCGCTAAAAGAGCCCGTGAAGTCACCCGTCGTAAAGGCGCGTTAGAAATTAGCAACTTGCCAGGGAAGCTGGCTGATTGCTCAAGTAAAGATCCGGAAAAATGCGAATTATTTATCGTCGAAGGAGACTCGGCCGGCGGTTCAGCAAAACAAGGACGTAGCCGTGAATTCCAAGCCATTTTACCAATTCGTGGGAAAATCTTGAATGTCGAGAAAGCCAGCATGGATAAAATTTTAGCCAATGAAGAAATTCGGTCATTATTTACAGCTATGGGAACAGGCTTCGGCGAAGATTTCGATGTTTCTAAAGCACGTTATCACAAACTAGTGATTATGACCGATGCCGATGTCGATGGTGCGCATATTCGAACGTTGTTATTAACCTTGTTCTATCGCTTCATGCGTCCAATTGTTGAAGCTGGTTATGTGTATATTGCCCAACCACCACTATATGGTGTGAAACAAGGGAAAAACATCACCTACGTTCAACCGGGCAAACATGCTGAAGAGGAACTAGCAAAAGTGTTAGAAGAATTACCTGCTTCACCAAAACCAAGTGTTCAACGTTACAAAGGTTTGGGTGAAATGGATGATCACCAACTTTGGGAAACAACAATGGACCCAGAAAAACGATTAATGGCGCGAGTGAGTGTCGATGATGCCATTGAAGCTGACCAAATTTTTGAAATGCTAATGGGCGATCGTGTGGAACCACGTCGTGCGTTTATCGAAGAAAATGCCCATTACGTGAAAAACTTGGATATTTAATGTGTCGCAACGTTGTAAGAGACGCTAGAACATATATTTAGAGGGGAAAAAATTCATGAGTGAAGAAATTAAAGAAAACATTCAAGACGTCAATCTGACCAGCGAAATGAAAGAATCTTTCATTGACTACGCAATGAGTGTTATCGTAGCCCGCGCGTTACCTGACGTTCGTGACGGTTTAAAACCTGTTCATCGCCGAATCTTATATGGAATGAACGAATTAGGGGTAACCCCTGATAAACCACACAAAAAATCAGCCCGGATTGTTGGGGATGTTATGGGTAAATATCACCCCCATGGGGACAGTGCGATTTACGAATCAATGGTGCGGATGGCACAACCTTTTAGTTATCGGGCTATGTTAGTTGACGGCCACGGAAACTTCGGTTCTGTCGATGGTGACGGCGCTGCCGCTATGCGTTATACCGAAGCACGTATGAGTAAAATTGCTTTAGAAATGCTACGAGATATTAACAAAAATACAGTCGATTTCCAAGGAAACTATGATGATTCAGAACAAGAACCAGTAGTTTTACCTGCTCGTTTTCCAAACTTACTAGTTAACGGAACAACGGGGATTGCGGTGGGGATGGCAACAAATATTCCACCACACAATTTAAGTGAAGTGATTGATGCAACAAGTTTATTGATGGACAATCCTGATGTAACGACGAATGAATTGATGGAAGTGTTACCTGGACCAGATTTTCCAACAGGCGGTTTAGTGATGGGGAAATCAGGGATTCGCCGAGCATATGAAACGGGGAAAGGTTCGATTACAGTTCGTGCAAAAGTTGAATTGACTGAAATGCCGAATGGAAAAGAACGTATTTTAGTAACTGAATTGCCTTATATGGTGAATAAAGCCAAATTAATCGAACGAATTTCTGAATTACACAGAGATAAACGAATTGAAGGAATTACCGATTTGCGGGATGAATCTTCTCGTGAAGGCATGCGGATTGTCATCGATGTTCGTCGAGATGTGAGTGCCTCTGTTGTGTTAAACAACTTGTACAAAATGACTGCTTTACAAACATCTTTTGGTTTTAACATGTTAGCCATCGAAAAAGGCGTACCGAAAATTTTAAGCTTGAAACGTATTTTAGAAAACTACGTCGAGCACCAAAAAGAAGTCATTACTCGCCGGACGATTTTTGACAAAAACAAAGCAGAAGCACGGGCGCATATTTTAGAAGGTCTACGAATTGCCTTAGATCATATCGATGAAATCATTGCCATTATCCGTGGGTCACAATCAGATGACGAAGCAAAAGCAACGTTAATTGAACGCTTTGAATTTTCAGATCGTCAAGCGCAAGCGATTTTAGATATGCGTTTACGCCGTTTAACAGGCTTAGAACGCGACAAAATTGAAAATGAATATCAAGAGCTATTGAAATTCATTGCGGACTTAGAGGACATTTTAGCCCGCCCAGAACGCGTCATTGAAATCATTAAAACAGAGTTAAATGACGTTCGCACAAAATTTGGTGATGCACGACGCACAGAATTATTAGTAGGTGAAGTCCTAAGTCTTGAAGATGAAGATTTAATCGAAGAAGAAGAAGTCGTGATTACGTTAACCAATAACGGCTACATTAAGCGGATGGCAAACTCCGAATTCCGGGCGCAACGCCGTGGCGGACGTGGTGTCCAAGGTATGGGCGTTCACGATGATGATTTCGTGAAAAATTTAGTTTCTTGTTCAACACACGACACGTTATTATTCTTTACGAACACTGGGAAAGTTTACCGAGCAAAAGGTTACGAAATCCCTGAATACGGTAGAACAGCAAAAGGAATTCCAGTGATTAACTTACTGGGAATTGATTCTGCAGAAAAAATTCAAGCGATTATTTCTGTTGAGGGCAAAGCGGAAGCAGGTAAATACTTGTTCTTCACAACCTTAAAAGGAACCGTCAAACGGACAGCCGTAACAGCCTTTTCTAATATCCGTAGTAATGGATTAATCGCCATTAGCTTAAAAGAAGATGATGAGTTAGTTAACGTAGTAACGACTAATGGCAATCAGAAGATGATTATCGGAACACATGCAGGATACTCTGTCACATTTGATGAAAATACTGTACGTGATATGGGCCGGACAGCATCAGGCGTTCGGGGAATCCGTCTCCGCGAAAATGATTATGTGGTCGGCGCAGCGATTCTGGATGAAAATAAAGAAGTCCTAGTCATTACTGAAAATGGTTATGGTAAGCGTACAAAAGCTTCTGAATATCCAGTTAAAGGACGTGGCGGTAAAGGGATTAAGACAGCAAATATCACTGAGAAAAATGGTCCATTAGCTGGTTTAACCACGGTCAATGGGGATGAAGATATCTTATTGATTACGAACAAAGGCGTCATTATCCGCTTTAACGTTGATTCTGTTTCTCAAACAGGACGCGCAACATTAGGGGTTCGTTTAATGAGAATGGAAGATGGTGCCAAAGTGGTAACAATGGCTGTTGTAGAACCAGAAGAAGTGGAAGAAGAAATCGTTGAAGTTGTAGAAACAACAGAAAACGAAACAACATCAGAAACAGAAGAATAACATAAAAAAGTTTCGCCAGTTGGCGAAACTTTTTTATTGGGGCTTTTCAAAACTATTTCTTGCTTTTGTCCATCAATTAGCATATAATTAGAGATTGTGAACTACCTTTTTAGGTATGTTCTCCTTGCTCTTAGCCAACTAAGAGCCTTGAAGTCCATAGGGAGGTGAAAATCAATGAGTCAAGATACGAAGTACGAAATCATGTACATTATTCGTCCGAACATTGATGAAGAAGCAAAAACTGCTTTAGTAGAACGTTTCGACACAATCTTAAAAGATAACGGAGCAGAAGTTATCGAATCTAAAGATTGGGAAAAACGCCGCTTAGCATATGAAATGAACGGATTCCGTGAAGGCATCTATCATATCGTTAATGTTACTTCTCCATCAACAGCTGGCGCAATCAACGAGTTTGATCGTTTAGCAAAAATCAATGACGATATTATCCGTCATATGATCGTGAAGGTAGAAGCATAATTTGTTTCACATGAAACATTTATTGACGAAAGGAGATGTTTTGAATGATTAATAACGTTGTATTAGTCGGAAGATTGACAAAAGATCCTGACTTACGTTACACCGCTAGTGGTTCAGCTGTTGCGACCTTTACACTTGCTGTAAACCGTAACTTTACGAATCAAAATGGTGACCGTGAAGCAGACTTTATCAACTGTGTGATTTGGCGTAAACCCGCAGAAACAATGGCTAATTATGCCCGTAAAGGTACATTATTAGGTGTTGTCGGAAGAATTCAAACTCGTAACTACGAGAACCAACAAGGTCAACGTGTCTACGTAACTGAAGTGGTTTGTGAAAACTTCCAATTGTTAGAATCTCGTTCTGCTTCAGAACAAAGAGGAACTGGCGGCGGTAGCTTTAATAACAACGAAAATGGTTATCAATCACAAAATCGTAGCTTTGGTAATAACAATGCCGGTTCTGGATTTAATAACAACAACAATAGTTTCAATCCATCATCTTCTCAGTCGCAAAACAATAACGGTATGCCTGATTTCAATAAAGATTCTGATCCATTTGGTGGCTCAGGTTCATCTATCGACATTTCAGATGATGATTTACCATTCTAAACGAATTTGATAGGAGGGAACAAGAATGGCACAACAAAGAAGAGGCGGACGTAAACGTCGGAAAGTCGACTATATCGCAGCAAACCACATCGAATACATCGACTATAAAGATACTGAATTGTTAAAACGATTCATTTCAGAACGTGGCAAAATTTTACCACGTCGTGTTACAGGTACTGGCGCTAAAAACCAACGTAAATTAACGATTGCTATTAAACGCGCACGTATCATGGGATTATTACCATTCGTTAGTGACGAACAATAATTTTATGACAATTTCCAGAACCAAAGAGCTTGCTCTTTGGTTCTTTTTTATCTTGACTAGTGTTTCACGTGAAACATAACAAGGTTCGCAGAATGAAGTGTTTTGTGATAAAATAAGGGATGAAATAACTAGTGAATCACCAGAGCAATACGCTCGTTGGAACAAGTCGCCTCAAAGGTCTGCAGAAAGATTGGAGGCAAAAAAATGCAAAAGAAGAGAATTCAAAAAAACGGTTTCTTAATTGTTGTGGGTCTTCTCTTAGTAGAATTTCTCCTCTATTTCTTACTAACAAATAAATGGCTGCTATTGGCGGTAATTATCGCATTAGATATCTTTCTCTTAGTGGTTATTCGGCTGTTGATTAGAGATGTAGAAATTACGAACGTAGAAAAGATTCAAGAAGCAAGTTCCATTGCTGAACAATCGTTGGATTATGTTGTGAATGAAGTACCTGTGGGGATTATTACGTATAACGGGGAAACACGCGCGGTAGAATGGCTTAATCCTTATGCTGCTTCTATTTTTAATAAAGACAATCAGCTAACGTTAACCGCTAGCCAAGTGACGTCCTATTTAGAATTAGCAGAACGAAACCAAGATATTTTTACGATTGACGAAAATACCTATCGCTTTAGCGTCAATAAAGAACAACATACAATTACTTTTGAAGATATCACTAAAGAAAGTAATTTGTATCAAGAAAAAGTCGAAATGCAAACGGCTATTGGCATTGTGTCTGTCGATAATTATGATGATGTCACCGATACAATGGATGAGAAAGAAATTTCTTATTTGAATAGTTTCATTACGACGATGGTTTCTGATTGGATGGACCAATACAAAGTTTTTTATAAGCGAATCAACGCAGAACGTTATTTTTTCATTGCCCAATGGGAAGATATTCAAAAAATGATGGACGAAAAATTTTCTATTTTGGATACGATCCGTAAGGAATCAGCTAACCATGAAGTAGCCATTACGTTAAGCATGGGGATTGCTTATGGGGGGCCAACCTTAGATCAAACCGGGACCACGGCTCAAACAAACCTAGATACAGCTTTAGTACGTGGCGGCGATCAAGTGGTTGTAAAAGAAGCCAAAGATGAAGCGAAGCCGTTATTTTTTGGTGGAAAAACGGCAGTAACGACGAAACGTTCCCAAGTACGTTCTCGCGCAATGAGCATGGCAATTAAGGGAATTATTGCGGAATCTGCTGACATCTATATTATGGGCCATCGTTATCCAGATATGGATGCGTTAGGTTCAGCATTTGGTGTTGCTCGTTTAGCTTCGTTTAATAATCGAAAAGCGTGGATTGTTTTAGACGAAAATGAAATCATTCCCGATGTCAAAAGAGTGTTAGAGGCGATTAAAGAGTACCCAGAATTAGAAGAGCGCATTATTAGTCCTAAAGAGGCCATGAAGCGCAAGAAAGAAAGTAGCTTATTAGTTATGGTAGATTACCATAAACCGTCTCTATCGATCTCACAAGAGCTCTATGAGCGTTTTGATAAAGTAGTAATCATTGATCACCATCGACGAGGAGACGAATTTCCAGCAAAACCCTTGCTTTCTTATATTGAATCTTCTGCCTCTTCTGCTTCAGAATTAGTCACAGAATTGATCGAATACCAAAGTAATAGCGCAAATAAACTGCAGGCCTTTGAAGCAACCATGATGTTGGCGGGAATTGTGGTTGATACGAAAAGTTTCAATACACGAACGACGGCGCGAACATTTGATGTGGCTAGTTATTTACGAACTTGTGGAGCAGACTCATCTTTAGTACAATATCTATTAAGTTCTGATCTTACAAGCTATCTGGAAATGAACAACTTAATCTCTAAAAGCGAATATGTCACAAAAGATACCGTCGTTGTTGCCGGGAGTGAAGACAAAGAATATGATAGTGTCACAGCTGCCAAAACAGCGGACACGTTACTTTCTATGGCAGGGATTAATGCAGCATTTGTCATTACCAAGCGGACGGATCAACAGATTGGCATTAGTGCTCGGAGTAATGGTTCAATTAATGTCCAAATTATTATGGAAAATTTAGGTGGTGGCGGTCACTTTACTAATGCGGCAGTACAATTATCAAACGTAACAGTAGCAGAAGTAAAAGAGCAACTACTTGATGTAATTCGTCAAAATATTAATGAAATGTATGAACAGGAGTGAAGGAAATGAAAGTCATTTTTTTACAAGACGTTAAAGGAAAAGGAAAAAAAGGGGACGTAAAAGAAGTGCCAACTGGTTACGCCCAAAACTTTTTAATTAAAAATGGTTATGCGAAAGAAGCCAATAAAGGGAGCATGAGTGCATTAGCGGGTCAAAAGAAAGCCCAAGAAAAACATGAAGCAGAAGTTTTAGCACAAGCAAAAGAAATGCAAGCCTTTTTAGAAGATGAAAAGACTGTTGTAGAGATCAAGGCAAAAGCTGGAGAAGATAGCCGTTTATTTGGCTCAATTCCTTCAAAACAAATTGCAGAAGCCTTAAACAAACAATACAATGTAAAATTGGATAAACGCAAAATCGAATTAGCCAACCCAATTCGTTCTCTAGGTTACACTAACGTACCAGTCAAACTACATCATGAAGTTACAGCGAAAATTAAGGTTCATGTCGTAGCGGAATAATACAATCGATAAAAAAGAAGCCGATTTCTCCGGCTTCTTTTTTATGTAAAATAAATTACTAGAATTATTTTTATAATGTTTAAAAATAAAATACACAACACTTTAAATTAATAAAAATATTATATTTTTATTAATTGTATATTTTTTAAAATTGGAAAGTGAACTAAAAATAGAGAAATCAGCAGAGAAAAAATGTACTTTTTTTAATGAAATTGTGTTAAAATGGATAGACTAAATGAACCAGAAAGTAAGACATCGTGGGAGAGAACAAAATGAATGAATTATTGCAAGATAGGGTACCGCCACAAAATATTGAAGCGGAACAAGCCGTTTTAGGTTCTATTTTCTTAGATGCAGATGTGCTAATAGAAGCGATGGAATATGTGGAACCTAAAGATTTCTATCGTCGTAGTCATCAGTTGATTTTCCAAACGATGATGACCTTGAGCGACCGAAATGAAGCGATTGATGTGGTAACAATCAAAGATCGCCTAGAACAAGAGAATTTGTTAGAAGATGTTGGTGGACTAAGTTATCTGTCAGATTTAGCTTTAGCTGTGCCGACAGCTGCCAATGTCATTTATTATGCAAAAATTGTTGAACAAAAATCGTTGTTGCGCAACTTAATCCAAACCGCTACAGAGATTGTAACTAAAGGCTTTGAGCAAGGTGAAGATGTTGAATCTATTTTGGATGATGCAGAACGAAGCATTTTAGAAGTCTCCGAAAAGCGGAATCGTAGTGGCTTTTTATCAATTTCAGATGTTCTAAATACAACTATTGCGAATATTGACCAATTATACCAAAATGATGAAGAGATTACTGGTTTACCTACAGGCTATCAAGCATTGGATAAAATGACTGCCGGCTTGCAAGCGGAAGAGCTAATTATTTTAGCGGCCCGTCCAGCGGTAGGGAAAACCGCTTTTGCATTAAATATTGCTCAAAATGTCGGCACCAAAACAGATAAAGCTGTCGCTATTTTTAGTTTAGAAATGGGGGCAGAATCATTAGTGAACCGGATGCTTTGTGCAGAAGGATCCATTGAGGCCAGCCATTTAAGAACAGGGCAATTATCTGAAGAAGAATGGCAAAACTTAATTATTGCGATGGGTAGTTTGTCCCGTGCGAATATCTATATTGATGACACACCAGGGATTAAAATTACCGAAATTCGTGCGAAATGTCGTAAATTAGCACAAGAAAAAGGCAACTTAGGTCTAATTTTGATCGACTACCTACAATTGATTGAAGGAACTGGAAAAGAGAACCGCCAACAGGAGGTTTCTGATATTTCACGTCAATTAAAAAAATTAGCGAAAGAATTAAAAGTCCCGGTTATCGCTTTGTCACAGCTTTCTCGTGGCGTGGAACAACGTCAAGATAAACGTCCTGTGTTAAGTGATATTCGTGAGTCAGGTTCCATTGAGCAAGATGCCGATATCGTTGCCTTTCTTTATCGTGATGATTACTATGATCGTGGTGAAGGAGAAGACGGCGATCATGAGCCACCAGAAGTTGACAATGTTGTAGAAGTCATCATTGAGAAAAACCGTAGTGGTGCGCGTGGAACGGTCGAATTACTTTTCATTAAAGAATATAATAAATTTTCTTCGCTTTCGCCGAGGACAGAATTTTAAAAAACGAACTCATTTTTTGAGTTCGTTTTTTTGCTTATTAAGGGATTAAAATCAGAGAGTAAAACACGAACAATATTCGTATATTTTATTGTTTTACAAAAACATAACTAAAAATGTTCGTATTTTTGACAGAAACGCTTTTGATTGTGAAAGAATATTCGATTTTTACCCTTGAAAGGGACTGGTTTTACTGGTACAATGATTCAGGACAAAAAAATTATGAACGAGGTGTTCGAATGTCATCAGTAGTAGTTGTTGGAACGCAATGGGGCGACGAAGGTAAAGGAAAAATTACAGACTTTCTAAGTGAAAACGCAGAAGTGATCGCTCGTTACCAAGGCGGAGATAACGCCGGACATACCATTAAATTCGACGGCGTAACGTATAAATTACATTTAATTCCTTCAGGGATTTTCTATAAAGAAAAAATTAGTGTAATTGGTAACGGCGTAGTTGTGAATCCAAAATCTTTAGTAAAAGAATTAGCTTATTTAAAAGAAAATAATGTTGCCACTGATAATTTACGTATTTCAGATCGTGCCCATGTCATCTTGCCGTATCATATTAAATTGGATCAATTGCAAGAAGATGCGAAAGGTGAAAACAAGATTGGGACAACGATTAAAGGAATTGGCCCAGCCTACATGGATAAAGCAGCACGGGTGGGAATCCGTATCGCTGATTTATTGGATAAAGAAATTTTTGCGGAACGTTTGCAAATTAACTTAGAAGAAAAAAATCGTCAATTCGTTAAAATGTTTGATAGCGAAGCCATTGAATTTGATGATATTTTTGAAGAATACTATGAATACGGACAACAAATTAAACAATATGTTACAGATACTTCGGTTATTTTAAATGATGCATTAGATGCTGGAAAACGGGTTTTATTTGAAGGGGCACAAGGTGTCATGTTGGATATCGATCAAGGAACCTATCCATTTGTTACTTCCTCTAATCCAGTAGCTGGTGGCGTAACTATCGGTAGTGGCGTTGGTCCATCAAAAATTAATAAAGTGGTTGGTGTCTGCAAAGCGTACACTTCACGTGTTGGTGACGGCCCATTCCCAACAGAATTATTTGATGAAACAGGAGAAACCATTCGTCGTGTCGGTAAAGAATACGGAACAACAACAGGACGTCCGCGTCGTGTCGGTTGGTTTGATTCAGTAGTTATGCGTCATTCAAAACGTGTATCAGGGATTACAAACTTGTCATTAAACTCGATTGACGTGTTAAGTGGTTTAGAAACGGTGAAAATTTGTACAGCTTATGAACTTGATGGTGAATTAATTTATCATTATCCAGCAAGCTTGAAAGAATTAAGCCGCTGTAAACCAGTTTATGAAGAATTACCAGGTTGGTCTGAAGATATCACCGGTTGCAAAACTTTAGCCGATTTACCAGCTAATGCTCGTAACTATGTGCATCGGATTTCAGAATTAGTTGGTGTGCGCATTTCAACATTCTCTGTAGGTCCAGACCGTAACCAAACGAACGTTTTAGAAAGCGTTTGGGCACAAATTTAAGCAGATTTTTAAGGGAACGTAAAGGATGGCTTATGCCAGTTCAGCCTTTACGTTCTTTTTTAATTTTATATAAAAATGAAAAACTATGGTAAAATAAAAGAAAACATGAAGGGGGCAATTGTCCGTGAATTATCAATTAGTGACAGATTCTTGTTGTGACTTGCCGTATACATACTTAAAAGAAAACCAAGTACCTTTTATTAGCATGAATATTCAAATTGACGGGAAAGAATATCGCGATGATTTAGGCGAAACGTTTGATTATCAGAACTTCTTAACGGCCATTAAAAATGGAAGTATGCCCACTACCTCTCAAGTTAATGTAGGACGCTACAATGAATTTTTCCGTCCTTTTGTGGAGCAAGGGTTACCGGTAATTTATTTAGCTTTTTCATCTGGGTTAAGTGGCTCTTATCAAAGTGCGTTGCAATCAGTAGAGATGTTAAAAGAAGAGTACGATAATGTAGAAATTCATATTATTGATACAAAAGCAGCTAGCTTAGGTCAAGGGATGCTAGTCCGAGAAGCCATTCGATTACAAACAGATGGTCATTCATTAGGAGAAGTTGTTGCCTATCTTGAAGAGCAAAAAATGAAACTTCACTCGTGGGTAACGGTAGATGATTTAAAACATTTAGAACGTGGCGGACGGATTTCTAAAACAGCGGCTGCACTTGGTGGCTTAATGAACATTAAACCAATTATTCGCGTGGATGCGGCAGGCAAACTAGCATCCGTTGGTAAAACTCGTGGACGAAACAAGTCCTTGCAAAAGATTGCGCAAGAAACGATTCAAGGCATTGTAGAGCCAATGAAACAAACACTATTGATTGCATATGCAGGAACGAAAGATGACGCGGAAAAAGTCAAAGAATTAATTGAAAAAGAAATAGAAGTTAATGAGATACTGATTTATCCTCTAGGACCCACCATTACTAGTCATACTGGAATAGGTTGTATTGCTGTGTTTTCTTTTGGTGAAAAAAGAAAATAAAAAATAGAGAAGTCATTTTTTAATGACTTCTCTATTTTTTTAATAGTCTGAACTGAATAAAACGTCCATTTGTTTTTGAATTTCTGGGTTTTCCAAGAATTCATCATAGGTTGTTTCTGCCCGATCAATGACCCCTTTATCAGAAACAGCAATAATTCGGTTTGCTAATGTTTGGATAAATTGGTGGTCATGTGAAGCAAAAAGAATTGAACCAGTGAAAGCCATCAACCCATCATTTAACGCAGTGATTGATTCTAAGTCTAAGTGGTTCGTTGGATCATCTAAAACTAAGACATTGGCTTTGGAAAGCATTAATTTTGAAAGCATGACACGCACTTTTTCGCCTCCGGAAAGAACATTGACTGGTTTTAGTACCTCTTCACCAGAGAATAACATCCGACCTAAGAAACTACGTAAGAACGTATTGTCATCTTCTTCTTTACCAGCAAATTGACGTAACCAATCTAAAATAGTTAATGGCTCTTCAAAGTCTTTGCTGTTGTCTTTTGGTAAATAAGCTTGGCTAGTTGTAACGCCCCAACGAACAGAACCTGTATCGGGAGTAATTTCGCCCATAATCACTTTGAATAACGTAGTCGTTGTAATATCTGAGTCAGCGATGAATGCCACTTTATCATCTTTTGTTAAGTTGAACGAGATATTATCTAAGATTTTTTTGCCATCAATCGTTACAGAGACATTTTCAACTTGTAATAAGTCATTGCCGATTTCACGTTCTGGTGTAAAACCAACGAATGGATAACGACGAGAGGAAGGTTGAATGTCATCTAAGGTAATTTTATCTAACATTTTTTTACGAGACGTTGCTTGTTTTGATTTTGAGGCATTGGCGCTAAAACGAGCGATAAAGTCTTGTAATTCTTTGATTTGTTCTTCTTTTTTGGCATTAGATTGTGCTTGCAATTTTGTCGCTAGTTGGCTTGATTCCAACCAGAAATCATAGTTACCAACGTAAAGTTTGATTTTACTAAAGTCTAAATCTGCCATGTGAGTGCAGACTTTGTTTAGGAAATGACGGTCATGGGAAACCACGATAACGGTATTTTCAAAGTTGATTAAAAATTCTTCTAACCAATTGATTGAGCGGGTGTCTAAACCATTTGTCGGCTCGTCTAATAGTAAGACATCTGGTTTACCAAAAAGAGATTGAGCTAATAATACTTTGACTTTTTGACCAGCTGTTAATTCGCTCATTTTTTGATCATGTAATTCTTCTGGAATGTTTAGCCCTTGGAGTAAAACAGCTGCTTCAGGTTCTGCTTCCCAACCGTCAAGTTCAGCAAATTCGCCTTCTAGTTCTGCGGCACGAATCCCATCTTCATCTGAAAAATCTTCTTTCATATAGATAGCATCTTTTTCTTTCATTACTTCGTAAAGACGTTTATGTCCCATAATTACAGTTTCTAAAACAGTGTAGTCTTCGTAGTCAAAGTGATTTTGTTTCAGCGTTGCTAGTCGCTCATTAGGACCCATTGAAACCACGCCAGTTGTCGGTTGAATCTCACCTGATAAAATTTTAAGAAACGTTGATTTTCCTGCACCGTTTGCGCCGATTAAGCCGTAACAGTTGCCAGGAGTAAATTTAATATTCACTTCTTCAAAAAGTTTACGATCTGGAAATTGTAAACTTACATCATTAACAGTAATCAATTGTTTTCCTCGCTTTTAATATATTCTTGAACCTCTCTGCATTATATCGGCTACAGAACCTTTTTTCAAGGAGTTTCAATCTTTTTACAGAAACGAATAAAAAGGTGGGTTTTTTATAGAAAAAAGGCGCTTTTTTAAAATGTTTCATGTGAAACAGAATTTTTTTTCATGAAAGGGTTTTTAGTGTATTTTTTTAATGATACACTGTATCATGTAAATTAATTAGTGTATCGATTAAAGGAGCCATCAAAAATGAAGCGGATTGAAAAAATCTATCAATATGTTAAAGAGCAAACGAAGAATTTAACACCAATGACCTTAACAAGTGATGCGGGAGTCACAACACAAGAAATTTCAGAACGTTTAAACATTCAGAGGACCAATGCTAGTAAAGATTTGAATCAACTCGTTCGTGAAGGGCGCTTGAAAAAATTATCTGGTCGTCCAGTAAAATATGTCGCGCAGGTGGCGTTTCAGCATCGACCATTAACCAAGCCAGTTAAAAGTTATCGGGAAAAATCAATGGATCACTCCACAAAAACTTTTATCGAACCATTGGTTGAACCAGTAGTCACGACCAGCAAAACCCCAGAAGTTGAAGATATTTTCAAAAAAATTATCGGTTCAGCTGGAAGCATGAAAACGCCGGTGGAACAAGCCAAAGCAGCGATTTTATATCCGCCAAAAGGCTTGAATTGTTTAATTACTGGACCAACAGGTTCTGGGAAAACTTATTTTGCTCATGCCATGTTTCAATTTGCGAAGCTGAACCAAATTGTGGCCAAAGAAAAAGAGTTTGTGGTGTTTAACTGTGCAGACTATGCGCATAATCCAGAACTTTTGATGTCGCATTTATTTGGGTATGTAGAAGGGGCCTTCACAGGCGCTACGAAAGCGAAAGAAGGGATTATTGATGAAGCAGATGGCAGCATTCTGTTTTTAGATGAAGTACATCGGTTACCACCCGAAGGACAAGAAATGATTTTTTATTTTATGGATCACGGCGTGTACGCGCGTTTAGGTGAAACAGTGAAATCACATCATGCGGATGTTCGGATTATTTGTGCTACGACGGAGAATCCTACTTCTTCTTTATTGAATACTTTTGTGCGACGCATTCCGATTATCATTCAATTACCGAACTTCAGTGACCGTCCTGCGAAAGAAAAAATTGACCTCCTAAAAGTGATGGTTTCAATGGAAGCAGCGCGGATTCAACGGCGAATCTCTTTGTCAGAAGATGTGGTCAAAGCGTTAATCGGAAGTGTTTCTTATGGAAATGTCGGTCAGCTAAAATCGAATGTGCAACTTGTGACTGCGCGAGGGTTCCTTAATCAGATGGAACAAGAGGAATTAATGATTACGATGGACGAATTAACGGACAATATTAAAGAAGGCATTATGCAACTTGCCAGTAATCGAGAAGTATTGTCGGAGTTATCGAAATATCTGGAACCGCAATTAGTGGTATCACCAAATGAATCTTTAGTAGCTATTCAGTCAGATGCCTATGAATTGCCTTACAATCTATATGAGATTATTGGAGATAAAGCGGCTCTCTTAAAAGCAGACGGCTTGGACCAAGAACTAATTAATAATTTTATTACAACGGATATCAATGTTCATTTAAAATCTTTCTACAAAGATTATGGGTTCACCTTTGATACAGAAAATAAATTGGCCGAAATTGTTGACCAACGAATTATTGATGTCACTAAGAAAATTTATAATTTTGCAGCGAAGCGGTTGTCGTATTCGTTTCAACCCAACTTTATTTATGCAATGAGTTTACACATTAGTTCTTTCTTGAAACGCATCCAATTAGGCAAAGATCCTAAGCATCCTTTAAATGAAAGTATTCGAAATATGGTTTTAGATTATCCAACAGAGTTTGAAATAGCGAAAGAAATTAAAAATATTATTGAAAGTAGTTATCAGATGGAGATTCCTGAATCTGAAAGTTACTATTTAGCTGTTTTGCTCATTTCTTTAAGAGAAAATCCTGAGGCTGGCCGGATTGGCATTGTCGTGGCTGCGCACGGAAATAGTACCGCTAGCAGTATGGTACAAGTGGTTTCTCAATTGTTAAATGTTGATAATTTGAAGGCTGTGGATATGCCGTTAGATATGCCACCGAAAGAAGCTTTGCGTAAAATCGTTGAAGCAGTTGGTGAAGTGAATGAAGAAAATGGCGTACTATTATTAGTGGATATGGGTTCATTAAGTACGTTTTCAGAAGAAATTGTACGCCAGACAGGCATTGATGTGCGGACAGTAGACATGGTGACCACGCCAATTGTACTTGAAGCGGCCCGCAAAACCGCATTAATTGATACGCAATTGGAAACACTTCACGAGTCTTTAAAAAACTTTCATGGCTATGCCGATATTCGCCAAAGTGAAACGAAACAAATCATTGAAAATTGGAAAACAAGAGCAATTATTGCTATCTGTGCTTCTGGAGAAGGAACTGCGCGCCGAATGAAAGAGCTTATTGAGGAAGCTGTCTTGCCACAAATAGACTGGCATTTAGAAGTGATTCCTTTGTCCATTGTAAATATGAAAGAAGTCTTGCCTAAAATTCAAGAAGACTATGAAATTATTGCGACAACTGGGATTACCAATCCCAAAATTGGAGTTCCTTATATTTCCATGGAAAATTTCTTTTCCGGTGAAGCAGAAAAAATTATTCAGCAATTACTAGCAGAGCGGAAAGAAGAAGTAATGAATAAGCCGTTGGACGAAGCGGCAGCAAAAGAAATTTGTCTCAAATATATGGAGCAAAGTTTCACTTTTATTAATGGAAAAAAAATCATTGATCTGTTGTGGTCATTCGCTAAAAATATCCAAACCCAATTAGCGATGCCAGAAGAGTACACATTTTACATCAATTTGATTATGCACACATCAGGCATGTTGGAGCGTATTTTACGGAATGATATACTGACGGTTTCAGAAAAGGAACTTGGTCAATTGGTTCAAGAGCCAATTTATCCAGTGATTGTGGCCTCAATTGAGACTATGGAAGAAGCTCTTAATATGGATGTTCCAGCAGAAGAAATTTATTTTATCGCACAGTTAGTCAAAAATGCCCAGTGTATCGAAGATAAAATCACCGAAATTGATACACTAGATTAATACAGAAAAATCGATACACTATTTATTAGTGTATCGATTTTTTGATTTTCTTAAAAAAACCTATAATTTTCTAGGTTTCGAACCGATACACTAAAGTTGGCACGAAACTTGCTTATAATAAGGTGTCCCTTTTTACCTAAAATTTTTAAGTAAAAAGACAAAGGTCCTAACCTTTAAAAATGAATTTAAAGGAGCATTCCCGATGGTAATGGATATTCGTTTAGCTCGAATTGATGATCGATTAATTCATGGCCAAGTAGCAACTGTTTGGGCAAAATTGACGAACATTAATCGCATTTTAGTGGTTAGTGATTCCGTTGCTCATGACAATTTGAGAAAAGCCTTGTTGGTCCAAGCTGCTCCACCTGGTGTCAAAGTAAATGTCATCACTGTTCAAAAAATGATTGATGTTTACCCTGATCCTCGTTTTGATTCGTTTCGAGCCATGTTGTTATTCACTAATCCTTTGGACGTGAAACGAGTGGTCGAAGGCGGTGTACAACTAACTTCTGTGAATATTGGCGGAATGAGTTTCAGCACAGGCAAGCGAATGATTACGAATGCAGTCGCAGTGGATGCCAACGATTTAAAAGCATTTCTGTTTTTAAATGAACAAGGTATTGAATTGGAAATTCGAAAAGTCGCAGCAGACAGCCAAGTGAATTTGATGGATTTACTGAAAAAAGAGCGTAGCAAAGAAAATAACGCCAGCTGACGTTTATTTTTACAGACGAAAGACATTGAAAGGATGTGGTGGCCTAGGACCAACATCATTGCTTCATGAACTGTATTGATAAAGGCAAGTGCTGATGTTGAAAAAAATCAAGAACTATTGAAATTTTTTCATTTATTTTTGTCAGAATCTGATTTATCTGATTTTTTTCAAAAAGTGAAAGCGTTTAGCAGTACAACCATGAAAAAAAACATCAATTATACAGGAGGTATAAAAATGGTAGGAATTATCCTAGCAAGTCACGGTGAATTTGCTGAAGGGATCTTGCAATCTGGTGCAATGATCTTTGGCGAACAAGAAAATGTAAAAGCAGTTACGTTAATGCCTAGCGAAGGTCCCGATGATGTAAAAGCAAAAATGCAAGAAGCCATTGCATCGTTTGACAATCAAGACGAAGTACTATTTTTAGTTGACCTATGGGGAGGAACACCATTTAACCAAGCGAACTCATTGTTAGAAGATCATAAAGACAAATGGGCAATCGTTGCAGGTATGAATTTACCAATGGTTATTGAAGCATATGCTTCTCGTTTCTCTATGGAATCAGCACAAGAAATTGCGACACACATTCTTGAAACAGCAAAAGATGGTGTCAAAGTTAAACCAGAAGAGTTACAACCAGCAGAAGCACCAAAAGCTGCTGCGACAGAAGATGCACAGCCAAAAGGTTCGTTACCACCAGGTACAGTTGTTGGCGATGGCAAAATTAAATTCGTGCTAGCACGTATTGATTCACGTTTATTACATGGTCAAGTAGCAACAGCTTGGACAAAAGCAACACAACCAAACAGAATTATTGTTGTTTCTGATGCCGTTGCAAAAGATGACTTACGTAAGAAATTAATCGAACAAGCAGCTCCTCCAGGAGTAAAAGCCAATGTTATTCCAATCAGTAAAATGATTGAAGTAGCGAAAGATCCACGTTTTGGCAATACAAAAGCATTATTATTATTTGAAAATCCTGAAGACGTCTTAAAAGTGGTTGAAGGCGGCGTAGAAATCCCAGAAGTAAACGTTGGTTCAATGGCTCACTCTGTTGGAAAAGTCGTTGTAAGCAAAGTATTATCAATGGGTCAAGAAGACGTTGATACGTTTGATGAATTAAAAGCCAAAGGCATCAAATTTGATGTGCGTAAAGTGCCAAATGATTCAAAAGCGAATATGGACGAAATTTTGAAAAAAGCAAAAAATGAGTTAGCAAACGCGTAACTCGCCAAATACAAATCAAAATAGGAGGCTTATCATGTCTGTTATATCAATTATTTTAGTTTTACTCGTTGCCTTTCTAGCTGGTATGGAAGGGATTTTGGATGAGTTCCAATTCCACCAACCGTTAGTAGCATGTACATTAATCGGATTAGTTACTGGTAATTTAGAAGCCGGAATTGTTTTAGGTGGTACTTTACAAATGATCGCGTTAGGTTGGGCGAACATCGGGGCTGCCGTTGCACCGGATGCCGCTTTAGCATCTGTTGCCTCAGCAATTATTTTAGTTTTAGGTGGCCAAGGTGTTAAAGGTGTTCCTTCAGCGATTGCCATCGCAGTTCCTTTAGCGGTTGCAGGTTTGTTCTTAACAATGATCGTTCGGACAGTTGCGGTTCCAATCGTTCACATGATGGATGCGGCTGCTGAAAAAGGCAACATTAAACAAGTTGAAATGTTACACATTTTCGCTGTATGTTTACAAGGTATTCGTATTGCGATTCCAGCAGGTGCGTTACTATTCATTCCTGCTGACACTGTTCGTAATTTCTTAGAATCAATGCCAGCTTGGTTAACTGATGGTATGGCTATCGGTGGTGGTATGGTCGTTGCCGTAGGTTATGCATTAGTAATCAACATGATGGCAACAAAAGAAGTATGGCCATTCTTCATTATCGGTTTCGTAGTCGCAGCGATTTCTCAATTAACATTAATCGCATTAGGTGCTTTAGGTGTCGCTTTAGCTCTTATTTACTTGAACTTATCTAAAATGGGCGGTTCTTCTAACTCAAATGGCGGAGGCAACTCTGGCGACCCATTAGGCGATATTTTAAACGACTACTAATTCTGAAGGAGGAGCAAAGAAAATGGCAGAAAAAATTCAATTAACTAAAAAAGATCGTTTAGCTGTAGCTTGGCGTTCAACATTTATCCAAGGTTCTTGGAACTATGAACGTATGCAAAACGGCGGCTGGGCATTCTCAATGATTCCAGCAATCAAAAAATTATATAAAACGAAAGAAGAACGTTCAGCGGCGTTAAAACGTCACTTAGAATTCTTTAATACACACCCATACATTGCCTCACCAATTCTTGGTGTAACATTAGCTTTGGAAGAAGAACGTGCCAATGGCGCACCAGTTGATGACGTAGCGATTCAAGGGGTTAAAGTTGGGATGATGGGTCCTTTAGCCGGTGTCGGTGACCCAGTTTTCTGGTTTACTGTTCGTCCAATGTTAGGAGCTTTAGGTGCTTCCTTAGCAATGGGTGGTAATATCTTAGGCCCAATCTTATTCTTCGTTGCTTGGAACTTAATTCGTTGGTCATTCATGTGGTATACACAAGAGTTTGGTTACAAAGCAGGTTCTAAAATTACTGATGACCTTTCAGGTGGTTTACTACAAGATATTACAAAAGGTGCTTCTATTTTAGGGATGTTCGTACTGGCCGCATTAGTTCAACGTTGGGTATCGATTAAGTTCTTACCAATTGTCTCACAAGTTAAGTTAGACAAAGGTGCTTATATCGAGTGGGATAAACTTCCTGCTGGCGGTGAAGGAATGCATAAAGCCTTTGAACAAGTGAACCAAGGCTTGGCGCTTTCACCAACGAAAGTTACTACTTTACAAGATAACTTAGATCAATTGATTCCAGGTCTAGCACCATTACTACTTACATTCTTATGTATGTGGTTATTGAAGAAAAAAGTTAGCCCAATCGTTATCATTCTTGGTTTATTCGTAGTCGGCGTAGTCGGCCACTTAATCGGCTTATTATAAGAATGACGAGGTAAGTTTATTACTTCTAATCAAAAAAAGCGGAAGAGAAGTCGAGAAACTTTTCTTCCGCTTTTTTAAACAAAGATGTAATTTTGTTTGTTTCGATCAGGAAAGAAACGTATAATAAAGAGGAATTAGTCGAATGAAATGGAGCAGATAACATGGTACAATCATTAAACACAAAAGTTGATTTAGTTATAGATGCGACGGCATTTACAGGATTAACAGATTATGGACAAATTATGATAGGTGACCGCGGGTTTGAATTTTACCATGCCAAAGATCCACGTAAGTTTATCCAAATTCCGTGGGAAGAAGTCGATTACGTGTTGGCTTCAGTAATGTTCAAAGGAAAATGGATTCCTCGTTATGCGATTCAAACCAAGAAAAATGGGACGTATACGTTTGCTTCAAAAGAGCCGAAGCGAGTGTTACGAGCTATTCGTGAATATGTTGATCCAGATCACATGGTCCAATCTTTGAGTTTCTTTGATGTCATAAAAAGAGGGATCCTCTCGATTGGGAAAAAGAAAAAATAATTTATAACTGTTACTTTTTTATAAACTAGATGAAAAAGTAGCGGTTTTTTTGTGGGATAAATTGACGGAAAGCAATGGTGATGTTACTTTTATTTATACAAAAATGTCTGAATTTTATACAAAAAAAGATAATTAATGTTTTTTTGTTTTTTTAAATATGTTTATTGTAAGAGTGGTTTTTATAAAATATAAAAAATATTTGACAACATATAAAATAGTAGTAACATAATAAGTGTAATAAATTATTTTATAGAGGAGTGAGTGTCATGGAACAACGACAACATCATGGAATAGACTGGGGTTCATTAGTATTAGGAATTCTATTTGTTCTGACTGCATTAATTTCCTTCCAAAATCCTGCCGGTAATTTAATTGCCATTGTGATGGTTTTTGCGATTTTTGCTATTATTAAAGGGATTTTCGAAATTTTTGTACGTAATCGTATGAAAGAATTGCTAGGCTACAAAGCTTATGCACCAATCATCTTAGGGATTATTGATATCCTAATTGGTGTTTACTTATTGTTTAACTTAAATATTGGTGTCGCTGTGTTACCATTTGTTTTTGCAATTTGGTTTTTATTCGACTCAATTTTCGGCTTATTTACTTTAGATTTTGCTAAACGAGTAAGCACAGGTTACTTTTGGTTCACATTAATTGTTGACGTTTTAGGGATTATCTTAGGTGTAATGTTATTATTTAATCCATTGTCTTCAGCATTAACTTTAAGCTTCTTAGTTGGCTTTTACTTTATGATGTTTGGTATTAGCAATATTGTATATGCTTTTAGATAAAAGAAGTAAAAAAACAGGTTTTCCAAAAAGGAAAACCTGTTTTTTTTAATAACGACGGTGGCAGTTACCATTATTTCCCGAAATTGTTCGAACAAGCCACACGATAATCGCTACGGGAACTAAAATTTTTACTGCTAGCCACAATAAGCTTCCCACGATACCGACAACGGCACTAAAGAGTGAACCGACAACTAAAAATAAAAGGACCACTAAAAGAATATTTATAAACATTGGTCGTTGATTATTCATACGTACTACCTCCAAATTTTTCCTGTTTTCTATATACAGAGTATAGCAAGAAAGCGCAACAAGTACCTCCATCGGAAGGCTGATTTTTTTCTCTGGCGAATGATGGAGCCGCTGTTGGTTATTTTGGACTTTCTGATTGAAATAATCAGAATATTCTGGTGTATAATTATAAAAAAGGATTTAAAGTGAGGGATTGGATGTCGACTGAGGGATTAATCGCTTTGTTAGAAAAGAAACGAAATCATTTAAGTAAAATTGAAAATCAAGTACTGGATTATATTTTGACGCATATGACGGAAATTAGTTCACAAACCATTTATGAGGTGGCGCAGGCGTTGTTTGTCTCAACAGCCACTATTTCTCGAACAGCCAAACACTTAGGTTATCGAGGCTTCCAAGAATTAAAATACGCAATCGTCCAATCGGTGCAGAGCGAGAGCACAGAAAGCGATAGTCGTAGTTTTCAAGCTATTACGCAACAGTTGATCGCCAATGTGCAAGACAGTTTTCAACAAATGGATGAAGTCAAAGTCGCGGAAATGCTTAAAATGATTGAGGGTGCGAATACGATTGAAGTGTTCGGTGTTGGTGGCAGTTTTCCTATTTGTACTGATTTTGCACGAAAGCTAACATTTTTAGGAAAAAAAGCCTATGCACGATCTGATTGGGATGAACAAGCGGCAGCAGTTAAGAATCTGGACGGACAGGATTTAGCCATTTTTGTCAGTTATACAGGAGAAACTAAGGGAATTTTAGCGTATGCACGTGTAGCGCAGGAACAGCAAGTGCCGATGATTAGTTTGATTTCGACTAAAGGAAGCACCTTGGAAAAATTGTCGACGACGACGTTATTTGTCAAAGGGACGACACGTTATCATCAGCGCGTGGATTTAAGTTCAAGAATTGCTGTCATTTGTTTGTTCGATACGGTTTTATTAATGTATGCAGAGGCAAAGCAGCCGCGGTAATTTTATGCAACACCATACTAAATGATGTAAGGGGATACAGAAAGAGTGTAGCCTCTTTTCTCTTTGTTTTGGGCTAGTTATAATGAGGGCAATGAATGTAAACGCAATCATTTTTAGTTTTGTAAAGAATGAATGGAGGAGTTAAGAAATGGCAGTAAAGAAAAAGAAAGCGACTTTCTGGGAGTTTTTCCAAGGATTAGGCAAAACGTTTATGTTGCCAGTGGCTTTATTAGCTTTTATGGGGATTTTGTTGGGATTAGGAAGTTCTTTTTCCAGTGAATCTATGATTGAAACAATCCCGTTTTTAGGAAAGCCCGCAGTAAAAATTATTTTCCAATTTATGTCGACAATTGGTGGTTTTGCGTTTGCCTATTTACCTGTCATGTTTGCAATGGCCATTCCGTTGGGGTTAGTTCGGAAAGAAAAGGGTATTGCTGCGTTTTCAGGTTTCGTAGGCTATACGGTGATGAATTTAGCGATTAATTTCTATTTAGTGCAGACGAATCGCCTCGTGGATCCTGAACAGTTACGGGAAGCCGGCCAAGGAATGGTTTTTGGGATTCAAACGATTGAAATGGGCGTTCTTGGTGGAATTATCGCGGGGCTTATTGTCTATAAGTTGCATAATCGATTTTATACGGTGCAACTACCAGATAGTTTTGCCTTCTTTTCTGGCGCACGGTTTGTGCCAATTATTACTTCATTAGTGATGGCATTCGTGGGCTTAGTAATTCCGTTAGTTTGGCCACTTTTCGCGCTAATGATTATGGCGATTGGCCAACTTATCCAACGTTCTGGTATTTTTGGGCCTTTTCTGTTTGGGTCAGGGGAACGTCTACTGTTGCCGTTTGGGTTGCATCATATTTTGGTTTCCATGATTCGTTTTACTGAAGCAGGGGGTTCAGCGGTGGTGGCTGGCAAAGAAGTGTTTGGTGCGTTAAATATTTTCTATGCAGAATTGCAAAATAATTTACCGATTTCACCAAGCGCAACAGCTTTCTTGTCACAAGGGAAAATGCCGACCTTTATTTTTGGCTTACCAGCGGCGGCGCTTGCGATGTATCATACTGCAGCTCCGGCGAATCGACATAAGATTAAAGGCTTACTCCTTTCAGGTGTGATTGCAACGGCTATCACTGGCATTACAGAACCAATTGAATTTTTATTCTTATTTATTAGTCCATTATTATGGCTGTTTCATGTCATTATGACTGGTCTAGGTTTCATGGTAATGGCTTTATTAGGTGTTGTGATTGGGAACACTGATGGCGGGCTACTGGACTTTGTTATTTTTGGCTTGTTACAAGGAACTTATACAAAATGGTGGTGGGTTCTCATTGTCGGCGCTATCTGGTTTGTTGTTTATTATTTCGTCTTTAAAACAGTCATTGTAACCTTTGATTTAAAAACACCTGGACGAGACAAGGTCTTAGATGAGACTGAATATACCGATCAAGAAGTTCAATATAAGAAAACGGGTGGCTATGATGCGCCTGGGATTTTAGCGGCTTTGGGTGGGCAAGAGAATATTCAAGCTATTGATAATTGCATTACGCGTTTACGTTTAGTGTTAGCAGATGCTAATAAAGTAGATGATGAAAAATTAAAGCAATTAGGGGCTTTAGGCGTCGTGCATTTAGATGCGCAGAATGTGCAAGTGATTATCGGAACCAAAGTGACAACGGTCCGTAATCAATTAGAGATGATTTTAGGTTAGAAAAAAGACAGAAGGTGAAGAGTGTGTCGTTTGATAAAGCAATTGATCGACGAGGAACGTATTGTACACAGTGGGATTTTGTAGAAGACCGATTTGGGGAAGCGGACTTGCTTCCCTTCACTATTTCCGATACGGATTTTGCTGTGCCAGAGGCAGTTCTGGCAACATTACAGGAGCGTTTGAACCATCCAGTATTTGGCTATACGAGGTGGAACCATCCGCAATTAAAAGAAGCAATTCAAACGTGGTACCAGACAAGATTCCAGACGAAGATTGAAGAACACTGGATTATGTATACCCCGACCGTTATCTACGGGGTTTCTGCTTTGATTCAATTATTGACTAACGAAGGGGAGGGCATTATTTTACAAACACCTGCATATGATGCATTTTTTAAAGTCATTCAGGAAAATAAGCGGCAAGTAGTGGCGAATGAACTGCTTTATCAAGAGAAGCGCTACAGCATTGATTTTATTGATTTAGAAAAAAAACTAGCGCAACCAGAAAATCGCTGTTTGCTTTTATGTTCCCCGCATAATCCAACAGGACGTGTTTGGGAGCAATGGGAATTAGAGCGAATGGTTTCATTGTGCCAACAGTATGATGTGTTTTTACTTTCTGATGAAATTCATATGGATATCGTTAATAAAGGCCATGTTCATCGACCAATTACGCAATTTGATTATAAAAAATCTGCCATTATTACCAGTGGCACGAAAACCTTTAATTTTCCAGGGCTGATTTTTGCTTACGCCCTAATTCCAGATAACGAATTACGTGACGCTTTTCAGCTCAAATTAAAAAACGCCGATGGTCTATCATCAACAAGTATTTTGGGAATGCTAGCAACCATGACGGCCTATCAAAAATGTGGTACTTGGGTTGACGAGTTGAATGATTATTTAGCGGAGAACCAACGTTACGTGAAAGATTTTTTACAGACATATTTGCCAAAAATTAAAGTGACGGAGCTGGAGGCAACTTATTTAATGTGGTTGGATGTATCAGCGGCAGTTCCAGATGTGGCTCGCTTACAAGAGACTTTAGTTTCTGTGGGGAAAGTCGCTATTATGGACGGCTCGATATATGGTGGTAATGGGCAACGATTTTTACGGTTAAATATTGGCTGTTCGCAAGCAAAACTACACGAGGGACTTGAAAGGATGCGCCAAGGTTTTGAAGCTGTTTTACAAAAGGATGGCACAGCATCAGCGCTTGGAAATAATTGAGAAAAGATAGCATTCCGAAAATGGTTGCAGTACAATGGAAAAATAGAAACAAATAAAATAACAAAAAGTAACAACTTGTCATTTACTGGGGGAAAAGAAATGAAAACAATTAAAACAAAGCAAGCACCACAAGCAATTGGACCATATTCACAAGCAAAAATTGTTAATGGTTTATTGATTACTTCTGGTCAGATTCCACTGGATCCTGAAACAGGCAAGGTGGTTGGGACAACGATTAAAGAACAAACCAATCAAGTACTGAAAAATATTCAAGGGATTTTAACAGAAGCTGGTAGTGATTTTGCTCATGTAGTCAAAACGACATGCTATTTACAAAATATGGCGGATTTCACGGCATTCAATGAAGTCTATGCTGAGTATTTTAGTGCGGAATATCCTGCACGCACAACGATTGAAATCTCTAAATTACCGATGGATGTGTTGGTGGAGATTGAGATTATCGCAGAAGTAGTGGCGTAAAAAATACAGTTAAAAGAGTGAGAAAAAAATCGTCTTAGATTTTTTTCTCACTCTTTTTTTTCAATAAAACAATACGATTCAGCCAAAATGTCTAGCCGTGCTGGAAAATTTTCAGCAAATAGGCTACCATGGAAGAAAATCGATAAAACGAAAGTTAAATGAATAGAAAAGAGATATGAAAGAGGCTATAAGATGAAAAAAAATATTAGCCAACTAACGCAGTGGTTGAAAGAACACAGTTTATTATTGAAACTAATTTTTCTTGGTTCTGTATTAGTTTTCGTGGCTAACCAAGTGACACATATCGCTCAAGGCATGACCTGGGCGGATATTTTTTCCACGATGGAACAACAAAGTACGGGGCGTTTAATTGGTATGGTCTTGGCAGGACTATTAGGGGTTATTCCGATGCTCCTTTATGACTATGTAGTCGTTAAATTATTGGAAAAAGAAGGTAAGCCACCAATGAAACGAATGGATTGGTTAACTTCGGCTTGGGTCACTAATACCATTAATAACTTAGCGGGTTTTGGCGGCGTGGTTGGGGCAACGCTACGGATTAATTTTTACGGAAAAGATGTACCGCGGGGCAAGGTTGTAGCAACGGTCTCAAAAGTTGCTCTGTTCTTGATTTCAGGGTTATCTATTTTATCTTTTGTGGCGTTTGTTGATTTATTTTTTATTCGAACCCAAAATGTTTTTCGTGAATATTGGGTTTGGTTATTATTGGGCAGCCTGATTGCGCCAGCGCTCTGGTTTTTCACGTATTTAAAACGGCGAACATTGTTTAAAACATTTTTTCCAAAAGCGGTGCTCCTTTTATTCGGCGCTTCATTAGGTCAATGGCTAGGTGGGATGTTTGCTTTTTTGATGATAGGTCGCTTGATGCAGGTGCCAGTTTCGATGGTTTCTGTTTACCCAATGTTTGTTATCGCTACGTTGATTGGGATGTTAACTATGGTTCCTGGTGGTATGGGAACGTTTGATGTCTTAATGATTTTGGGCTTATCACAATTAGGGATTGATCGATCACAAGCGGTCGTCTGGTTGTTGTATTATCGTTTGTTTTATTATGTGACGCCTTTTATGACAGGAGTTATTTTGTTCTTGCAACAAGCAGGCATGAAAGTTAATCATTTTTTTGATAATTTACCTCGGTTATTTTCACAAAAAGTGGCGCATTTTATTTTGGTGGCGGCGTTATATTTTGCAGGAATTATGATGGTTCTATTATCGACTGTGACGAATTTGTCGAATGTCAGTCGTTTATTCCAAGTGTTACTTCCCTTTTCTTTTAATTTTTTAGATCAAACATTGAATTTATTTGTAGGATTCTTGTTATTAGGTTTAGCTCGAGGCATTTCTATGAAAGTGAAAAAAGCTTATTGGCCTACAATTATTTTACTAGGATTTTGTATTGTAAATACGGTGGCACGAACGACTTCGTGGCAGTTAATTGCTGTTTATGCCGTTATTTTATTGGCGGTTATTTTGGCTCGTAAAGAATTTTATCGTGAAAAGTTTGTTTATTCATGGGGCGCTTTAACGGTAGATAGTATTTTGTTTGGCTGCTTGTTTATCGGTTATGCGGTTGCTGGTTATTACGCCGCACGACCAGCTGGTGGCAATCAAGTTATCAATCACTTTTTGTTGTTTCCGTCAGATGATGTTTGGTTTAACGGATTGATTGGATTAAGTATTTCCTTGATTGGTTTATTCTTTTTGTATCAATATTTAGCCGAAACAACTGTTACTTTAGGTGAGGGATTTGAGGAAGCGCGGTTGACACGCTTTTTGGAAAAATTTGGTGGCAACGAAGGCAGTCAATTTTTATATTTAAAGGATTATGGTCATTTTTACTACCAAGAAGAAGGCGAAGATCAAGTACTTTTTGGGTTTCAAATGAAGTTTAATAAATGCTTTGTCTTGGCGGATCCGATTGGGCAACGAGAGAAATGGACAGCGGCGACACTGGCGTTTATGGATCAAGCTGATTTGTTAGGTTATCAATTAGTTTTTTATCGTATCTCGGAAGAATATGTTATGAATCTTCACGATTGCGGCTTTGAATTTATGAAAGTTGGGGAAGAAGGCTTGATTCAATTTGATGAGCCGTCAACAGTGAATCAAACAGCCTGGACGGAAACAGTGACTGAAAAAATAGCAGCAGAAGCAGCGGATTTTCAGTTTGAATTTTATCCCGAAACGATTAGTGATGCCTTATATCAAGAGTTAGAACGAGTTTCTGCGGACTGGTCACGGAATCAAAAAGAGCGCTACTTTATTGGTGGACGGTTGGATCCCGAGTACTTGAAATGCAGTAGTGTGGGCTTGGTGAGACAGAAACAAACGGTTATCGGTTTTATTACGGGAAAAGAAATGGAAAAAGGCAAAAGTATTTCGTATGATTTGTTACGTATTCGTTCAGAAGCACCTGCTTTTACTAGAGAATATTTGTTCACTCATTTTATTGAAACCTATCAACAGCAGGGCTATCAATTAATTGATATTGGGATGGCGCCGTTGGCTAACGTAGGGGAGAGCAAGTACTCTTTCTTAAAAGAACGCTTTGTTAATATTTTTTACAAATATAGTTATCAAATTTATGCGTTTCAAGATACACGCAAGCGCAAAGAACAATATGTCACTAGTTGGCAACCACGTTATTTTGCTTATCCTAAGCGGACCAGTGTACTCTTTGCTTTTGTGCAACTTTCCTTGTTGATTACGAAAGGAAGACATCAAAGTGTTTCGCTTGTGGAAGAAGCAATGACTGAAATTTAAAAAAATCACGCGATGACTTAGCCATCGCGTGATTTTTTATTTGTCTTCTTTTTTACGGTTTCGTCTAGCAGGAATCAAGGTTACGTATGCAACGAAACCACCAGTACATAGAACGAATAACACGATGCCAGGAATCAATCCTTCTGGTAAATAAGAGAACTGAATAGTATGGGTTCCAGCGCTGACAGGAACGCTTAGAAAGGCATCTTTAAAGGCTTTTGGGGTAACTTTTTTGCCGTCAATTTTGACACGCCAACCTTTGTCATAAGGAATTGTAGTGACGAGTACTTGATCTTTGTCGGCGGTAAAGGTACCTGAAGCAGAGCGTTTGCCAGTTGTTAAATCAACGCCTTTTTCTTGCACGGCGGAAATGGCTTTTTCAAATGCATTGGTATTTAAGCCAACCACTTGCGGCTGAACAAAACTTACTGCTTTGGTTCCATAAAAACTTACTTTGAAGTTAACAGTTGTATCTTTGGGATAGTAACCTAAATTATAATATTGGCCAGTAATGCCAATTTGTGATTGCTGACTCGAGCCGTTCACGGTGACCGTCGCAGTGGAACTTTCCAATTGAGCAAAATCCGTTGGGAATAAACTCAAATAAGCTTGCGTATTGGCGGGCACATTGACTGTATAAGAAATCTCTTTGGCTACGTTATGTTGTTTCTCCGTAAAAGTTACGCCAGCTGTATTTTGCGTAATTGTCACGTTATTTTGAAGCGTCATCGTTGGTTGATAAAAGGTAAAATACCGTTCATTGGTATTGGCTAAAGCATTTAGTAAATTTGTTTGACTACCTAAATTATCATTGAGAGGTTGCCGGACATTGTAAATCTCTTTGTCTGCTAAAAATCCTAACGGCAAAGCATTTTCGTTACGATAAAGCTGATATTTACCAGCAGCAGCTTGTCGTTCAAAGCCGAATTTCATTGGATTATTTTCAGCAATATTGTATTTAATGCCCATCAAAGCATCCATTAACAAGGTATTATTTTGGTAACGAATATTTAAATTCGTGCCTCGTGAGCGGAAACCTAAGGCGTTTAGGTATGTTGAAGAATGTCGGTTCCGCACGGAAGAAAACATGCTAATGCCACTGTAGCCATAGTTAATGCCGTCATTGGCAGAAACACCATTTAAATTTTCCAAGCGGTAAAAGGTATCATTTTCTTTTTTTGTCTGATCGACTAGATTTTTTAGGTCAGGATAAGGTTCAGAATACAAGCTACGTGATGCGTAGTTCCAATCATCTAAAATACCAGTGACCATCGCCCGTGTGTTAATGATTGCTTCACCAGAAACGAGCAGCAATAACAAAATCACTAAGTATTGCATAGGCGCTTTTTTCAATTGATAAAAAGCAATCCCGAAAAAGTATAATAGCAAAAAAGTTGCCGTTAATACGAAAGAGGTTAAAGTCACATACGTATAACTAGTAGCACCTTTTGTGCCCATTGCAAGAGCAAAAATTGCTAAAAGAATCAAAATCAAGCCGCTTAAGACGCCGAGATCATCCTTTTCAAATTTCTCCCAACCATAACCTGCAAGCAAAATAACTAAGAATGAAAAGAGGAAACTATAGCGGAAAAGAAACATGTTCGGCGCATGCATACCGTGCCAGAATAAATTTAAGGGCGTGATGTAAAAGCTAGCAATCAATAGGACAAACAAACTGCCAAAAAGTAGTTTGTTTTTCAATGGAACTTCTTTCGTAACGAAATAGAAGAGACAAAAAACCAAAGGCAACAACCCAATGTAAATAAAAGGAATGGACCCATATTTGGTTGTATCGTAAACACCAATCATATTTTTCATAATAATATCTAAAAAGGCAGTCGCTTCTGTTTTAAAGGTTGTAATTTCAGAAAGAGTTTCACCATTGGTTCGTAAATCTAAGACAGCAGGTAAGACCATAATCATAGATGCTCCACCAGCTAAAAGAGAAGTAGTAAAATACGCAACGATTCGAGATTTATATCGTTGCCAGTCTGTAAACGTTCGTGCAAAATAGTACAGGAAGGAAAACAACCCAATCATAAAGCCAAAATAATAATTTGTAATGAAAAGCAAGAAATAACTAACAAACAATAATGTCGGTTTTCGTTGGTCCATTAAACGATGAATTCCTAAAATTACGAGTGGCAGATAAATAAAGGCATCCAGCCACATAATTAATTCTGAATGGGCCACAATGAAGGACATTAGCGCATAAGACACACTTAAAGTCACATGGGACCATTTAGGAATCTTAAAGGTTTGTTTTGCCAAGAACCAAAAACTCAAGCCAGCACTCCCAATTTTCAACAACGTTAGGAAATAGAGCGCATCAGGCATGTTTTGATTGTTAAAGAAAAAGACGAGCGGCGTAAATAAGCCACCAAGATAATAGGAAATTAAGGACAAGTAGTTTAGTCCCAAAGAAGCATTCCACGTATAGAAAAGACTTTGTTTTCCATGAAGAACATTGTTAAAGCTTGCGTGAAAATTTGAAAATTGAGAAAAGGCATCGCTGGCTAAAACACTGCGACTACTTCCTGGATAAATCCCAATACTCAAATAGATAATTGCCATAATTAAAAATGGAATGAAGAAACTGGCTAACATATAAGGCCAGTTGTTTTTTAAAAACTGCCTACTTTTATTTTTCATAAATAACCTCACCTGATTTTTCGAAAGTACCTATAGTTTATCATACTCTTTATTTGATGTACCAATAGAAGAAAAACTTTAAAATTTTATTAGGATCCTAAGGGTGGAGTAAAGAAGAATTAGTAGTAAGGGATTGACATTCAAATGCTAAATCACCAGATTAAACAACGAATATTCTCCGAAAAATTGCTGAAAACGCCCTGTGGATAACTTTGTGCATAACTCTGTTGAAAACCACAAAAGAGCTTTTTATCTCGGTTTATCCACAAGGATAAGTTTTCGAGTTGCTAAAAAAAATAGACGCAAGTTCAGAAGTCCTGCTTGCTAAAAGTAAAGGAACCCATAAAGTTGAAAGAAGATGAAAACGTTATTAAAACAACGTTTTCATCTTCTTTTTTCTAGAATTTACAAAGATTTAATGTCGAACAAATAAACACTGTGGAAAAGTTTTTTGGAAAAAACAAGAAATTTCATCCACAAAGTTTTCTGTGGAGAATTTAAAAATGCTTGTCAAGCTTTTTTTGAAAAAATGTGGATAACTTTTTAAAGACACGCTTTTTTCCATTTGCGAATTTGCGTTCGGAAACTAGTAAAAGGGGCAACGCTATTAATGTGAATCCATTTCCAAAGAGGCCATTGTGCTTTGGTGGTCGCCCAAGCCCGTTGTTGAGGTAAAAATAATTCGTCTTCGGAAAGCGAGTCAATCCAATGAAGTAATTTTTCTAAGGTGTCTTGCAACGCAATCAGCTGACTTTCTAAACTCATTTGTCCATAGGTTTGATAAAATGATTGATAGAGAGCGCCCAGTTGATTCCATTTATAACCTTCAGCTGGCGTTTGAACAGTCAGACCACGTTGTTCTTGTTCTTCCCAAGAAAGCAGCAAGTTGAGCCAACCTAATTGATAGGCTAAGTTCTCTGAAGGTGTTTTAGCTACTGTTTCAATTCGGTGATTTTTAAGTGTTTCAGGAATTTCTGCAAATTCAGCTAAATATTTTTGTGAAGCTATTTGAATGGCCTCAATCAAGGCTTCTTTTGATTCATAGGTTCGCATTCTTCGGCTAACGTCCTTTCTTGGTAGGATCTGCTTGTTTTTCATGAGTAATTTGAGTGACTAAACCAAAAGGATCTTTCACAATCGCATAAAATGTTGCAAATTCATTTTCAATTGGTTCTTGGATAATACAGGATTCGGGATGGCACGTAAGTTTTTCAAAAATTGTTTTGGCAGAGTGACGGCTGTCGACGGTTAAGCTGAGGGTCAATTGTTCTGTGGGCGTGGTATTCATTCCTGCAAATAAAGGATTATCAGCTAGTTGTAATTGAAAAGTGTCCATTTGTAAAATCGAGTGAGAAAGCCAGTGTTCTTCGCCAGCGGGAATGGTCAAAGAAGGATTTAAGCGCTCTTTAAATTCTTGATTAGTAATTTTAAAAAGAATATCACCAGCAAAGGCTTCTTGGTAAAACGTCAAGGCTTCCGTTGCTCGTCCATTTAAGACCATAAAAAGGGCAAATTGTGTGTTTTTCATTGTTTGAACCTCCTAAGATTGATAAGATAAGCATAACAACAAAAGGTGTCAAAAAGTGACACCGATGGAGGGAAAAATGAAAAAATCAGAACGTTTAAATCAGGAACTTTTTTTCTTGAGAACCCATCCTCAGTTTAATTTAAATCAGTTAATGAAAACTTTTGGGATTTCTAAAAGCACAGCTTTGCGGGATATTGAAGCTTTGGAAAATTTAGGCGTACCGCTATATGTGGAGAATGGTCGTTATGGTGGTTATCGAGTTTTAAACAAACCGTTGTTGCCGCCGATTTATTTTAATGAAAATGAAGTGTTAGCGATCTTTTTTTCGTTACAATTACTGAAATTAGTCGCAGAGTCACCGTTTGGTCATTCCTATCAGCAAATTAAGCAAAAATTATTGCATTCTTTAGATGAACCAACCCAATTTAAAATCAGTCAAATGAGTAAGGTTGTCTATTACGAAGGAATTGAACAAGTAGAAGCACCAGGCAATTTAGAGCAGCTGTTTCATTGTATTTTGGCGCAACAAGTAATTCAGTTTAACTATACCAGATATGAAGCAACAACGAAAAAAATCTTACCAATCCGGTTAACTATTTTAGAAGGGTATTGGTATTGTTCAGGCTATGATGTGACTAAAAAGGCTTGGCGTACTTACCGCTGTGATTTTATGGAGGCTATTCAGCAGTTAAACCAAACACTGGATTTTACGACTGAAGAACTGAAAGAATCGTATCGCCATCAACAAACGACGGCACGTACGATTCCATTTAAAGCAATCATTACAGAAAAAGGCAAAGAATTTTTTTATAAACATCGCTTTGACAATATTCAGTTGGAAGAAACGCCCACGGAGTGTTTTTTAGTTGGACAGATTCATCCAACAGAAACACAATTTTTAGCCAACTATTTTATGGGCTTTGGTGAAGAAGTGACAATTTTAGAGCCAGTTCAAGTGAAACAAGCGTATGTAGAAAGTATAATGAGGATTCAAAAAAAATATCAAGAATAGATTGTGGGACTGTGAACAATCCCATGTGTAAAAATGCACATTGGAGAGGAGAAAGAAAAACCCTTGATTTTTAAATCAAGGGTTTTTCTTTCTAAGAACGTGCTTGCCCATTTCCATAAATAACATATTTTGTAGAAGTAAGCTCTGCTAGACCCATAGGTCCACGGGCATGTAATTTTTGCGTACTAATGCCGATTTCGGCGCCAAATCCAAATTCAAAACCGTCCGTGAAACGAGTTGAAGCATTCGCATAAACAGCGGCTGCATCCACTTGTTGTAAAAATTGTTGTGTGGCAAAGTAATTATCACTAATAATACTTTCAGAATGTTTTGTATTATAGCGATTAATATGCTGGATGGCTTCGTCTAAAGAATCAACGACTTTCACTGCTAAGATAAAGTCGAGAAATTCCGTTTCCCAATCTTGTTCAGTCGCTGGAATGGCTTCTTCAAAAATTGCTAACGCACGTTCATCTGCCCGAAGTTCCACGTGAAACTCCTTCAAGGCTTTTTCAATTGTTGGTAAAAAGGCTTCAGCCACTTCTTGATGAATTAATAACGTTTCGGCGGCGTTACAGACAGAAGGACGTTGACATTTAGCATTGACAATAATTTCAGTTGCCATTGTTAACTGGGCGTCTTTATCCACGTAAATATGACAATTGCCTGTGCCCGTTTCAATAACAGGAACAGTGGCCGTCGTCAAAACAGTTTTGATTAAGTTGGCGCCACCACGCGGAATGAGGACATCCAAGTAGTCATTTAAGCGCATAAGTTGTTGGGCTGTTTCTCTAGAAGTATCATCAACAAATTGAATGAGATGGGGAGAAATGGCTTCTTGTATTAGCGCTTCTTGTAAAATTGTCACCAATATCTGATTGGAGTGAAACGCTTCTTTTCCGCCTCGAAGAATAACAGCATTTCCCGATTTGAAACAAAGGCTAGCGGCATCTGTTGTCACGTTTGGCCGCGATTCATAAATGATCCCAATAACACCTAAAGGCACGCGTTGTTGCCCAATTAACAGGCCCGCTTCATTGCGCCACATTTTATCTACTTCCCCAATTGGATCGGGTAAAGTAGCGACTTGGCGTATGCCCTCGGCCATCGCTGTGATCCGTTCTTCTGTTAAACGTAAGCGGTCTTGCATTGTTTCAGAAATTCCGTGGGTAGCGGCTTGCTCTAAATCTAATGCATTTGCTTGTAAAATGCGGGGTGCATTGGCTTCAATGGCTGCGGCCATTTTGTTTAACAAAGTATTTTTTTGACGAGTATCCATCAAGCCTAGCGTATAAGAGGCTTCTTTAGCTTGTTGCCCTAGTTGCTTTAAATCAGTCACTTTCATGCCCTCCTTTAATAAATAACGTACCGATATCTTTTCCTTCTAAAATTTCAAAGATGATTTTTGGTTGTTTTCCGTTTGCTAAAATCATCGCCTGTTGATTAGCTAACACACGTTCAGCAGCTTTTAATTTACTAGACATCCCACCAGTGCCAAAGCGGCTCCCCTTGCCACCGGCTAATTGGAACAAGTCTTCATTAATTTCATTTATTTCAGAGAATAACGTGGCTTCTTTGTTGACAGTAGGGTTATCTGAAAAGAAACCATCAATATCTGATAACATAACTAACAAGTCAGCTTGAACAATTTGGCAGACAATGGCTGACAATTGATCGTTATCCCCGAACTTGGTTAAGTGATCCAATTCTTCAATTGCGACAGTATCATTTTCATTGACGATAGGAATAATATTCATTTTTAAGAGTTGTTCAAAAGTATTGGTAACATTATTGCGACTTTCAGGGTATTCAATAACATCACGTGTTAATAAAACTTGTGCCATTTGTTGGCTATAGGTTGAAAACCGCTGATTATAAATGTTCATTAATTCTGCTTGGCCGACTGCAGCGACTGCCTGTTGTTCTGGAATTGTCGTTGGGCGCACAGATAGATTTAATTTATTCAGTCCGACACCAATTGCGCCAGAAGAAACTAAAATAATTTCTTTGCCTTGGTTGCTTAAATCACTCAAAGTAAAGGCTAATTGATCAATTGCTTTTAAGTTAATATTGCCATTGGGATAAATCAGAGAACTGGTTCCGACTTTGATCACAATTCGTTTGGCCTGTTGGAGTTTGTTTCTCATAAGTGCCTCGTTTCTTTTTACAGTAAAATTTGACACTCATTATAACAAAATCAGCGGCTACTAGAAAGTGCTAAATAATGAATAGTAAAGAAAGTTTAATGAAAGTGTGAACTTTTTGAGGGAATCTTGGGACTTTTTGGAATTTGGTCTGTTTATTTTAAGAGAAGATGATAGACTAAAAGAAGGAAAATAAACAAAAATTCTCCTCTTTTTTGCGTAGTCTAGATTAACTGGGTTTTTAGAAATGAGAAACTTACTAAAAACAACCAGAGTATCAGAGATTATGGTAAAATAGGAGTAGTTTAGACAGTAGGGGAGAATGAATATGAAACAACGTGGTTTTGAGATTATTTCTAAGTATCAAGAAGAGGGCTTGAGTGTCCCACAACGAGCAACAAAAGGTGCCGCGGGGTATGATTTTCAAGCAGCCGAAACGGTCGTTGTACCAAGTCTTTGGAAGTTACAACAAGCTGGAGAAAATCCCAAACCAATTTTAGTTAAAACAGGAATTAAGGCGTATATGCCTGATTCTGAATATTTAGAATTGGTGAGTCGTTCTTCGAACCCGCTAAAACGGTTCCTACTTTTAGCGAATGGTGTCGGAGTCATTGACAGTGATTATTATAATAACGAGAATAACGAAGGACATATCATGTTCCAATTTTTAAACTTTGGATATGAAGATGTTGTCATTGAAAAAGGTGAACGAATTGGCCAAGGGATTTTTAAGCCGTTTTTATTAGCGGATGATGACCAAGTCGAGGCAGAAAGAACGGGCGGTTTTGGTTCGTCTGGACAAAAATAAAGCCCATTTTTTCAGTAGGCAACGTTATTCAAACCATTTAATAAATGTTAAAATAAACAACAGATAAGGAGATTCTACATGGCAAAAAAAGCAAAAGTTCAATTTGAATGTCAAAGCTGTGGGTATGTGTCTCCAAAATATCTCGGCCGCTGTCCTAATTGTGGACAATGGAATTCGATGGTGGAAGAGGTTATTCAAGATACTTCTGATCGTCGTGCTAGAGTAAGTTTGACTGGTAAAAAGACACAACCACAACGGCTATCTGAAGTCGTACCTAAAAAAGAGCCGCGTGTAAAAACTGAATTAGTGGAGCTGAATCGGGTTTTAGGTGGTGGCGTTGTCCCAGGTTCGTTAGTTTTAATCGGTGGCGATCCCGGAATTGGTAAGTCAACATTGCTCTTACAAGTATCGCAACAATTAGCAGCCACAGGTGGCACGGTTTTATATGTTTCTGGTGAAGAAAGTGCTGAGCAAATTAAATTGCGAGCGGAGCGTCTAGGCACCGTCAACGAGACATTTTACTTATACGCAGAAACAGATATGCACGAAATATCACGAGCCATTGAAAAATTAGAACCAGATTATGTCATTATTGACTCGATTCAAACAATGACGCAGCCAGATGTTACCAGCGTTGCTGGTAGTGTCAGTCAAGTCCGAGAAACAACTGCCGAATTATTGAAACTGGCAAAAACGAATGGGATTGCCATTTTTATTGTCGGACACGTAACGAAGGAAGGGTCTATCGCAGGGCCACGGATGTTGGAACATATGGTAGACACGGTTCTTTATTTTGAAGGAGATAAGCATCACACCTTTAGAATCTTACGGGCTGTCAAAAATCGGTTTGGCTCAACGAATGAGATTGGTATTTTTGAAATGCAGACACATGGATTGGTTGAAGTTATGAATCCTTCTCAGGTCTTTTTAGAAGAACGTTTAGAAGGAGCCACTGGGTCTTCGATTGTGGTAGCAATGGAAGGTTCACGCCCCATTTTGGTGGAAATCCAAGCGTTAGTTACCCCAACGATGTTTGGCAATGCCAAGCGAACGACCACCGGGTTGGACTTTAATCGCGTTTCTTTAATCATGGCGGTTTTAGAAAAACGGGCAGGCCTTTTATTACAAAACCAGGATGCGTATCTAAAAGCGGCTGGTGGAGTCAAAATTAATGAACCAGCTATTGATTTAGCGTTAGCAATCAGTATTGCTTCTAGCTATAAAGAAAAAGGAACCTCATCTTCAGAATGTTTCATTGGTGAGATTGGTTTAACTGGTGAAATTCGCCGCGTGAATAGTATTGAACAACGAGTGCGTGAAGCGCAAAAACTAGGCTTTACAAAAGTCTATGTCCCTAAAAATAACCTTGGTGGCTGGGAAGCGCCTGAAGGGATTGAAATTATTGGCGTTTCAACAATTGGTGAAACGTTAAGAAAAGTTTTTAAATAATGAAAGTAGAAATAATCCGTTTAGGTTGTTGGTGGCGTATGATTTTTATACGCCCCACAACACTAGACGTCTTTATTAAATAAACGAGGAGGATGGCTATATGCAAAAACGAATCATCACGTTGCTGATGATCATTGCTGGTGCAAGTTTAGGAATTTCTCTTTTCCCAATGGCTTGGGAAATGGCTAAGCAAGGCAATAACAGTTGGTTAAACAATAACTTTACGAACGGATTAATCGGTGCAATTATTTTCTTTATTTTATCTTTAGGGTTAGCAAAGTATATTGTTTCCGCTGTCAAAAAAATCGAAGCAGCTTTAAATGAAATGAGTTTAACCTATTTATTATTTGGAAGTATTGGTGCCATCATTGGTTTAACAATTGGCGTCATTATCTCCATTCCAATGTACAACTTACAAATTCCTGTCGTGAATAGTTTACTGCCAATTCTAGTTATGATTATTCTGGGTTACTTAGGTTTCCGAATGGGAACAACACGGATTGAGGAGTGGAAAAAAGTTTTCACACCTCGCCAAAAGAAAGCAAATACGGAAGACGCCGAAGGACAAATGTTGGAACGTAAAGTGGAAGACAACTTCCATAAATACAAAATTTTAGACACCAGTGTCATCATTGATGGCAGAATCTACGATATCGCGAAAACGGGCTTTTTAGAAGGTGTTTTGCTGATCCCTAACTTTGTTTTGTATGAATTACAATACATTGCTGATTCTGGAGACAGTTTAAAACGGGTGAGAGGTCGTCGTGGCTTAGATATTTTAAATGCTTTACAAAAAGAAGAAGGTATCTCTGTTGAGATGTATGACGGAGATTTCGAGGATATCTCTGAAGTAGACAGTAAATTAATCAAATTAGCAAAATTATTAGATGGCGTGGTTGTGACCAATGACTACAACTTAAACAAAGTCTCTGAATTTCAAAATGTGCCTGTTTTAAACATTAATGCTTTAGCTAATGCTGTGAAACCAGTGGTGATTCCAGGTGAAACGATGAATGTGATGGTTGTAAAAGCCGGAACAGAGCGTCAACAAGGGGTCGCTTACTTAGATGATGGCACAATGGTTGTGGTAGAAGATGGCCAGCATTACATGAATGAGCAAATCGAAGTGGTCGTCACAAGTGCTTTACAAACCGCCGCTGGGCGTATGATTTTTGCCAAACCGGCGCATGCGGGTCGCGGGATTAATGATCGCAAGGATAACCATCCTAAAAACGATAAAAATTAAGCAAAGTGAGGACTTAGTATGATTCGAATCGGTCAAGGTTTTGATGTTCATCAATTAGTTCCGCAACGACCTTTAATTATTGGTGGGGTTACTCTTCCTTATGAAAAAGGTCTGTTAGGTCACTCAGATGCCGATGTTTTAACACATGCAATTATTGATGCAATCCTTGGTGCCGCTGGTCTGGGTGATATTGGGCAACTGTTTCCCGAAACCGATCCGCAGTTCAAAAATGCGAATTCTGTAAACTTATTAAAAAAAGTAAATGAAAAAGTTGGGCGGTCGGGCTTTACTATTGGCAATATTGATTGTACAATTTTAGCGGAAGAGCCAAAGATGAGCCCATACTTGGCAGAGATGAAAAAGAATCTAGCCGCGAGTTGCCACTTAGCGGTCACACAAGTGAACATTAAGGCAACGACCATGGAAACGATGGGCTTTGTTGGTAAAAAAGAAGGAATCGGCGCAATTGCCGTTGCTTTATTGGAAAAATAACTGAAAACGACGTTAAACCGTCTGTTTTTAAAAAATGGAAAGAGGAATGAACATGACGAAAGTTCGTGTGCGTTACGCACCAAGTCCAACTGGACACTTGCACATTGGGAATGCAAGAACAGCATTATTTAACTACTTATTTGCCCGCCACAATGACGGAGAATTTATCATTCGTATCGAGGATACCGACCAAAAACGGAACATCGAAGACGGCGAGAAAAGTCAGTTGGAAAACTTAGCATGGTTAGGGATGGAATGGGATGAATCACCTGCTCATCCGGGAGAATATGGTCCATATCGTCAATCAGAACGTAAAGAAATTTACCAACCATTGATTGATCAATTATTAAGTAGCAATCGTGCGTATAAGTGTTATTGTACGCCAGAAGAATTAGAAGCAGAACGTGAAGCACAACAAGCTCGTGGGGAAATGCCTCACTACGCAGGCACTTGTGCGAATTTGACACCTTCTGAACAAGCAGCCAAAGAAGCGGCTGGTCTAGAACCAGTGATTCGTTTCCGTGTGCCACGTAATACAGAATACAAATTTGATGACATCGTGAAAGGTGAAATTACTTTTGAGTCAGATAACATTGGTGGCGATTTTGTCATCCAAAAACGCGATGGGATGCCAACGTATAACTTTGCCGTTGCAGTAGATGATCACTTAATGAAAATTTCTCATGTTTTACGTGGCGATGATCACATTGCGAACACACCAAAACAATTAATGATTTACGAAGCGTTTGAATGGACACCACCTGTCTTTGGCCATATGACCTTAATCATTAATTCAGAAACTGGCAAAAAATTGAGCAAACGTGATGAAACAATTTTACAATTTATTGAACAATACCGTGAATTAGGTTACTTACCAGAAGCCATGTTCAACTTTATTGCTTTACTAGGATGGTCTCCTGTTGGCGAAGAAGAAATCTTCTCACAAGAAGACTTGATTAAATTGTTTGATGAACAACGCTTAAGCAAGTCACCAGCGGCCTTTGATGCGAAAAAATTAGAATGGATTAACAATCAATACATGAAACAAATGGACTTAAGTGAACTAACAGATATGTGTCTTCCTTATTTAGTCGCTGACGGTCGTGTTGAAGAAAATCCATCTCCTGAAAAAATCGAATGGTTAAAACAATTAGTTAGCTTGTATCAACCACAAATGAGTTATGCAGCTGAAATTGTGGAACTATCAAACTTGTTCTTTAATGAACATCCAGTTTTAGATGATGCTGCGAAAGAATTCTTGCAAGGAGAAACAGTGCCAACTGTGTTACATGCGTTTAAAGAACAATTAGAAGCCTTGGAGGTTTTCGATGTGCCAAGTATTAAAGCAGCGATTAAAGCCGTCCAAAAAGAAACTGGCGTTAAGGGCAAAAACTTGTTTATGCCAATTCGAATTGCTGTTTCTGGACAAATGCATGGTCCTGAATTAGGCGAAACCATCGAGTTATTAGGCAAAGAAAAAGCTTTAGATCATTTAAATAAAGTGTTATAAAAACACAAAGAATAGAAGAAGTAGACAAGCAGATGGATTTCAGAGACGCTGTGGGTGGTGAGAACAGCGAGCATCTTTTGTCGAAATGCATCTATGAGTGGCTTCGGTGAAAAAAGTAACCGAAGACGTCGGCAGGCGTTAACTGTATCGAGGCAAGAGCTAGTTCTTGTGAAGAAAAGTGGAACCACGCATGGGCGTCTTTTAAGCAACGTTTTTTTGTTGCTTAAAAGACGTTTTTTATTTTTGTATAATAGAAAGGAGTTCACCCTATGAGTTGGTTGAAACGTAGCGTCGCAGCTGTTAAAAGAAACGATCCTGCAGCGCGGACTACACTAGAAGTTCTTTTAACGTATCCTGGCTTGCACGCCTTGTTTTGGCATCGCTTGTCTCATTTCTTATATAGGCATCAGTTGTTTTTATTGGCGAAGATTCATGCACAATTTTGGCGTTTCATAACGGGCGTAGAAATTCATCCCGGAGCCACAATTGGTGCGGGAGTTTTTATCGATCACGGCATGGGCATTGTGATTGGGGAAACCGCGGAAATAGAAGAAGATGTTGTTTTGTTTCACGGAGTGACGTTAGGTGGGACCGGTCGTGATACGGGTAAACGCCATCCAACAGTGAAAAAAGGAGCGATGATTTCGGCACGAGCTCAAATTTTAGGGCCAGTTGTGATTGGTGAACGTTCAAAAATTGGGGCAGGTGCTGTTGTTATTTCAGACATCCCAGCAGATGCCACAGCTGTGGGTGTTCCTGCGAAAGTCGTTCGTCTAAATGGAAGAAAGGTGGAAAAAGGGCATGATTAAAATTTATAATACATTGACCAGAGAAAAAGAAGTATTTACGCCAATTGAGGCGCATAAAGTTCGGATGTATGTCTGCGGACCAACCGTGTATAACTATATCCATATCGGTAATGCGCGCAGTGCGATCGCCTTTGATACAATTCGTCGTTATTTTGAATATCGTGGGTATGAAGTGAATTATGTCTCGAATTTTACAGATGTCGATGATAAAATTATCAAGGCAGCCAAAGAATTGAAAATTACTGCGCCGGAAGTGGCGGAGCGTTTTATCAAAGCCTTTGAAGAAGACACGCAAGCATTGAATGTCCAGCCAGCAACGTTACATCCTCGGGTGATGGACCACATGCCTGATATCTTAGCTTTTATCGACGTTTTAATTGAAAAAGGTTTTGCTTATGAGGTCGCAGGTGACGTGTATTATCGCACCCGTAAATTTCCTAATTATGGTAAATTAAGCCATCAATCGATTGATGAATTAGAAGTGGGGGCAAGTCAACGAACTGGCGTTGAACAACAATTAAAAGAAGACCCATTGGATTTTGCTCTTTGGAAAAGTGCCAAAGAAGATGAAATTTCTTGGGATTCTCCTTGGGGGAAAGGACGTCCCGGCTGGCATATTGAATGCTCTGTCATGGCGACAAAACACTTGGGAGAGACGATTGATATTCATGGCGGTGGACAAGATTTAGAATTTCCACATCATGAGAATGAAATTGCACAGAGCGAAGCCAAAACAGGCCATACCTTTGCCAATTACTGGATGCATAACGGCTATGTCACAATTGGTGAAGACGATGAAAAAATGAGTAAATCCCTAGGTAACTTCATTACTGTTCATGAAATGATTCAAAAAGTGGATCCGCAAATTTTACGTTTCTTTATGTCCACCACCCAGTACCGTCGCCCGATTCGTTATAGCGAAAGCACTCTAAAAGAGGCAGCAGCCAATTATCAAAAATTGAAAAATGCGTTTGAAAATTTACGTTTTAGACAAGCAGATGCGGTCGCAAGTTTGCCAGAGGATGAACACTATTTGGCTCAATTAAACGAATTAGAACAACGTTTTATTACGGAAATGGACGATGATTTCAATGCAGCTAACGGGATTACGGTCGTTTATGAATTAGCGAAGATGATGAATCAGTACAGTGAACAAGCGGCAGTTTCGGAACCAATTCTAGTGGCGATGGATAAGCTTTTCAGTGGCTGGTTAGCTATTTTTGGTTTATTCTTTAAAAACGAAGAATTAGTGGATGCACAAGTCGATGCGTTAATTGAAGAACGGAACCAAGCACGGAAAGACCGTGATTTTGCCCGAAGTGATGAAATCCGCGATTTATTAAAAGAACAAGGCATTGTTTTAGAAGATACTCCGCAAGGAACGAGATGGAGAAGAAGTGAATGAGAGATTACAAACAATTAAACGGTTTAGCTTTGGCCTATGTTGGCGATGCGATTTATGAAATTTACATTCGTGATTATTTAGTTTCCTTGGGACAAACGAAACCGAATGTTTTGCATCGCATGGCGACACACTACGTGTCAGCAAAAGCCCAAGCAAGCTTAATGCAAGCGATGTTAGCGGGAGAAATGCTAACGGAGGAAGAAGAAGTGATGTACAAACGCGGTCGGAATGCTAAAAGTCACACCTTTGCTAAAAATGCTGATGTGACGACCTATCGGGTAGCGACCGGTTTCGAATCCTTGATGGGTTATTTACATTTGACACAACAAAAAGAACGTTTAGAAGAATTAATTAACTGGTGTATCAAGAAAGTAGGTGAAACCAATGAAAAATGAAAAATCTCGTCCTTTTAAAAAAGGTAAGAAACGTCCAGAACGTTCAGATAAGCGTTCAAAAGAACGGAACCCACGACCAGCGACAGCAGGTGCTGATGGAACCTCAGAAGAGCTAGCAGATAACTTTGTCTTTGGTTTCCATGCCACTGTTGAGGCGTTGCAGCAAGGACGCGGGAATAAATTGTTTTTACAAGAAGATGCTCGTGGCGAGAAAATTGAGCAATTAAAACAAGCAGCGAAAGAACAGGCTGTTCCAGTCAAATGGGTGCCTAAAGCAAAATTAGATACGATGAGTGATCACGGCGTGCATCAAGGTATGGTTTTAGCAATCACGGCGTATCAATATTTAACTTTAGAAGAATTATTGGAACAAACAAAAGAAAAGACAGAAACACCATTTTTCCTAATTTTAGACAGTCTAGAGGACCCACATAACTTTGGCTCAATTTTGCGAACAGCTGATGCGACAGGCGTGGACGGTATTATCATTCCGAAACATCGTGCAGTGGGAATTACACCAACCGTAACCAAAGCGTCAACAGGGGCCGTGGAACATATTCCAGTGGCTCGTGTAACGAATCTAGCGCAAAGTATTGCAACGCTAAAAGAGAATCAATTTTGGATTTTTGGTACAGATATGTCTGGGACGGATTATCGTCGCTGGTATACACAAGGCGCAATTGCCTTAATCATCGGAAATGAAGGTCGTGGCATGAGTCAAGGTCTTCATAAAGAAGTGGATGAATTATTAACGATTCCAATGACTGGACACGTTCAAAGCTTAAACGCTGGTGTGGCTGCAGGCTTGCTAATGTATGAAGTCTATCGTGGCCGCAACCCATTATAGAAGAAGGCGATTGTATGAAAAAACAATTGTTAATCGTTGATGGCTATAATATGATTGGTGCTTGGCCAGAATTGGTCCAGTTGAAAAAGCAAGAGCGTTTAGAGGATGCGCGTGAACTGCTTCTTAGTCGTCTGTCCAACTATGCCAAATATGAAGGGTTGGAAATCATTGTGGTTTTTGATGCCCAATTAGTCCCAGGTATTCAGCAAACGTACAAAAAGTACCTTTTGACCGTGGTTTTCACCAAAGAAGATGAAACAGCAGATAGTTATATTGAACGTCTAGCTGGTGAAAAAAATGATCGTTTAACGCAAGTAACAGTCGCAACGAGTGATTTGGCTGAACAATGGGTGGTCTTTTCACAAGGTGCATTGCGGACTTCGGCCAATGAACTTTACAAAGCTGTCCAGAAAACAGAAAAGACGATTGCCATTCATGCAACGGATATCCATTTCCAGCAATTTCGTCGAAATTCTCCATGGAACGTGGAGCAGTTATCAAAACTTTCTGAGAAGCTAGAAGAATTGTCTCAAAAAAAAGATTAAACAAATGTTCGCTTAAGTCATAAATTTCTAACATGCTATGCTCTCCTAAATCATTCGATACGTTTATCGAAAAGGAGGGCTTTTTATGTTAGAACAGATTCAGCAAGCATTAGCAGGAGACCAAGAACAATTTCAAGCTTTATATGGGCAATATCAGCCAGTGATTTATAAGTGCATGAAAAAATACTATTTAAAAGATTATGATACTGAGGACTGGCTTCAAGAAGGGCGAATTGTCTTCTTTCGGACGTTAGAACGATTTGATTCAGAAAAACAAGCATCATTAGGAAAGTTTTTTAAACGAAATTTTGAAAATCACGTACATAGCTTAATTCGCCATCAATGCGCCTATAAGCGGCGAACAGATACCTTGTCTATTTCTCTGGAACAACGCTTAGAAAGCACTGGTGAAGAGTTAGTGGACTATTTAGGGACAGCGGCTACCGACCCATTAGGTCAATTAATGATTCAAGAAAAATTGGCAGCTTTTCCGACACGTCTTTCCTCGTTGGAACAACAAATTTTAAACGCATACTTAAAAGGCTACACGTTAGAAGAAATCGCTAAAGTACGTGGGGGAACTTTTTCAGCTGTCCGAAGTGCCTATGATCGTGCCAAAGCAAAAATGAAATATACATTAGAAAATGAATAAAAATTCGACAAAACAGCCGGTTTGTCGAGCAAAAGTAGTTGCAAACAGACTTCTAGTATGATAAACTTGAAATTTTTTAAAAAAAGTGATATAATATTTCTCGAGGTGAATGCAATGCCAACAACGTTATCGTCAATTAAGAAAGATTTGGAAGGCCGTATCGGCAGTGAAATTATGTTAGTTGCTCAGACTGGAAGAAAGCGCCAAACAGAACGTAAAGGAATCTTAACGGAGACTTATCCATCTGTTTTTGTTGTTGACTTGGATCCAGACGAGAACTCATTTGAACGTGTATCTTATAGCTATTCAGATGTTTTAACACGCACCGTTGAAATCGAATTCATCGGTCAAGCCGTATAATTTAGAAAGTCCGCTTAGGAGTGAAGGGAGAGCCCTTCGTTCCTAAGCTCTTTTTAATTTCAGCCATCTGTCGTCAGAGAAAGAGCAATCTTCGGTGTACTTCTTCATGGACATATGATAGAATCTAAAAGATTAAAATGTTGGTAGACAAAAGATTAAGGAAGGTGAATCAGGGAACCGATGGAAATAATCGAACGAGCTCCTGCGAAAATTAATCTTGGGTTAGATGTTCTGCATAAACGTGTGGATGGCTATCATGAAGTTGAATCTATTTTTGCAAGTGTAGATTTAGCCGATCATTTAACTTTTGAAAATCTAGAAGAAGACATCATTCGTATTGAAACGGACAGCTCTTTTTTACCCGTGGATCGACGGAATCATGTCTATCAAGCAGTTGACTTATTAAAGCGTACCTATAATATTCATAAAGGAATTAAAATATATATTGAAAAACGTATCCCCGTGGCAGCTGGTTTAGCAGGTGGTAGCAGTGACTGTGCCGCAGCATTACGAGGCTTGAACAAACTGTGGAATCTGGGGTTGACGATGGACGAACTCTGTGAAATTGGTAGCCAAATTGGTATGGATGTTCCTTATTGTTTAAGGGGCGGAACAGCCTTTGCAAACGGACGTGGGGAGAAAATTGAAACATTACCGACCATGCCTCAATGTTGGATTGTGTTAGTAAAACCAAGAATTAGTGTATCCACTAGTACCGTTTTTAATGATTTAGCGGTAGATGAATTGCACCATCCAGATATTGCTGGACTAAGAATAGCCATCGAAAATGGTGATTATACTGGGATGACCCAGACGGTCGGCAATGCGTTGGAAAGTGTCACGATTGCCAGACATCCGATCGTGCAACAAATCAAGGATCGCATGCTGAAGTACGGCGCTGATGCAGCGTTGATGAGCGGCAGTGGACCGACAGTCTTTGCTTTATGTGAAAAGAAAACACGAGCACAACGGATTTATAATGGACTCAAAGGCTTTTGCGAAGAAGTTTATTTGGTTCGGACATTGAAATAAATAAAAACAACAGAGCGTGGGACAAAAATCCAAAGTGATTTTTGTCCCACGCTCTGTTGTTTTTTTAAATTTATTCCTTGACGTCCCGTGATCCATTTGGTACATTATTCCTGGCAAATCGTAAATATTACGGTTTATAATAGGTAAATCGAAAAGAGGACAGAACATGACGAAAATCTACCGCCGTTTGATAATCGGCGTTACTTTAGCAATCAGTGCTTTTCTTTTAGCTAGCTGTGGGCAAACCACACAATCGCCAAAAGAGAAGAAAGAGCTCACGGTAATGACTACTTTTTATCCGATGTACGATTTCGCAAAACAAGTCGTTGGTGATGAGGGAGAGGTTGAGCTGTTGATTCCAGCTGGAACGGAACCACACGATTATGAACCAAGCGCAAAAGACTTAGCGAAAATTACTGATGCGGATGTCTTTGTTTATAATAGTAAAGAGCTAGAAACTTGGGTTCCGAATGTTATTGAAAACTTGGACACGAAAAAAGTTTCAATCGTGGAAGCCAGTCAATCCATTCAATTGATGCAAGGAACAGAAGAGGAAGAATCTGGCGAAGAAGGTCATGAAGGCCATAACCATTCCCACGAACTGGATCCGCATGTCTGGTTAGATCCCGTGTTAGCGCAAAAAGAAGTAACAGCGATTCGGGATGCGCTTATCAAAAAATATCCTGAGAAAAAAGCCGTATTTGAAAAAAATACCGCTGCTTATTTGGAAAAATTGACTGCGCTAGATAAGGAATACCAAGCTGCGTTTGCAGGCGCTAAAAATCGGACCTTTGTGACGCAACATGCTGCATTTGGCTATTTGGCAAAACAATATGACTTGACCCAAGAACCGATTGCTGGGATTTCTCCAGACCAAGAACCTTCGCCAAGTCGTTTAGCCGAATTAAAAAAATATATTAAAACAAACAATGTTTCTGTGATCTATTTTGAAGCATCGGCTTCTACAAAAGTAGCCAAAACATTGGCAGACGAGACAGGCGTCGAATTAGCTGTATTGAATCCTTTAGAGAGTTTAACTCAAAAAGAACAAGAAGCAGGCGAGAACTACGTGTCTGTCATGAAAGAAAACCTCGCTGCTTTACAAAAAAGCATTCATTAATCTGGCAACAGAAAGGAGCCAACTTATGCATTATATTGAAGTCGAAAATTTAACCTTCTATTATGATGATGAACCTGTTTTAGAAGATGTTTCTTATTATGTTGATCCAGGGGAATTCGTTATTTTAACAGGAGAAAATGGCGCTGCCAAGTCAACGCTGATCAAAAGTACCTTAGGGTTATTAAAACCAACAAGTGGCAAAATTACGGTCGCTAAAAAAAATAGTGCTGGTGAAAAAATCAGCATTGGCTACATTCCACAACAAGTCGCTTCTTTCAATGCGGGCTTTCCTAGCACCGTCATTGAATTAGTACGTTCAGGTCGCTTTCCCAGAAATCGTTGGTTCAAACCGTTGACGAAAAAAGATCATCTTCATGTGGAAAAAGCTTTGAAATCAGTGGACATGTGGGAAATGCGCCACAAACGAATTGGCGAGCTTTCTGGCGGGCAAAAGCAACGAATTAGTTTAGCACGAGTGTTTGCGACTGATCCAGATTTGTTTATTTTAGATGAGCCAACAACAGGTATGGATGAACAATCGCGAAACGAATTTTATCAATTGTTGCAACACAGTGCGCATGAACATGGAAAAGCTATTTTGATGATTACGCATGATCATGAAGATATCAAAACCTATGTAGATCGTCAAATTCGTCTTGTCCGCAAAGAAGATTCGAAATGGCGTTGCTTCCATATGAGTGAAGAATCGTATACGTAAATTTTCCAATAAAACGTTATCTGGCTCGATCATAACGAAAGCCAAGGAACGGCTTAAAGAAATGTTGGAAAAATTTAAAAAATAAGCAGGAATTAAAAAATTAATTCGCTTAAACGTCGCTACAATGGTAGTGTTCATTTTAGCGGTAAGGAGTGAATCGTATGGCAGAAATGCTTTCTTATGCATTTATGCAAAAGGCCTTTTTAGCAGCACTGTTTATCTCAGTGATTGCCCCAATGCTCGGCGTCTTTCTAGTTATTCGCCGACAATCTTTAATGGCAGATACCCTTTCACATGTGTCATTAGCCGGTGTGGCACTAGGCTTCTTTTTTAATTGGAATCCTAATTTAATGACCTTAATTGTCGTGATTGTGGCTGCAATCATTCTAGAATATTTACGAATGATTTATAGCACCTATTCAGAAATTTCGATTGCTATTTTAATGTCAGGCGGTTTGGCTTTGGCGTTAGTTTTAATGAATTTAACAGGAGGCAATTCAGCTGCTAGTATTCAATCGTATTTATTTGGTTCCATCGTCACGATTACGTGGGATCAAGTGGTTATGTTGGCAATTTTATTCGTAGTTTTAGTTCTATTGTTTATGTTATTTAAACGCCCAATGTATGTTTTAACATTTGATGAAGATACTGCTCATGTTGATGGGCTACCTATTCATTGGATGTCGATGCTTTTTAATGTAATTACTGGTGTGGCGATTGCTGTGATGATTCCGATCGCGGGAGCCTTGTTAATTTCAGCAATTATGGTCTTACCAGCTGCGATAGGTATGCGAATTGGTAAAGGCTTCAACACGGTGATTATCATCAGTGTGTTTATGGGCTTGATTGGCATGCTAACAGGGTTGACTAGCTCGTATTATTTGGAAACACCACCGAGTGCAAGTATTACCCTAATTTTTATTGGTTTATTCTTATTAGTCAATATTTATCGCCGAGTGGTTGTCATGGTCCAACGAAAACAAAAAATGCAAAGAAACTAAGGAGAAAAACGAAAGTTTTTCTCCTTTATTTCTTTTTTTTAAAAGAAATGGCGAACTATTTTCAGTTATTTGAAAAAAATCCTCGAATTTTTCGGTTAAACCCCTTATAATAAGGAACGATAGAATGAAAAGGAGTGACGAATTTGAAAATTCGGAGAAGTGAACGATTAATCGATATGACCCAATATCTTTTAGATCATCCCCATACATTGGTTTCTTTGACATATTTTGCTGACCGATACCAATCTGCCAAGTCTTCCATTAGTGAAGATTTAGCAATTGTTAAAAAAACATTTAAAGAACGTGGAACAGGTATTTTAGAAACGATTCCAGGCGCTGCAGGCGGTGTCCGCTTTATCCCTGAAATTCCTTATGAGGAAGCGGAGCAGTTGATTATGGATTTGTGTGATCGTTTGTCAGAACAAGATCGCTTATTACCTGGGGGTTATGTTTATCTTTCAGATTTACTTGGGGAACCGAATTTATTAAGACAAGTGGGCCGGATTATTGCTTCTAAATATTTAGGCAAACAAATTGATGCGGTAATGACCGTTGCGACTAAAGGAGTGCCAATTGCGCAAGCTGTGTCTTATTACTTAAATGTTCCGTTTGTGATTGTTCGTCGCGATTCTAAGATTACTGAAGGTTCAACGGTGAGCGTGAACTATGTATCAGGGTCTTCAGAACGTATCGAAAAAATGGAACTTTCAAAACGCAGCTTAAAACGCGGCTCAAAAGTTTTAGTCGTGGATGACTTCATGAAAGGCGGCGGCACCGTCAATGGTATGAAGAGTATGATTGAAGAATTTGAAGCAGAACTTGTGGGCATTACTGTTTTTGCTGAGTCAAAATTCAATGGCCGTCGTGCAATCGATGACTACACTTCGCTATTATATGTGGAAGATGTGGATACACAAACAAAAACGATTAGCGTAGTCCCAGGAAACTATTTCACAGAGAAATAATTTGAAAAAGAACCTGAAAATGGTCCATTCCATTTTCAGGTTCTTTTTTTCTGTTTTATTCCTTTAAAAAAAGATGAGAAAATAAATTGGTCTACCTTTTAAATGCCTTATTTTGTTGAAAAAGACAAAAGAGTAAGATAAACTAGAAAAGGTATAATGAGGACGATTTAGAAGAAAATCAAACAATTTAGTTAATTTGAGGTGGCAAACGTGGAAAATAGATACGCAATTATTTTAGCAGCTGGTAAAGGAACACGCATGAAATCTAAACTTTATAAAGTATTGCATCCAGTTGCTGGTAAACCAATGGTCGAACATATTTTAGATCAAGTAGAACAAACAGAACCAACAGAAATCGTGACGATCGTTGGACACGGGGCGGAAATGATTAAAAGCCATTTAGGCGAACGTAGTCAATATGCCTTACAAGCTGAACAATTGGGAACTGGGCATGCAGTCATGCAAGCACAAGAGTTATTAGGTGGTAAACAAGGAACAACATTAGTTATTACAGGGGATACGCCGTTATTAACTGCAGAAACCTTGAAAAACTTATTCGATTACCATCAAGGTAAGAATGCAAGTGCGACTATTTTAACAGCGCATGCGGAAGACCCAACAGGCTATGGTCGAATTATTCGTGACCATGTGGGCATTGTTGAACGAATCGTGGAACAAAAAGATGCCAGTGAAGAAGAAGCACGTGTTCAAGAAATTAATACAGGAACCTTCTGTTTTGATAATGAATCATTGTTTGAAGCGTTAGCGAAAACAGATACAAACAATACACAAGGGGAATACTATTTAACAGATATCATTGAAATTTTGAAAAAAGAAGGCAAAGCTGTCGCTGCTTACCAAATGGCAGACTTTGACGAAGCAATGGGTGTAAATGATCGTGTCGCTTTATCCACTGCTAATAAAATTATGCATCGTCGTTTAAATGAAATGCATATGCGAAATGGTGTTACATTTATTGATCCAGATACAACATATATTGATGAAGGCGTGGTAATTGGTTCAGACACAGTCATTGAAGCGGGAGTCACTGTCAAAGGAAAAACAGTGATTGGCGAAGATTGCTTGATTGGCGCACATTCAGAAATCGTTGATAGTCACATCGGCAATCAAGTGGTTGTTAAACAGTCTGTGATTGAAGAAAGTGTGGTTCGCGAGGGGGCTGATGTGGGTCCGTATGCACATTTACGTCCTAAAGCAGATGTGGGGGCAAACGTACACATTGGTAACTTCGTGGAAGTAAAAAATGCAACAATCGATGAAGGCACAAAAGTGGGCCATTTAACATACGTTGGTGATGCAACATTAGGCAAAGATATTAATGTCGGTTGCGGCGTTGTTTTTGTTAATTATGATGGCAAAAATAAACACCAAACAGTCGTGGGTGATCACGCGTTTATTGGCTCTGCAACGAACATTGTTGCGCCAGTCACGATTGGTGATCATGCGGTGACTGCTGCTGGTTCAACTATCACAGAAGATGTCCCTTCAGAAGATTTGGCGATTGCCCGGGCACGTCAAGTGAATAAAGAAGGCTATGCTAAAAAGTTACCTTACATGAAGGATTAACTTCAAATAAAAAAGAACGCTCTTTTGCTTAAGCAAAAGAGCGTTCTTTTTCCTCCTTAAAGACTAGACCAATTGCTGCTAATATTTGTTTAGAGGCATTCAAGGACTAGACCAATGCTGTTTATTCGGTATTTTTAGTTATTTTTTTCAAAAAAATAGTTTTTGTTCTGCTTTTCCAATATAAAAAGACTTTCTTTTTTATAAAGTTCGTGTTTTGGTCAAAATTACTATTTTTTTCACAAACAAATCCGCTATATTGTCCAAAAATAAAAACAATTTACAGGAAAAACATCTTATTTTAACGGAATTTACTGTTTTTTATTTAACGGATATATTATGATAGGAAAAGAAGAGCAGCGTGATGGGGGAAGGCTCTTTTTGTTGTTTGTTACTTTGACAATTGTTTGTTGCAAATGGGTTGAAACACAAGGAGGAAATTTGTGAAAAAGTTGAGCTTTAAAAAAGTGAAGTGGGGCATGCATTTTTTAATGGCTGTTGCGTTGATAGCGCCAAGCGTTACTAGTACGGCATATGCAGTAGAAACAACGAGTCAACAAAGTTCAGAAGCAGTAACAAGTACCACCGATTCAAGTAGAAAACAAGCACCAGTCATCACACAGGAAACAACAGATATCAAACAAGAAGCACCAAATCAGGCTACGAGTGACAGTGTCAAGCAGTCACAAGAAACCACGGCACCAACAGAGACGACGAATTTAGAAACGTCATCTGCTGAAAAAGAAGAAACGAGCACGCCGCAAAAAATAACAATTTTAGGTACGTCAGATGTTCATGGTCAATTATGGAATTGGTCTTATGAAGATGATAAAGAACTACCAGTTGGTTTGTCCCAAGTAAGTACAGTCGTCAACCAAGTCCGGGCACAAAACCCAGCAGGCACCGTTTTAATTGATAATGGCGACAATATTCAAGGCACTATTTTAACAGATGACTTGTATAATAAAGCGCCTTTAGTGAATGAAAAGACCCATCCAATGATCACCGCCATGAATGTGATGAAGTATGATGCAATGGTTTTGGGAAATCATGAGTTTAATTTTGGTTTACCGTTAATCAAAAAAATTCAACAAGAAGCCACTTTTCCAATCTTGTCTGCGAATACCTACAATAAGGAAGATGGTCTTCGTTTTGTTGAAGGGACTACCACGAAGGAGCTTGATCTTAATCAAGATGGGCAGCCAGATTTAAAAGTTGGGATTATTGGCTTAACAATCCCGCACATTCCTTTGTGGGATGGCCCTCGTGTTACTTCGCTTAATTTTTTACCTTTGAAAGAAGAAGCAGAAAAAGCAGTTACTGAGTTGAAAGCTAACGATCAGGCTGACATTATTGTTGCCTCGATTCATGCGGGACAACAAAATAGTGATCCGGCTGCCAGCGCCGACCAAGTAATTGAAAATGTCGCGGGGATTGATGCGTATATTCTGGGTCATGACCACCTTTCTTTTACCAAGCAAGGAGCAGCGCCGAATGGAAAAACTGTACCGGTAGGGGGACCGAAAGATACGGGGACAGAAGTTGTTAAGATTGATCTTTCAGTTGCTAAAAATGCCGATAAGTGGGAAGTGCAAGAAGGTACAGCAACGATTGTACCAACAACGAATGTTCCAGCAGATGAAGCAGTTAAGGCAGCGACAAAAGAATACCATGAGCAAACGCGAGCGTTTATTCAGGAGGAGATTGGCACAGCAACAGCTGATTTTTTACCAAAACAAGAAATTAAAGGAATTCCCGAAGCACAATTACAACCAACAGCGATGATTTCTTTAATTAATAACGTTCAAAAAGAAGTAACAGGCGCACAATTAAGTGCGGCAGCGCTGTTTAAATACGACAGTAAATTACCTGCGGGGAAGATTTCCTATGCCACGATTTTTGATATCTACAAATACCCGAATACCTTAGTGAGTGTTCCCATTAACGGTGAAAACTTACTGAAGTATTTAGAAAAACAAGGGGCGTACTATAACCAAACACAGCCAGATGATTTGACCATTAGTTTTAATCCAAACATTCGTGTATATAACTATGACATGATTTCTGGAGTGGACTACAAGATTGACATTTCAAAACCAGTGGGTGAACGAATTGTAGATGCGAAAATTGACGGCCAACCGTTGGATCCTGCCAAAGAATATACGCTTGCTATGAATAATTATCGTTACGGCGGTTTAGCTAGCCAAGGGATTCAAGTAGGGGAACCTATTAAAAATTCTGATCCAGAAACCTTACGAGGAATGATTGTTGATTATATTAAGAAAAAAGGAACGCTTGATCCAGAACAAGAAATCGAACGAAATTGGTCAATTATTGGGACAAATTTTGATGAAAAATGGCGTGCCAAAGCAATCGAATTAGTGAATGACGGCACTCTTCAAATTCCGACTTCTACTGATGGACGTACACCAAACGCCGCCGCTATTACGAAACAAGATGTCCGTAATGCGGGCTTTGATTTAGATAATGCATATACCATTATGCACACAAATGACGTTCATGGCCGACTAGAAGCAGGGAAAGGCGAATTAGGTATGGCGCGTCTAAAAACCTTTAAAGACCAAGAAAACCCAACCTTGATGGTGGATGCAGGGGATGTTTTCCAAGGATTACCAATCTCCAATTTCTCCAAAGGCGCGGATATGGCCAAAGCCATGAATGAAGTTGGTTATGATGCCATGGCGGTGGGAAATCACGAGTTTGATTTTGGTTTAGAGATTGCACTAGGTTATAAAGACCAACTGAATTTTCCGATTGTATCTAGTAATACGTATTACAGAGATGGCAGTGGACGGGTTTTTGATCCGTATACAATCGTAGAAAAAGCCGGGAAAAAGTTTGCCATTGTAGGTGTGACGACCCCAGAAACAGCAACGAAAACACACCCGAAAAACGTAGAGAAGGTGACATTTAAAGACCCGATTCCAGAAGTAGAAGCGGTGATTAATGAAATTAAAGAGAAGTACGCGGATATTCAAGCTTTCGTGGTTACTGGGCATTTAGGCGTAGATGAAACGACGCCGCATATCTGGCGTGGTGATACGCTAGCAGAAACCCTTAGTCAAACATATCCTGAGTTAGATATTAATGTGATTGATGGACATTCGCATACAGCCGTCGAAAGTGGCAAACGTTATGGCAAAGTGATCTATGCTCAAACAGGTAATTATTTAAATAATGTTGGAATTGTCACAGCACCAGAGAATGAACCAACTAAGAAAGCAGCAAAATTGATTCCAGCAGAAGAGTTGCTAGGATTGCCAGAAAACCCGGCAGTTAAAGCCATCGTTGATGAAGCACGAACGAATTTTAACGCTGAAAATGAAAAAGTAATTGTCGATTATATTCCATTCACATTGGATGGACAACGAGAAAATGTGCGCACACGAGAGACCAACTTAGGGAATTTGATTGGTGATGCGATTATGTCATATGGCCAAGACGCGTTTAGCCAACCTGCTGATTTTGCAGTAACTAATGGTGGCGGCATTCGCGCTGATATTAAGCAAGGACCGATTAAAGTTGGGGATGTCATTGCTGTGTTACCTTTTGGCAATAGCATTGCGCAAATTCAAGTAACCGGTGCTCAAGTTAAAGAAATGTTTGAAATGTCTGTTCGTTCGATTCCACAAAAAGATGAGAATGGCACAATTTTACTAGATGATGCTGGCCAACCAAAACTTGGCGCAAATGGTGGTTTCCTACATGTTTCAAGCTCCATTCGTATCCACTATGATTCCACAAAACCAGGTACTCGCTTGGCTAGTGACGAAGGCAATGAAACAGGACAAACGATTGTCGGTAGTCGCGTATTAGGAATAGAAATTAAAAATCGGCAAACGCAAAAGTTTGAACCATTGGATGAGAAGAAACAATACCGGATGGCTACCAATGATTTCTTAGCTGCTGGTGGTGATGGTTACGATATGCTAGGTGGTGAACGAGAAGAAGGGATTTCACTAGATGCTGTCTTAATTGAATACTTGAAAAGTGCAACCAGCTTGCGGTTGTATCGTGCAGCAACGACGATTGATTTAGCACAATATAAAGAACCATTCCCAGGCGAACGAATTGTTTCTATTTCGGAAGAAGCTTACAAAGAGTTAATCGGTGGAGGAGAGACGCCAAAACCAGATCCAAAACCAGATCCGAAACCAGATCCGAAACCAGATCCGAAACCAGATCCGAAACCAGATCCGAAACCAGATCCAAAACCAGATCCGAAACCAGATCCAAAACCAGATCCAAAACCAGACCCAAAACCAGACCCGAAACCAACACCAGAAACACCAGTAGCAACCAATAAACAAAACCAAGCGGGAGCAAGACAGAGCAATCCATCCGTAACAGAGAAGAAAAAGTATGGCGGCTTTTTACCTAAAACGGGTACAGAACCAGAAACGCTTGCATTATATGGTTTACTGTTCGTTGGACTTTCTTCTTCTGGCTGGTATATTTATAAACGACGTAACAAAGCTAGTTAGTCATTTTTTAAGAACCGTCCTTCGGGATTGGTTCTTTTTTTATTTTAATGCTTGCCATTTGTTTTTAATTTTAGTATTATAAGAATATTCTAAAAATTAAAAAATGAAGAGTTTTTTCTGTGAAGGGAGAAAGGCATGAAAAGTAAACGTATAAAAGGACTTATCGGGTTAAGTTTAACAACGCTATTAGTTTTAGCTGCTTGTGGTGGTGATGGGGGAGCTGGCGCCGAAAAAGCAAAGGGCGGATCAGAGAAAACCGCCGCTAAACAAGAATTTAAAGTAGTGGTTCAACAAGAAATGCCTTCTGCAGATTTATCTTTAGGAACAGATACAATTAGTTTTACGGCACTGAATAATGCGTATGAAGGAATTTATCGTTTAGATGATAAAAGCAAGCCGCAACCAGCAGGGGCTAAAGAAAAAGTGCAAGTCAGTGAAGATGGTCTGACGTACACAGTGAAACTAAGAGAAGAAGCAAAATGGTCCAATGGTGATCCTGTCACAGCTGCCGATTATGTTTTTAGTTGGCAACGTACAGCAGATCCTCAGACTGGCGCTGAGTATGCTTATTTTCTAGAAATGATTGAAAACGGTGCAGATATTGTAGCTGGTAAGAAACCAGTTTCTGAATTAGGCATTAAAGCAAACGGGGATTACGAGCTAGAAATTAAACTGGCAAAACCAACACCATATTTTGATTATTTACTGGCCTTTCCACTATTTTTCCCGCAACATCAAGCAACCGTAGAGAAATATGGCAAAGATTACGCTGCTTCCAGTGAAAAAGCAGTCTATAATGGTCCGTTTGTCTTAGCTAACTTTGAAGGGGCTGGCTCAGATACCAATTGGACTTTGGAAAAAAATGAAAACTATTGGGATAAAGACAATGTCAAATTAGATAAAATCAATTTTGATGTTGTCAAGGAGGCGCCAACTGCCTTGAACTTATTCCAAGATGGTCAAGCAGACGATGTTATTTTAAGTGGCGAATTGGCCCAGCAAATGGCGAAGGATCCAGAATTGGTTATCGAAAAAGAAGCACGAACCAGCTATTTGGAATTTAATCAGCGAGATAAAAATTCACCGTATAATAATGTGAATTTACGCAAAGCAATTTCAGCAGCGATTGATCGCAACGCATTAGTAGATAAAATTTTAGGCGACGGCTCAGTAGTCGCTACCGGCTTAATTCCAGAAGGGATGTCGTATTCGCCGACAGATGACAAAGATTTTGCTGATGAAAATAAAAAAATTGTTGAATATAGCCCAGAAAAAGCAAAAGAATATTGGGCAAAAGCTAAGAAAGAATTGGGCATAACAACACTCAAAATGGATATTGTTGCCGATGATGTCGATTCTACGAAAAAGTTAGCGGAATATATTCAAGGTACGTTAAAGGATACTTTAGAGGGCATTGATGTAACAGTGAGCCCAGTGCCGTTTTCAGTTCGAATTGATCGAGGCAGTCGCGGCGATTTTGAGACAATCTTAGGTGGTTGGGCTGCGGATTACGCAGATCCAAGTAGTTTCTTAGACCTTTTTGTTACTGGTAATAACTATAATCGCGGGCGTTTTTCAAGTAAAGCCTACGATGAGTTGATCGAGGCTTCAGCCACAAGAGATGCTTCAGATCCTGAAAAACGTTGGGAAGACATGGTTAAGGCTGAGAAGTTATTGATTGGTGAAGAGACCGCTTTAGCCCCACTTTATCAAAAGGCGACTGCCCATCTACGCAGTAAAGAAGTAAAAGGTGTCGTTGCGCATGGTGCTGGTGCACAATATGATTATAAGTGGACATATGTAACAGAAGAGTAGTTAAAAAAGAGACACAGAACAAGTCAAATCGACTGTTCTGTGTCTCTTTTAATCAAAATATTTCTGCTGTTCTTCTTTTAATTTTTCTGGGGTTACATCTTCACCAGTAGGATCATAAATAGTGACGCCCATTAATGTTTTATTGAATTGTTCACGAATGGTTCGCAAATATTCTTGTCGCAAATCGACACGAAGAGCTTGTTCTTCAGATGTTAAACCTTGTTCACGCTCTTTTTGTGCAAGCGTATTAATTCTTTTTAAAACCTCTAACATTTCTCATTTCCTTTCTATAATAATTCTTTTGCTAGGCGTTCAAACGATTGAAAGCGCGTTTGTTTGTCATAACCTGGGGTGATTAGCATTGCTTCTGTCAACCCTAGTTCTTCTTGTTGGTGGAAAAACTCCGCAACTTCTTGGCTACTACCAATGACAAAGCGTTGTTTATTCTGTTCTAAAACCAGTTTGTCCATTTCACTGTAAGGGAAAGCTAGGGCTTCTTCTGGCGATAAAAATTTATTTGGAAGCCCATGTTCGGTGGCAAAGATATAATGCTCGAAACTAGCCGCATGGTATTCTGCTTCTTCTTTCGTGTCGGCGGCAAAAGTGAAATACGCAGCGCTCACTTGCGGCTCTTGTTGTTCAGTTACTGGTCGGAAATGCTTGTAATATGCTGACAATACTTCTTTGGGCAAATGTCCATGAATAAACTGAGCAAAGGAAAAATTAATGCCATATTCACCAGCTGAACGTGCGCTTTCTTTACTAGCACCTAGTAACCAGGGTTGTGGTAATAGAACTTCCCGCGGAACAGCTGAAATTTTAGAATATAAATGATCTTCAGGAAATGCCTCTCTTAAAAAGAGTAAAATTTCAGGTGATTTATCAAATTGATCTAGTTGTGGTGGCTGACCATTATTTAACGCCAACGTAGTCAAAGGGCTGCCACCAGGCGAGCGACCCATGCCTAAATCGATTCGATCAGGATATAAAGCTGCTAACGTTTTAAACGTTTCTGCGACTTTAAATGGCGCATAATGCATGGTCATGACGCCACCCGCGCCAACACGAATTTTTTCGGTGGCACTAGCAATATGTGCAACTAAAATTTCTGGCGTTGCACTGGCAAAGGCGTCTGAACCGTGATGTTCGGCATACCAAATTCTTGTGTAGCCAAGTTTTTCCGCTAATTGAGCGAGCTCTTTGGCTTCTTGTAATGTGTCGCTTGCTGATTGATTTTTAGGAACCGTTAATTGATCTAAGATACTTAATTTCATGTATGTAGTCTCCTTTTTGGTTGTTTTTTTGAAGCTACCGCTATTATTACGCAAACATGTCAAAAAAAATAGTACGCACTTTTTAATTCCCTAGTGAGCGAAAAGTAACAAATAGATGTAGCCAAGGTCGATGATAAAAAATTCTCCACTATGGCTTTTTGATGCTTTGTGTTAAAATGGAACATATGTACGCAATCAGCAATTGGAAAGGTGACAACATGTACGAATATATTATTGGAAAAGTAACATTTGTTAGCCCATACTATATTGTCGTTGAAACAAATGGCATTGGCTATCAGATTTCAGTCGATAACCCGTATCGCTATTCAGGAAAAATGGATACGGATATTAAACTATATCTTCACCAAGTCGTGCGGGAAGATGCACAACTTTTATTTGGTTTTGGCAGTTTAGAAGAAAAACAATTGTTCTTAAAATTAATCAGTGTCTCTGGAATTGGCCCTAAAAGTGGCTTAGCTATCATGGCTTCTGTGGCTGATCATGGTGGTTTAATCAATGCAATTGAAGGGGAAGATGTTACATATTTAACGAAGTTCCCAGGTGTTGGCAAGAAAACAGCCCAACAAATGATTTTAGATTTAAAAGGAAAATTAGGCGAATTAGAGTCTTCCGAAGCAGCGGTTGCGGCCATGACCGCAACCGAAGCGGTGACAACAAGCAATCAAGCATTGGCAGAAGCGTTAGAAGCATTAAGTGCCCTAGGCTACAGTGACCGAGAGATTAAGCGTATCACTAAGCAATTGGAAGCGTTAGGTGAGACAACGACAGATGTTTATTTAAGCAATGCGTTAAAATTCATGATGAAACGCTAAGGAGGAATAACGATGACAGAAGAAGAACGGTTGCTTTCAGCTGCAAGTCAAGAAGCAGAAGCTTCAATTGAAAAATCGTTACGTCCACAATTTTTAGCACAATATATTGGTCAAGACAAAGTAAAACAAGAACTAACGATTTATATTGAAGCGGCGAAAAATCGGAATGAAGCGTTGGATCATACCCTTCTTTATGGTCCGCCAGGTTTAGGGAAAACGACAATGGCGATGGTCATCGCCAATGAAATGAATGTGAACATTCGTACCACAAGTGGACCAGCCATCGAACGGGCGGGAGATTTAGTCGCTATTTTGAACGAATTAGAGCCTGGTGATGTGTTATTTATCGATGAAATTCATCGTTTGCCGCGAGTTGTGGAAGAAATGCTGTATTCCGCAATGGAAGATTTTTACATTGATATCATGGTCGGTCAAGGAACCACGGCACATCCCGTTCATTTTCCGTTACCGCCTTTTACTTTAGTGGGCGCTACCACACGGGCAGGGATGCTTTCAGCGCCATTACGAGATCGTTTTGGGATTATTTCTCACATGGAGTATTATCAAGAGCAGGATTTAAAAGAAATCGTTCTCCGTTCCGCAGATATTTTTCAAACGGAGATTTTTGAGGAAGGTGCCTTTGAAATTGCGCGCCGCTCAAGAGGAACCCCCCGAATTGCTAATCGTTTGTTAAAACGTGTCCGTGATTTTGCCCAAGTCCAATCAGATGGCAAAATCGACCGAGCGATTGCAGACAAAGCGTTAACCTTACTGCAAGTGGACCATCAAGGCTTGGATTATGTCGATCAAAAATTGTTGAAAACAATGATTGATTTATACGGCGGCGGTCCGGTTGGTTTAAGTACCTTGTCTGTAAATATCGGTGAAGAAACCGAAACGGTGGAAGATATGTATGAACCCTATCTTATTCAAAAAGGTTTCATTAAACGAACACCACGAGGACGAATTGCAACGCCATTTGCGTATGCACATTTTGGGTATGATTATTTAGAGGGTCATAAAAATTAAAAATAAGTCAAAAGAAAGCAAGCCTTAACCGCTTGCTTTCTTTTGTTTCACGTGAAACGTTTGTTCTTATTTAGAAGAGTGGCATATTTCAGCTGTTGTAGGTATACTGTGTTTGTAATCGCTTTTAAATTGGAGGGATCAATGTTGAATAAAGAAATCAAAGGGGCATTAATTGTTTCTTGCCAAGCGTTGGCAGACGAACCGTTGCATAGTTCTTTTATCATGTCCAAGATGGCTTTGGCCGCTAAACAAGGAGGGGCTAAAGGCATTCGAGCAAATTCTGTGGTAGACATTCGAGCAATCCGGAAAGAGGTTGATTTACCAATCATTGGGATTATTAAACGAGATTATCCTGGCGCAGAAGTATATATTACCGCAACTATGCGTGAGGTAGATGAATTAATGGCTGTTCAGCCAGAAATTATTGCTCTCGATGCAACCCATTCGAAACGACCAAATGGCGAAACGTTAGCCACATTTTTCAAAAAAATAAAAGAAAAGTATCCTAACCAAGAATGGATGGCGGATTGTTCCACACTGGAAGAGATGATTGAAGCGGCGGAGTTAGGTTTTGATTATATTGCCACAACGTTAGTCGGCTATACGCCGCAAAGTGAAAATCAGCGGATTGAACAAAATGATTTTGAACTGTTAAGAGAAGCAAAGAAGCATTTTACTACACCAATCATTGCAGAAGGAATGATTGATACGCCAGCAAAAGTCCAACGTGTTCTGGAGCTAGGTGCTTATAGCGTGGTGGTGGGATCTGTTATTACACGACCGCAAAAAATTACTGAAAAATTTGTAGAAGCTACGAAAATAAAACAGAATCAAGCATAAACTAAATACACTATCGATACACTCGTTATTTTTTGATTAATACACTTCGATACGGTCGCTTTTTTTCTAGAGAAAGTGGAATCTTTCAATAATGAAAAGGGATACACTCCGTTTGGCATAGTCCTTGCTGATAATAAATCAGTGTATAAAGCGCTATCATTTTTATAGGAGGGGTTTTATGAAGGGTTTATCAAAAAAGAAACGGGTGTCTACTTGGTTAGCGTTAGGAATCACCGTAGTCAGCTGTTTTGCGTTAAGCGGGGAAGTGCAAGCAAGTGTTGAAAGAACAAAAGTTGATGAATTTGCAAATGTTTTAGATGTGAGTGCATCACCAACCGAACGGACGAATGGCGTATACGATACCAATTATTTTAATAATTTTTCTGATTTAGGTGCATGGCATGGCTACTATTTACCTGAAAAAAGCAATAAAGAGCTACTGGGTGGTTTTGCAGGGCCATTGATTATTGCGGAAGAATATCCGGTAAACTTGGCGGCAAGTTTAAACAAATTAACGGTCAAAAATAAAAAAACGGGAGAAACCTATGATCTAAGCCAAAGCAACCGTATGGACCTGTCTTATTATCCTGGGCGCCTAGAGCAAACCTATGAATTAGACGATCTAACGATTCATTTAGCTTTAATTTTTGTCAGCAATCGAACGGCGCTTATCCAAACGACGCTTGAAAACACTGGGGAAGAGCCCTTGTCACTTGAAGCAAGCTGGACAGGTGCGGTCTTTGACAAAATTCAAGAGGGAACGGAAACCTTAGATATTGGCACTCGTTTAACTGCTAAAGACAATGATATTCAAGTGAATTTTGGTGAAGTCAGAGAAACGTGGAATTATTTTGCTACGAAAGACACAAAATATACGATTCATCATGCGGATAAAGTTTCAACAAAAATTGATAATCGGAATTATACAGCGACCGCTGAACCAATTGAATTGAAGCCTAAACAAACGTACAACACCTATACGACAGAAAGCTATACTTTTACAAAAGAAGAAGAGGCAAAGGAACAACAACAAGCACCCGAATATACCAAAAATGCGGCGCGCTATTTCAAAGAGAACAAGCAAAGATGGCAAGGATATCTAGATAAAACGTTTGATCAAAAGAAAACAGCAGAATTTCCTGAATATCAAAATGCGCTAGTCAAATCGATTGAAACGATTAATACCAATTGGCGAAGTGCGGCAGGTGCCTTTAAGCATGACGGGATTGTTCCGTCCATGTCTTATAAATGGTTTATTGGTATGTGGGCTTGGGATTCGTGGAAAGCGGATGTAGCAACGGCTGATTTTAATCCTGAGTTAGCTAAAAATAATATGCGGGCCTTGTTTGATTATCAAATTCAAAAAGATGATACCGTACGTCCACAAGATGCAGGAGCGATCATTGATGCTGTCTTTTACAATCAAGACAGTGCGCGTGGTGGTGAAGGTGGCAACTGGAATGAACGAAATTCTAAACCACCATTGGCTGCATGGGCAGTTTGGCATATTTATCAAGAAACCAAAGATAAGGAATTTTTAAAAGAAATGTATCCCAAACTTGTGGCTTATCACAATTGGTGGTATACCAACCGAGACCACAATAAAAATGGGATAGCAGAATATGGAAGCATGGTCAGTGATGCCCACTGGCAAAAAGACGACAAGGATCAAATCATTAAAGATAAAAATGGCCAACCTAAAGTGGACGATGATGCTGTTATTGAAGCAGCCGCGTGGGAAAGTGGCATGGATAACGCTACACGGTTTGACAAAGAAGGTGTGGGCAAAGGCGATGACGGAGTTAAAGTTTTTGAAAATAAAAATAAAGGAAAAGTAGTGGGGTATTCGATTAATCAAGAATCAGTGGATTTGAATGCGTATCTCTACGCTGAAAAGGGCTATTTAGCTTCGATAGCAGAAGAACTAGGCAAAAAAGAGGACTATAAGAACTATCAAAAAGAAGCGAAGAAACTAAAAAAATATATTCAAGAAAATATGTTTGATGAAAAAACGGGCTTCTTCTATGACTTACAAATAAATGAAGACGGCTCGAAAACAAAATTGTTAGTCAATCGTGGCAAAGGAACAGAAGGCTGGTTGCCGCTTTGGGCAAAAGTAGCGACCAAAGAACAGGCGGCGGCAGTTAAGAAAAACATGATGAATCAAGAAATGTTCAATACCTTTATGCCATTCCCAACGGCATCCAAAGACAATGAAAAATTTGCTGCAACGAAATATTGGCGAGGACCAGTTTGGCTTGATCAAGCCTTGTTTGGTGTAGAAGCTCTTCAGAACTATGACTATACAAAAGAAGCAAAAGAAATGACACAAAAACTCTTCTTACATGCCGAAGGATTGATGGGAGAAGGCCCTATTCATGAAAATTATGATCCACTGACAGGGAAGGGCTTAAGTACGAAAAACTTTAGTTGGTCAGCAGCAGCGTACTATTTACTGTATAAAAACACCTTATTAAGTAATAACCCCACAACGCAAACCGCTTTTGAGATAAAATAGAAAAACAGCTCTTGAGAAAATATCACTCAAGAGCTGTTTTTTTCTTCACTTGCTACAATCTGTTTCCTTCTGATTTAATTAAATGTAATTTATTTGTTTTAATAAATATATTTGATTTAATTAAAGAAAATATCCGAAAATAAAAAAATATGTATTTTTATTAAAAATGTTATTTAATAAAAATGAAATAGATATTCAAGGAAATTGATTGTACAATGGTTAGTGAAGAGTGGGTTTAACGAAATAGTGTAATAAGGAATAAGCTGATATTAAAACCAAACATATGCGACACCTCCTTCTCTGTTAGTTCTATTGAATTCTATTATAGAACATTTCTTTTGGTTTTTTCAAGGGAAGTTAAGTATATAAGCTTTTATGATTATCAAAATATTACAATATTATAATCGTAAAAATAATATAAACAAATATTTCAAAAGAATTATTAATGGTTATGCCAGTTTTTTTAAGCTATATAGACATTTTTTGGATTTTTATGTTAATAAAAAAATAATGCTTAATATTAATTTTGTTATAGGAGGAGGATATTATGGATGTACTAGGTGCTCTAAAATATTTTAGAAAAAAGAAAAAAATTGCTCAGAAAGATGTTTTGCCAAAAAAGGGGAAACAAACCTATCGAAGAATCGAAATTGGTGAAGCCAAGCTAAGTTACGAGGATTTAATGACGGCGTTGCAGTCACTGGGGATTACCTTTAATGAATTTTTTTTTATGGTATCTGATACGAGAATCATGGCTTCTTCAGAAGTCAAACATCAAATTGAATGTTGTCAAATGGGGTTGAACAATACAAGTGAAAAAAAGAATCTGATTCATTATTTTTATCAATTAGAGCGCAATCCTCATAAAAATGCGTTGGAAATGTCTATTTACACAGATATTAAATTAACGTTTAGTAATGATTGGGAGGAAATTCCAGAATTTGATGAAACCGATCGAATGGTAATTCTCGCGCTTATCTCTAGCAAAAGCTACTATACATACTACGATTATCAAATGGTGACTAATCCTGCCGCCTTGTTTTCTGAAAATGAAGTCCTTCAGATTCTTGAGCAGATGTTTCCTGTCAAAGATGCTGAATTACGTGATACCCAAACACTAAATGTTGCCTATGGTTTTTACCTAAATATCATTACTGGGGAACTTTATAAGAAAAATTATGCGAAAGCTCGGGAATATTTAGCGCTAGTGAGTGTTACCACGATTCCTGCTGAAATTTACTATATTCATTTTAACTTACGTTATTTAAAAAATCTTACGTATTATCTGTACACTGGCAAAATGAGATATTATAAAGAAGTAATCGCCGTTATTGATATGATTGAAAGCTTTGGCGATGTACGTTTGGCGGAAGGCATGAAAAAAGAAATGCTTCAGCTGACGGCTGGTCGGACATTTAATTTAGAAAAAGGTCAGTTTCCATTGAATATTGTCACTGAAAAATAAAAAGCACCCCCGCAAGGTCAAACTTGCGGGGGTGCTGATGTTAAACAATAATGTTATCTCTAATCATATCTAAATCTTTAATCAAAATTTTGCGGTTACGTAGTTCAATTGCCCCTAACTCTTTTAGTTGCTGCATCATCCGGTTAACGCTACTAGCAGAAGTTATCCCACAAAAATGCGCAATTTCTTCATTGGTCACCACGAAATCAATTAAAATACCTTCCTCTGTTTCTACGCCAAATGAATCGTACATTTCATAGATTTGTGTACAAACGGCCCCAAATTTGCCATTCATTAACATTTGCTGCATCTTTTTCATGGAATGCATTAAACGGTCCCGATAGTATTCTTTGACATACATTTGCAAGTCTTTACTATTATTGATATCCCGCCAAAATTGAACACGGTCGATTTGATAAAGTTCTGCTTGTGGAGATTCGATGCGAATATTAAAAGGTGCATCAATAAATTCTGAATATTCATCACGTAGCAATGAAACAATTTCCAAATTGTTGATATAACGTAAATTAAATTCACGACCGTCTTTGGAAATAACGCTAGTTTTGATGATGCCACTTTTTAAAATATAGGCATAACGATCTTGCAGTCCTTCATAAGTTAAATAATTTTTCTTCTTTTTTACAACGACTCGAAAAGAATGTTCATCTAAGTAGTCTTGTAAAACATTTCTCATTGGCGGTAACTCCTCAATTATCTCTAAATATTTTTGTTTTTGCCTGTTGGGCTTCCTTCTTATTTAAGCGAATTGGACATCATATGTCAATAACAAATGTTGATAAAAAAGGTCAATTAAACGCTATTTTGAAAAATAAAATCAGCTTTTAGATAATTTTGCCAAAAATTTCGCTTAATGAGTATTAAAAATATTTTTTTTATTTTATGTGCTCAAATATTTTTCAAAAAGAAAAAATTGTATTAAGGTAATAGTAGAAAGGGAGGAGATTTAATGACAGAACCAAACTTAAAAGACCCAAGAAAGTTATTTTATAGTGATGGATTTCCGCAACAAGATCAAGAAACTCCCGCATTACAGGACAAAATGGTCCCTAAACCAGATTGTGGGGAAGACAGCTATGTCGGAAATCACAAATTAGAAAATCGTCGGGTATTAATTACAGGCGGTGATTCTGGGATTGGACGAGCGGCGGCGATTGCTTTTGCTCGCGAAGGTGCAGATATTGCCTTACATTTTTTCCCAGGTGAAGAAAAAGACGCCGAAGAAGTGGCGCACTATATACGAGAAGCTGGCCGAAAAGTCTTTCTTTTGCCAGCAGATTTAAGAGATAAACAGGCACCTGAAGAATTGGTTGCACAAGCTCGTGAATCTTTAGGCGGCTTGGATACCCTCGTTTTAAATGCAGCCCAACAAATTTCCTGTGCTGCTATTGAAGAATTGCCAATGGAACAAGTGATAGACACTTTCCATGTCAATATTATTGCGATGTTTGGCATTGTCAAAGCAGCAGTGCCTCACTTACCTGCCGGAAGTAGCATCGTGACAACGACTTCCGTCCAAGCCTTTAATCCAAGTGAGCATTTGTTGGATTATGCAGCAACGAAGGCATCAATTGCCAACTTTACCGTTGGTTTAGCAAAACAACTGGCACCAAAAGGCATTCGGGTAAATGGCGTGGCTCCAGGACCAATCTGGACACCGTTACAGTTAAATCATGGACAACCAATTGAAGAGTTGCCAGAATTTGGCCAACATTCTTTACTGGAACGTGCGGGTCAGCCTGCTGAATTAGCCCCTGTTTATGTTTTCTTGGCGTCCAATGATGCAAGTTATGTTACGGCTCAAGTTTATGGCGTAACTGGTGGAGAAGCAATTAATCTTTAGGAGGGATGTTCCGTGAATAAAGTTGTTAAAATACTTTTGCTTCTAGGTTCACTGATTTTAATGGCATTATTTGGCGCGGTGGCCATCACCACTTGGTCAGCCGATACAGCTTGGCAACCACCAGATAATGTCCAATGGTTCTTGCAAGACAACGAGTACGCACGTCAAGCAATCTTTTGGGTAGCGCTAGTTTTACTAGGAATTATGCTCTTTCTCTTTTTATTCATTCTTTTATTCCCAAGAAGAAAAGGCACGTTTGAATTAAAAGAAGAGCAAGGAAAGTTAGTGTTACACCGTAAAGCCATCGAAGGATTTGTACGCTCTAGCTTGCAAGACAGTGACTTTCTGGAAGCACCAACCATTCGTGTAAAGGCGACAAAACGGCGCATTAAGGTCAATGTCAAAGGCACACTGAAACGAACGGCAGATTTAATTGGAAAAACAGAAGCTTGGTCAAAAACAATGGAAGAACGGCTTGCTCGTTTGGTGGGAACTGGTCACAAGATTACGATTGATGTTCATTTTGAAGATATTCAATCAATGAAACGACCACAACAACAGCAAACACAAGCACGTGTGGAGTAGGAGGGATGTACAATGGTTGAATGGATAAAACAATATGCCGTTCCGTTAATTGGTGGCCTAGTCGGCTTGGTTTTTGCAATCTTGTTTCTGTCAATCGGCTTCTTTAAAACATTGTTAGTAGTACTCCTGACAGGACTAGGTATTTGGCTAGGTTTGTATTTGGAACAGACAGGCATTGTCAAAAATTATTTTCATCATAAATAGGAGGTTTTGGCTATGGAAAATGCAAATGTATCGATTGTTAAAGGTGAGTTGACGTTTGAGGATAAAGTAATCCAAAAAATTATTGGCATTGCTTTGGAAGAAGTCGACGGTTTGTTAACTGTGGACGGTGGTTTTTTCTCGAATTTACGAGATAAAATGATTAATAGTGAAGATGTTACAACAGGCATTCACACCGAGGTCGGCAAAAAACAAGTCGCAGTGGATATGGACATTGTAGCCGAATATGGGAAAGATATCGAGACCATTTATGATCAAATGAAAGAGGTTATTACTCGTGAAGTCCAACAAATGACTCACTTGGAAGTAATCGAAGTCAATGTCAACGTAGTAGATATCAAAACACAAGCAGAGTACCAAGAAGAAAGTGAAACAGTCCAAGATAAACTTGGCAACGCCGCTGAAGCGACAGGTAGTTTTATGTCAAAACAAACCAACAAAGCCAAACATGCGGTAACTAAAGGCAAGACAAAAGTCAAAGAAAACACGGCACCTCGTGTTCAATAATTGGTTATTATTTTATTAAAAATAAAGCAATAATAGAAGAAACTAGGAGGAATGAACCATGAGTAACGAAAAATTCAATAATGTACCAAAACCAGCAGGAAACGGACCACACACACCAGAAGATCATGCAATCAAAGGTGAATTAACATTTGAAGATAAAGTCGTTCAAAAAATTATCGGTTTAGCCTTAGAAAATGTCGATGGTCTATTAACAGTCGATGGCGGCTTTTTCTCAAATATTGCTGAAAAATTAGTAAACACAGATAACGTCACAGCTGGTATTGATACCGAAGTTGGTAAAAAACAAGTCGCAGTGGATATGGATATCGTGGTAGAATACGGCAAAGATATTCAAGACATTTACGAAAAAATGAAAGAATTAATCAGCCGTGAAGTGAAAAAAATGACCCACTTAGATGTGATTGAAGTGAATGTTAACGTAGTCGATATCAAATCAAAAGAAGAATACGAAGAAGATAGCGAAACGGTTCAAGATAAAGTCACAGGCGCTGCCAAAAGTACCGGTGAATTTGCTTCTGAACAAACAGAAAAAGCAAAAAAAGCTGTGAATAAAGGAACAGAACAAGTCAAAGAAAATATGGAACCACGTGTAGAATAAACAGTTAAAGGGAGGAAACAATCATGGGCTTTATTTGGGCATTAATTGTCGGTGGTGTCATTGGGGCAATCGCTGGAGCAATTACTAAAAAAGGATCATCAATGGGCATTATTGCCAATATCATTGCAGGGTTAGTTGGTTCAACAATTGGTCAAGCCATTTTAGGCACATGGGGACCAAGCTTAGCTGGGATGGCTATTGTGCCATCGATTATCGGGGCAGTGATTTTAGTTGCCATCGTTTCATGGATTTTAGGACGAAAATAGAGAAAGTTTAAAAAAATAGGGCATAAGTCGTTTCGACTTATGCCCTATTTTTCTTTTTCTATGTATGAGGAAGTATCATATGAAAAGTAAATTTTGAGCAATTAGTCAAGAGCTTATTTTAATTAAAATCATTAGTCATTTTGGCTTTTCAACAAAATTCAACAACATTTGTTGAAGTTATTTGTAGATAACGTTTATCATTCACAAATTTACATTTTTTTGTAACGGATATCTCGTATAGTAATAACTGCAAATGAATTTCAGAAAATTTTTTGATAAGTCATCAAAGTGAGGGGATAGCGGTCTTTTATTGAAAAATAGCAACACAAAATAAACAGAACAAAAGAGAGAGGAATTCAAAGAATTATGACAGAACAAACACCAACAAAGCTTTTGAATAAAGGCTTTATCAGCATTACAGTGATTAATTTCATTGTCTATCTTGTTTATTATTTGTTAATGGTTATTATTGCGGTGATTGCGCAAGATAGCTTACACGCTACTTTAGGTCAAGCGGGTTTGGCCTCAGGAATTTACATCATCGGGACATTGCTTGCACGACTTTTCATGGGAAAACTCCTTGAACTGATTGGGCGCAAACAAGTCTTACGTTATGGGGCTTTGTTTTATCTTTTAACGACTGTTGCGTATATGTATATGCCAAGCATGGGTATTCTTTATTTGGTCCGTTTTTTAAATGGGTTTGGTTACGGAACCGTTTCGACAGCGACCAACGCAATTGTTACCGCCTATATCCCTAAAAATAAAAAAGGGGAAGGGATCAATTATTATGGGTTGAGTACTAGTTTAGCAGCCGGCATTGGGCCATTTATTGGGATGTTATTGTTAAATGTTTCCAACTTCCATGTCATTATTAACTTTTCAATTATTTTAATTTTGTTAACAACCATTGCTTGCTTCATTTTCCCAGTGAAAAATATTGAGTTAACACCTGAACATCGTGAAGCTTTATCTAAATGGAACTTTGATAGTTTTGTTGAAAAGAAAGTTTTATTTATTACATTTATCGCCTTTTTAATGGGTCTTGCTTATTCAAGTGTCTTATCTTTCTTATCTTCTTATGTCAAAGTAATCGATTTAGTTGACGTCAGCACTTTCTTCTTTATCGTCTATGCAGTCGTGATTACCTTAACACGTCCATCGACAGGTCGGATTTTCGATGTCAAAGGTGAACGCTACGTCATGTATCCGAGCTACATTTTCTTAACACTAGGCTTATTCTTATTAAGTATGACTACGTCTGGTTGGATGTTATTAGTCTCAGGTGGGTTAATTGGCTTAGGTTATGGTACCTTCATGTCAAATGGCCAAGCGGTTTGTCTTCAAGAAAGCCCAAGTCCTCACCGTATCGGGATTGCTTTATCGACTTATTTCATCGGTTTAGACCTTGGATTAGGGGTTGGTCCGTACGTTTTAGGTGAATTACGTAACTTTATGTCATTCCAACAAATGTACTTCTTAGCAGGCTGTATCCCAATCGTTTGTACCATTTTATATATGGTCTTCCACAAAGCTAAAAATGATGCCAAAGATTTGTCTCTTGAAACGATTGAAGAGATTGAACACGGCTCAGAACTATAAATGGACAAGGAGTGATTTCAATGCCTAACGATGAACGGATTTTAAACGTTTTACAACAAACACTAACGGAAATTCAACGCATGAACACGCGTTTAGCTAAAATTGAAACAGAGTTAGCCGATGTCGATCAACATCACGCGACTTTGGATCATTACTTGCAAGAGCTAGAATTGGTGACAGAAAATAACAACGTCATGTAAAATGAGTAGTTAGTAAATGAACGTTCCACGCTTCGTTATCACTGGAGTGGAACATTGAAAATTTTCGAAAAAACGCCAAAAGGTAGCAGTTTTTCTGCTACCTTTTGACGTTTTTTGTAATTTAAGGGAAATAAGCAAGAAGAGCGTGGGACAAAAATCACTTTGGATTTTTGCTCCATGCTCAAAAACTGATAAACGGCGGGAACAGAAGCAACTCCTTCGGAAATAAGCCGAAATTCTCCAAAAATTAAAGAACAATTTTCGGAAATTCCTTCTTATTTCTCGGAGCTAAACACTTCTGTCCAGACCTCCTCTTGCTTATTTTTAACACTTAAAATGTTTCACGTGAAAACTTTTAAAAGTGGCGTGGACTTTGTTTGGTGACAATTTGTGTATTTAAATTTTCTAAGCTTTGCGCTAGTTCACCAATGCTAGCGGAAAAATCAACATAATAAGTGGGAACCGTTGATTTGATACTAATTTCTGAAAAGATATCTGTAATAATTACATCGAAAGGCTTTTCTGGTGAAGCGACAAAAATTAATTTTTTATCCACGGCTTTACTTAGTTTTTCGTAAAGGGTATCTAAAATTAAGTTACTTTGGTTGGTCCGTACTAAGACACGAATCGGTGGTAAAGATTTCGTTTTCAGTGTACAAAAAAGAATGAACAAGCAGTCAACTAACAATTTTTCATTGCCCATCAATGTTGGAAGCATTTCAATTGTAAGTCGCTTCACATCTTTGTAGAGACTTGGGTTTTTTTGAAGTGCTTCTTTTAAAAAGCTTTCTTGCACAAATGGATTGGCAATCGTGACAAAGGTCTTAAAAAAGACGCTTAAATTTTGGATAGAAGTATATAGATAAAGATACTCGTGAAATGTCAATTTAATTTGATAAAAAGACGTCAGTTGATAAATGATCTCTTTAATGGGCGAGCCTAATAGCTGGACCATATGCATGCGTGCTGCAGGAATTTCCAAGACATCTTGTGTGGCGTAGCTGACACTAATCGTCAATAAGAAAAAGGCAAAAAGGCCTTCTTTTTGTATAAATTTTGTTGGAACTTGGTGTAAAGCTTCTTCTTTAAAAAATAATTCAAATTCATTCAGATTAACAAAGGGATTAACAATCGCTTCTTCCTCCACGAAAGTTTCTTTGATAAAAAAGCCCTCTTTCCAACGCGCTAAAATCACCGCAGAAAAAATCAAGTCTTTTGTAAAATCTTGTGTTGTATTGAAGGAAACAGAATGTTTTAAACGTCGAAAGAGACTATGGACTTCTTTTTTAGTGATCGTGTGCAACGGCCAATCCCCTTCAGAGTAATTGTTCCAAAAAAGCATCATAAAGAAAATCCGGATATCTTTTTCTTTGCCCACCAACACATTGGTACGTTTTAAATTGATTTCAATCTGATATTTTTGGAGCCATTGGTTTAATTGTCCAATTTTTCGCGTAAAGGTTGATGAAGAAATTTCTAGGACTTTTTCAAAATGTTTGCTATCAATTGCATTATGATTAAAGGCATAGGTCAACACTTGATAGGCGAAACTTTTTTTGACAAAGTAGGGCATCAAGAACGATAGTTGGAAATAGGGTGCAAACCAAAATGTGATTTCTTTGGCGTTTGCCGACAAAGAAAATAAGTTTTCCCAATCGTTCTTTTCAATTTCTGCTTGGAGCAAAGCCACGGACTGTAGAATGGTAGTTTGTTGCATTTTTAATTGGGTGGCTAAAGTAGAAATCGCCAATGTTTGTTCTTCTGCTTCACGACGTTCGAGTAACTCTTCTAAAAGAGCAAAACTTTTACGATAAGGTACATCAAGTAACTCTGTTAACATCCGATTCCCTCCAAACTATTTTCCCCACGTAATTTGGCAAAATAAATTTTGCGAACTACTTGTTTTAGGTTATAGTACTCGTCTAAATAAGGAACAGGATGCCAATAAAAGGTTTTACTGGCATGGAAAAGTGGATTGTTTTTGTCGGTAATGACTAAGTCAGGCACTTCTTGAATATGATTGACGAATTTCAAAGGAACATCACAATAATTATTGATTTCCTTTGCTAACCAATTTTCTTGTATTTGATTAATAGATGAATGAAGCAAAATTTTAACCGGAATTTGTTTGTTTAATAAAACACTCCGAATAATTAAAAAAATGGTTTCTTTAAATAACGCATCTAGTGGGTGCTCTTTGTCAAAAGGCAAACGCTTTAAGAAATAGTTAGTTGTTCGTGAAACGTTTGGGTATTGCTTTTCATACAAAGAGACATTAGCAATCTCGTAACTCAACTCCTCTTCCACAGGAAAATGGATGAGCCGCTCACTGGCATTGGATAAATTAACCAATAAAAAGACAACTTCTATTGCACTTAAATCCAACTGTAATTGCGTACATTTTTCAAAAATCCAAGTGACGTGGGGACTGTTATCCATTCCCATGATTGCTAAGTTGGCAAAGTTAATGGTTCCCATTTGTTCAAGCGAGTACATCGTTAATGTACTGAAAAAATCATAATAGAAACGAATTTCGGCCCGCCAAGTATCGGGTTCTTTTTGTTCATCAATAAAACAATCATTCACTAATAATTGAAATTCTGAATAAGGAAAGGCTAAATTGATTGCAGCAATTTCAGGATAATCAGTGATTGTAAAATCAGATTGGTAACGGAGTAAGCCTATGGACATAATTAATTTTAATTTGCGTAAATCTGTATATGTAAAGTAAGGATAACGGTTTTTGATGATTTCAATGAAGTTCTGCAATTGCGCTTGATTGGTTTTAGATAAAAAAGGGACGAGAGACGTTCCTGAAATGAAAAACAGAGAGTAAAAGAAACTGCGAAAATCTTTTTCAGCACCACAAATTTTTTCTCGTCTTTTTAAGTTTAAATAACAATTGAATCTAGCTAGATGATTGTTTAAACGGTCACTGACTTGTTTAAAAATAGAAAAGTTAATGAAATGCTCTTCACAAAAATCTTTGGCTGAGGTGTAACGTTTTAAAAGTAAATCTAAGGCTAACATATAGGTTAATGACCCGCGGACCACGGCTTCTTTCATTAACTCAATCGGGATATTTTCATCGGCGACTAATTCTATGGACTGTTGATTATTAATAATGCGAATATGTACATTTTCATGTGTATTGACTCGAGAAATTAATAAAGTTAATTGATTCAATAAATTGTTGATATTGTAATGGGAAAATTCATATTTTCGCCGGAGTACTTGCATGGGGACTTTTTCTTTACTGTCATACAAGTATTCAATTAGGGAAAGTAACTGAATTTCCTGTTTGGTTAATAAGTTATGCATAATAACCACCTTTCTAATTGGTTACGCTTGTTTGATTTTTCAGATAATACAGATAAAACATTCTTTTCTAAGCGACATTCGACAATAGTCAGTGAAAGAACTAGTTGTTCTTATGCTACTGTATCTATTCTTAAAAATCAAGAAAAACTGAATGTGTCAAATAGAAGAAAAAGCGGAGAAAAAATGGTAGAGCAAATAATTATTAAGAAAAACAAATGATTTATATAAAACATTTAAATAACAAAAATGACAATTTGAGTCTGTTGATTTTTTAGCTTAAATAGCTTATACAAATAGGCTTTTTTGTCTGGTTAGTTCTTATGAAAAAAATTAAAAAAAACGGTATAGTGGAAGAAGGAATAGTAAAAATAAGAAAGGATAAGGACGTGTTTTCATAAAGATGAAAAGGGTTTCTGGGATTTCATCAACTTTTTCTATTTGGAGGAGAAGTTGTTGATAATTTTTGCTGAAAAATCTCGTTATACTCTTCTTATTCTTATAGAAGAGTCTATAGGAAAAAGCAGAAAATGAATCCGCATTCGAAGTAAGAGTGCGTTTTGAGGAGATAAAAAGAAAAGGTGTGTTGGCTGTCTGTTTTAGTAAGGAAGAAAGACAACAGAAGAGCACTCACTTATTTGGTTTAAAATAAAAAATTGGTACGAAGTGAACGTTCTCTTCTATGTGTCGTTAGTAGAGGAAGGATGAAAGAAATGAGAAAGAATGGTCCAATGGTAAACCGTTGGCTCTACGGGTTGATGTGTTTGTTACTTGTTCTAAATTATGGCACACCACTCATGGCTTTGGCGGAAGAGGCTAACAGCGATGGCCAGCTAACGTTAGGAGAAGTGAAGCAAACCAGCCAACAAGAAATGACCTTAGCGCTTCAAGGAAAAGCACAACCAGTAACACAAGAGGTTGTAGTGCATTATAGTGCCAATGTGTCAATCAAAGCTGCACATTGGGCAGCGCCCAATAATACGCGCAAGATTCAAGTGGATGACCAGAAGAAACAGATTCAAATTGAATTGAATCAGCAAGCGTTAGCAGATACGTTAGTCTTAACGTTGAACCCTACAGCTACAGAAGATGTGACGTTTTCTTATGGACAACAACAACGAGCGTTGACGTTAAATATCGGTACTGATCCGACAGAATCAACGGCAATCACGAGTTCGCCAGCCGCATCAGCGAATGAAGGTTCAACAGAAGAAGCATCTACAAACTCCTCTGTTCCTCGTTCGTCCGAAGAAACTGTCGCCAGCACGACAAAAGCGACAGAAAGTAAAACAACTGAATCGACAACTGTCAAACCACGTGTAGCAGGACCAACAGATATCAGTGACTATTTTACAGGTGATGAAACAACGATTATCGATAATTTTGAGGATCCGATTTATTTAAATCCTGATGGCACACCAGCAACACCGCCGTATAAAGAAGATGTGACCATTCATTGGAACTTTAACTGGTCGATTCCAGAAGATGTGCGGGAACAAATGAAAGCAGGCGATTACTTCGAGTTTCAATTACCTGGCAATTTGAAACCTAATAAACCAGGTTCAGGTGATTTAGTTGATGCAGAAGGCAATGTCTATGGAACCTACACAATTAGTGAAGATGGTACGGTTCGTTTTACCTTTAATGAGCGAATCACGTCTGAAAGTGACATTCATGGGGACTTTTCTTTAGATACTCATTTGAATGATTCAGATGGGCGGGGCCCAGGAGATTGGGTGATTGATATTCCTACACAAGAAGATTTGCCGCCTGTAGTGATTCCGATTGTCCCAGATACCGAACAACAAATTGATAAACAAGGCCATTTTGATCGAACGCCCAATCCTAGTGCGATTACTTGGACGGTAGATATCAATCAAGCGATGAAAGATCAAACAAATCCAACTGTGACGGAAACATGGCCAACAGGGAATACCTTTAAGTCAGTGAAAGTCTATGAGTTAGTGATGAATCTTGATGGAACAATTAAAGAAGTGGGTCGCGAACTTAGTCCAGATGAATATACCGTTGATAAAAATGGCAATGTGACGATTAAAGGTGACACCAACAAAGCGTACCGTCTTGAGTACCAAACGACGATTGACGAGGCGGTTATTCTAGATGGCGGCGGCGATGTGCCTTTTAAAAATCACGCGACGTTAACAAGTGATAATAATCCAAATGGGTTAGATGCTGAAGCAACCGTTACCGCCACATATGGCAAAATGTTAGACAAGCGCAATATAGATTACGATGAAACCAATCAAGAATTCACTTGGGAAATTAACTACAACTATGGCGAACAAACCATTCCAAAAGACCAAGCAGTCATTACAGACACAATGGGCGATAATTTAACTTTTGAACCAGATTCTTTACATTTATATTCAGTGACGTTTGATGACAAAGGAAATGAAGTCGTTGGCGCAGAACTTGTGGAAGGAAAAGATTACAAAGTGGTAATTAACGATGATGGCTCCTTTGTGATTGACTTTTTGCATGATGTGACTGGCGCAGTCAAGATTGATTATAAAACCAAAGTTGATGGAATTGTCGAAGGCGATGTTGCCGTGAATAATCGTGTGGATATCGGCACTGGTCAGCATTCAGAAGGTGATGGCACAGCCAATCAACAAAATATTATTAAAAACACTGGTGCAGTGGATTATCAAAATTCAACGATTGGTTGGACGTTAGCTGTGAATCAAAATAATTATTTGATGGAAAATGCCGTGATTACGGACACATACGAACCAGTTCCTGGCTTAACCATGGTACCCAATTCGTTGGTTGTTAAAGATACAACCACTGGTGCTCAGTTGACTTTAGGTAAAGATTACATGGTAGAAATAACTCGTAATGCAGAAGGTGAAACAGGCTTTAAGTTAAGTTTCATGGGGGCGTATGCCAAAACAAGTGATGCCTTTTACGTAACCTATAATACCTTTTTCGATGTTACCGAGTTAGATGCTAACAATCCTGCATTGGACCATTACCGAAATACCGCTGCCATTGATTGGATGGATGAAGCAGGAAACAATCATCACTCAGAGGATAATAAACCGTTTAAACCTTTACCTGCTTTTGATTTAAATGCGCAAAAAAGTGGTGTTTACAATGCCGTCACTAAAGAAATCACTTGGACGATTGCGGTGAATTTAAGTAATAACCGTTTAGTCGACGCCTTTTTGACGGATCCAATTTTAGCCAATCAAACCTATTTGGCTGGGAGCTTGAAAGTCTATGAAGGCAATACAAAGCCAGATGGTTCGGTTGAAAAAGTGAAACCAACGCAACCGTTGACGGATATCAAAATGGAAGAACCAAGCGAGAAAAACAAAAATACTTGGCGTGTTGACTTTCCTAATGATAGTCGTACGTATGTGATTGAATTTAAGACGTCTGTTGATGAAAAAGTTATCGAAGGTTCGGCTAGCTATGACAATACCGCATCTTATACAAACCAAGGTTCTTCACGTGATGTGACAGGAAAAGTTTCCATTCAACATGGTGGCGAATCAGTGAAAAAAGGTGGCGAATACCACAAAGATGATCCAGATCATGTGTACTGGCATGTAATGATCAATGGCGCCCAATCGGTTTTAGACGATGTGGTTATCACTGATACACCCTCACCAAACCAAGTGTTAGATCCCGAGTCATTGGTGATTTACGGTACCAACGTAACAGAAGATGGAACTATTACGCCAGATAAATCTGTTATTTTAGAAGAAGGAAAAGATTACACACTGGAAGTTACCACCGATAATGAAACAGGACAACAAAAAATTGTCGTTAAAATGGCCCATATTGAAGCACCTTATTATATGGAATATCGTAGTTTAGTGACTTCTTCAGCGGCGGGGAGTACAGACACGGTATCCAACCAAGTGTCAATTACTGGAAATGGTTCAGAAGTCGTTCATGGAGATGACAATGGCGATGTGGTCGTTGACATCGATCACAGTGGCGGGCATGCCACAGGGACCAAAGGCAAAATTCAGCTGAAGAAAACAGCCATGGATGGGACGACTATTTTAGCAGGCGCCCATTTCCAAATTTGGGACCAAGCTAAAACACAAGTCCTACGTGAAGGTACAGTAGATCCCACCGGGGTTATCACATTTGGTGGGTTGCCACAAGGGCAATACATTTTGGTGGAGACAAAAGCACCAGAAGGCTATACAGTTTCGGACGAATTAGCTAAAGGTCAAGTCATCACTATTGATGAAGAAACTTCAGCAGATGGTGCACAACCAACTATTATTAAAAACGATGTCAATAAAGTAATTTTAGAAAAAACAGATGAGAAGGGCAAAAAATTAGTCAATGCACGCTTTAAATTAGAGCATGCCGTAACCACGCCGTTTACTCATTGGGAAGAAGTTCCCCTTGCGCCGGATCGAACCAACGCAAATGGCCAGTTAGAGGTGGTTAGTTTAAAACCAGGGCTTTATCAGTTCACAGAAATCGAAGCACCGACAGGCTATCTTTTAGACACTACACCAAAACGATTCATCGTGACACAAAATACGAGTGGACAAATTCATGATGTTCATGTCAAAATGCTTAATTACCAAGGGTCTGCTGAGCTAATTAAAAAAGATCAAGCAGGTAATCCATTGGCAGATGCTGAATTTTCGGTCCTTGATGCCACAGGACAAGTGGTTCGGGAACACTTAGTTTCGGATGCAGACGGAAAAGTCACAGTGACGGATTTAGCCCCAGGCAAATATCAATTTGTGGAAACCAAAGCGCCAGTAGGGTACCTTTTAAACACTGAACCAAGTACTTTCACGATTGCAGCAAGCGATCGGGGCAAACCAGCAACAGTTATAGCAACGGCTAACTTTGTTAACTATCAAGGTGCAGCTAAATTAATCAAAAAAGATGTGAAGGGACACTTGTTAAGTGGTGCGACATTTAAAGTGCTCGATGCGAAGGGAGAAACGATTCAAACAGGCTTGACGACAAATAATCAAGGGGAAATTGTTGCAGAGCACTTAGCCCCAGGTAAATATCGCTTTGTAGAAACCAAAGCACCAACAGGCTATTTATTAAATACCACGCCAGTCCCATTTGAAATTGCTGAGAAAAATGCTGGTAAACCAGCGGTCGTGGTTGCTAGTGACAACTTTGTGAACTACAAAGGGGCTTTTCAAATTGTGAAAACGAATAGCGCAGACCAACCATTAGCAGGCGCTGTTTTTGAATTATATGATCACAATAAACAATCATTAGGGATTACAGCAACGAGTGGCAAAGATGGCAAAATTATCTTTAGAGACTTGGCGCCAGGTACCTATTATTACAAAGAAATCAAAGCACCCAAATTACCAGATGGCTCAGAGTATATTATTTATCCTGAATTAGTAAAAGTAGAAATTCGTGGTGATTTCAAAGGTGATCCGGAGATCTTCCAATTAGGGGCCTTCGCCAATTTCAAAGGATGTGCTGTCTTTAAGAAAATCGATGCCAATGCGAACCCACTTCCAGGAACGATTTTTAAATTGTATCGAATCGAAAATGGGGAAAAAATCTTTGAAAGAGAAGTAACTGCTGAAAAAGATGGTTCATTGGCTATGGACGATTTAGGCGCTGGTAGCTATGAATTAGATGAAATAGATGCAACGGATGGCTATATCGTCAATAAACAACCCATTTATTTTGTAGTGAAGAAGAATTCAAATGATAAACAACCACTAGATGAGTTAGAGTTTGTAAATTATCAAGCGGAAGTAACGGGACGTAAAGTCAACGAGCAAGGTCAAACCTTAGCGGGTGCAGTTTTTGCAATTTACAACGCCGATGAGCAGAATCAGCCCCAAGGTTCACCGATAACATTCTTGAATCGTGCAGGAGAAAAAGTTTCTGAAATAACAACGGATAAGACTGGCGAAATTTACGCTAAAGGGCTGAATGAAGGGCATTACGTTTTAGTGGAAACGAAAGCACCAACAGGCTATCTGTTAGACACAACGCCACATCCATTTGATGTAACCGCCCAATTAGGAAAAGAGCAGCCAATTGCTTTAGGCGATCTTATCAATTATCAAGGAACTGCTCAATTAACCAAAGAAAACGAAACAGGTGAAGCATTGGCTGGTGCGGTGTTTAAGGTCATTGATGAAGCAGGGCAAACCGTGTCTGGACAAACCAATCTGATGTCCGACAAGCAAGGCAAAGTCATTGCGAAAGACTTAGCACCGGGAACGTATCGTTTTGTGGAGACACAAGCGCCAACTGGCTATCTTCTTAATGAAACGCCAAGCGCAAGCTTTACGATTGCGAAAGACAACCAAGGCAAACCAGCCACTGTGGTACTTAAAGCACCTTTTATTAATTACCAAGGTGCTGCCAAGCTGGTGAAAATTGACCAGCAAAAGAATGCCTTAGCAGGCGCTGAATTTAAAGTGACGGATGCAGAGACAGGGAAAACTGTCGCTCGTTCATTACGTTCTGACAACCAAGGGTTAGTTCAAGTGAACCACTTACAACCAGGAAAGTATACCTTTGTGGAAACAAAAGCACCGGATGGTTACCAACTGTCTAAGCAAGCTGTCGCATTTACTATTGCAGCAACAGCGAAAGACAAACCTGAACTCGTGGATGCGGGCACGTTTGTTAACGAGAAACAACCTGTATCCAAAAAAACAAAACCAAATCAGCCAACAACGAAACATGCAGCTAGAGAGACAGGTTGGCTTGGTTTACCGAAAACCAACACACAAGTCAATTACTTCTTTGTCTTTATCGGCCTCCTGTTGGTCGGTTTGGCAAGTTGGCTCTTTTATAAAAAGAGCAAGAAATAAGCAAAAGCCATAAAAAAACAGAGAGTGGGTCATCCGTCGAAAGGACGGATGGCCTATTTTTTTCCATCTTAAGCTAATCAACTGAACAAAAGTAGCTCCTGCTTATTGACATTCTCATGTAAGCCTTCATCGCAGTTTAGCCTTTGAACAGAACTTACTGGGTTCTTGGAGATAACCGCTTGTGCCTCAGCCTTTGTTTTTCGATGCTATCTTTAGGTATTTTGGCTAAAATATTGTACACTTTACATGTGCAAGAAATTTAGTTAGAGATATGAGGATAGAATGATGAAAAAGATGATGGTTTTATACAACGAAACTTCAGGAAGTAGTGAAAGTAAAGAGATTGCAGAACGCTTTAAAAAAGCTGCAGAAGCGAAAGGGGAAGCGGTTATTTTGCAACCTTCCAATCCAGACATTGATCCTGAAGAAATGCGGAAAAATGCCAAAGAAAATCAAGTGGGTGTCTTGGTCGTCATTGGTGGTGACGGGACCATTCATCATGCCGTTCAAAATTTTAAAGACACCATTCGTGACTATCAAATAGGGATTATTCCAGGTGGAACAGTCAATAATTTTGCACGTGTGTTAAGTATTCCTTTGAAAGAAGAAGACGCCTTTGAGACCATTTTGGCAGGACAGACCACGCCAGTTGACTTTGGGATGGTAAATCAAGATGTGATGATTTCGACCTTAACGATTGGACTATTAGCGGACACAGCAGCAAATGTGACCCAACAGGAGAAACAAAAATATGGTCCTTTAGCCTTTACAAAGCAATTTTTCCGCTTATTAATGAAAAAGAAAAAGTACAAACTAAAAATTGATGGCGATGAAAGACGTTGGCATGGCAAAGCCCAATTATTAACGATGACCATGACGAATTCTGCTGGCGGCTTTACCAATTTCGATGCCAATGCCACGCCAGATGACGGCGAAGTGCACATTATCATTTTGCCTAAGTTAGTTTTTTACAAGTTTGTCTATTATTTACCTAAAATTATCAGAGGACAATTAAATGAAATTCCTGGTGTCGTGTATTTCTCTGGAAGTCAATTTAAAATTAGTGGCGAAAAAGACAAGAAAGTTCAAACACGAACAGATGGCGACCCTACCGATGATTTACCGATTAAAGTAACGGTGGAAGCTGGGGGACTCAACGTGTTTGTTCCTGAAACGTCCACATCTACGAAAGAATAAAAGAAACAACTGTTATTTTTTCGTGGAATAGATTTCTCATTTTGTGTACAATAGAACAGAAGAGAGGCAGTTGAGTGAACAGTGAAATGGGATGAATATGTTGATATATTCGATACAGATGTCGTTTCTAAAATTATTATTTTAAGAAACTTGCCAATTAATGAAGGCTGGATTGACATCAATGAGTTAGCAGAAGAATTACAATTAAACAAAAAATCAGTCAAAAAATACGTAGAGCTTCTAAAAGATGACATTACGTACTATGCCGTAGATAATGATGCTTCTTTGGCTTTTGAAAAAGGGCATGGCTATCGCTTGAACTTGGCGTCCAGCCAAGCTTTCCAGAAACTTTATACAGCAATTTTTCGGGATAGTTTAACTTATCAAGTAATGGAAGATTTATTCTGGGGTCGATTTAATGGGATTGTGCCAGCGACAGCAAAATATCATACCAGTGATGCCACGATTCGGCGCTTACTCAAAGGGTTTACAGAAATTTTAGCGCCATTGGGTTTAGTGATTAATAAAAGCACCTGGAAAATTGAAGGCAATGAAGCGTATTTGCGCCATTTTGCTTACACTATTTTTATGGACTTAATCCGTGATACGTGGCCTTTTGACTATATACAAGAAACGGAAGTCGCACAAACCGTCCAAAAAATGATGGCTTTTTTCAACGTAGAAGTTGCGGAAACGGTGTTACGCCGAGTTAAGTATATGGTCGCTATCTCAAAAGTCCGGAGTGCGCAAGGTGCTGAATACCGACCTTCAGCTGAGCAAGAAACTTATTTAGAAGGAAATAAACATTACCAAGCCTTTATAGAAGAGATGACAGCTACAACCCTTTTCCTTAATAAAAACGATTTAACTTTTGTGTACTTTTTCTTGTTAGCCAATGACCAATTTTATCAAGACGAAGCCACTGCACAAGCTATTTTAGCGCATTTTGATGAGACTGAAGCGCCTGTTTATATGTTGACTCATTTAGTCCAACATTTCTTATTAGAAGAAATACAAATGACGCCGCAATTGGAAAAAATTCGTCCGCAAATTTTTTATTATTTGTTTGCTACACATTTATTTGCCGAACTTTACTATGTCCAAAATGTGAAAATGTATAATGTCTTTTGGAATAAAGTCAAAGAAAAATATCCGGTTCTTTTAGAAGAATTAAGCAAAGGCTTAAATCAACTTTACGAACAAACAGGCAATGAATTATTTACAAATAAAGAATTTTTGGCTTTGCGTTATTCTAGTGTTTTGGCGCTTTCTAATGATTTAATTCATCGCGAACAAAAAATTGTTTTAGGGTTAAAATCAGGCTTGCCAGTACTGGAAGAAGAACGGGTGAAACTTTCGATTGAAAATAATTTTCGTCGGTTTTATGCATTGGAAGTTTTACGATACAGTGAAGCAAGCAAAGAAGACTGGCAAAATATTGATTTACTATTAGTGACTTCTTTGACAGATGTGGAAACGGGGCATCCAGAGATCTTTTTACTTTCAAGTGAGTTAACGTTTGAGCAATATAATCGTTTGAACCAAAAAATAGTAAAAATTAACGAAAAAAGAACTAGGTCACTTTAATAAAAAATCAAAAAAATGGGCTTTTTTGATGCATATGTCCGATAAATTGTAAAAAAATTTTTTTGAAAAGTAAAAAAAGACAAAGAGAAAACGTCAATAGATAGGTGTTAATCACCTATCTATTGACGTTTTCTCGCTATTTTTTAATAAATCCTGCACGGGTTTCTTTGGAAATCATATCGAAAAGGCACTTTTTTTGTTTTTTTTATCGTAAATAGTAGGTTATTAACCCTTGATAGTAAAGGAACTGTTACTTTTTTTAACAGGTGGTTAAAAAATATTGAGGTTTCTCACAAGGATTTTTCTATATAATAGAAGGAGCAAAGAAAGGCGGGATGAGATGAAAAAACGGATGGAACAAATTGAAGAAATTTTAGGTTGTGAAGAAAATAGTGCAGGCGTCCGATTAAAGGAATTGGTTGAAGCTTTAGAATTGGAAGTCACGAATCAAAATTTGTTAAAAGTAACAAGTGTTTTACATATGAATCCAAGATTTAAAAAAATTTATGTATACGAAGACAGTCGTGTCATTACGCTGTATCAACTTTTACAAAATAAGCCGTTGGAAGTAACGGAATGAAAAGAGGGAAACACATGAAGAAAACAATGCTCATTCTTCTATTTGGTTTATTAACAGTGGCTGGTCTACCAATGGTGACCGAAGCGGTTGAGCCAGTTAACGCAACAGATGCAACAATTTTTGGCGCACAAGCGATGGTGCCTAATAGTGCGGAGGATCAAACAGATAAGTTACAGGTATTGCTGAGTCAGACAGCAAAGCAAGGACAGGCATTATTTTTACCACAGGGAAGTTATGCTCTGTCAAAAGATATTGCGATTTCTTCAAATTATCAATTAATTGGCGATACAACAGGAGCCACTATCTTACATAATGCTACAGGTGCCCCGATTCAGCTGACAGATACAACTTATGGAACGAAAACTAATGTACGACTTCAAAATATTGCCTTTGATGGAATTAATGTGACTTTGAAATTAACGAATCAATTAATCCTAGCAAACAATATTTTTTATAATCCATTAAAAGGATTCGTAGTCAATTTAAATGCAGATATTGGCGTTAAAATTTCAGGTAATATTTTTATGCGAGACACAGCACATATGCAGCCAGGAATTGATTTTAACCGAGCGATTTATATTGGTGGCTATTCAACGCCAAGTCGCTTCCAGTATATGTCAGATGTAGACATCGTAGACAATTTATTTGGGTTAAAAGTGACGGAATTAGATGCGATTAAAAGTACCAGTCGTTCAGACTTAGCAGCGACTATTACACGTTTGCAAGCAGCCATTGAAGCAGGTGCTATTTCAGTACCTAATGAACAAAATTATCTATCAACAGGGGTTAATTCTTATAGTATGTTGAAGGATGTAACTGTTCAACATAATTTTTTCTATTCACCCTATGACAACGAAAACTTAAACGGCTTAGGTGGCGATCATGCGATTTATTTCCGTGGTGCCCAAAATATCACGGTGGTGGGGAATCATTTACGTGGGCTACAAAATGGTCCTGCTGGCGGATTTAAGTTTAAATCAGGTCGTAATATTACGATTATGAATAATTATTTGCGAAATACAGGTCTCATTATGTATGGAACACCAGAGATTGGTTTGGCAGAAACGCAAGCAGAGGGAGCTATTTCAGAATTATCCAACTGGTTAGTGGCTAACAACATTTTTGATTGGAAGTATTGGGACAATCAGTATGCAATTGGAATGGAGTACAATCGTCATACGGGAAATAACAATGTGTTCAATGGCGTATTTATCAACAATCAGTTTGTTAACTACCATAATATTCCGCAAAACCGACGTCGGGAATTGTTAATCGCTAGTGGCGGTGGTTTCCGACCAGAAACGAGTTTTGTGAAAGACAATACTCGAGATGATGGCCTTAAAAACGGCCAATTATTAGTAGAAAATTGGACAGAGGCGGACTATCGCTTAATGCCAGCAACATGGGAATCGTTGATTTCACCAACACTTTATGAGCAATATAAAAATACGCCAATTCCGGTTAGAAATACTTTAGCAACTCCTGTGGCCACAACGATTGTGCAAGGACAATCAATCGATCCGCAGCAACTGGTTGCTAATACAAATGATGCGGATGAAGCAGTCCCAACTGCTAAAATCGTCAATCCAGAGGTTTTAAATGAAATCGGCCAACAAAAAGTGACTGTTCAATTAACTTACGAAACAGGTTCATTGGTAACAGTGAACGTACCGGTGACGGTAGAGGCCCCTGTAAAAAAGCTTGATTTGTCCCGACTACAAACCGTTTATGCTTCAATTGGTGAAGCAAACCAATATACGGTTTACTCTTGGCAGTTATTCACTGCCATTGGGCCTAAAACGATTGTTCCTTCCTATTATCAGCAGGCGACACAATTGTTAGCAGAAGGTCAGGTGAGTGGGGACAAAACCCAAGAACAAGTGGATCAGTTAACAAGTAATTTGCAATCTGCAATGAAAGTATTAGTCAAAAAAGCCGATATCACGCTAGAGCGTGCAGAAGCAGAAAAGGAACTTGCGAGCGTTCACAAATTAGACGAATCTGTATATACCACAGATTCTTGGCAAGCCATGCAAGAAGCCTTAATAGATACAACAATTGGGGAAGAAAGTCCTAAACAGTTACAAAAATTGCTTGCTTGGTCAGATGAAGAATTATTGGAGCCAACACTTGGTGGCTTTAAAACGCCCGTAGATGCGCAAAAGCGTATTAATCAATTAACACAAACCATAAAAACGGCGTTACTTCTGTTAGTTGAAAAATCAACAGAAACAACTAGTAACACAAGCGAAAGCAACACTCCAGGCACAACAAGTGAAAGCAGTAGTACAAGCGAAAGTAGTACTCCAGGCACAACAAGTGAGAGCAGTAATACAAGCGAAAGTAGCACTCCAGGCACGACAAGTGAAAGCAGTAGTACAAGCGAAAGTAGTACTCCAGGCACAACAAGTGAAAGCAGTAGTACAAGCGAAAGCAGCACTCCAGGCACGACAAGTGAAAGCAGTAGTACAAGCGAAAGTAGTACTCCAGGCACAACCAGCGAAACCAGTAATACAAGCGAAAGCAGCACGCCAAGCACGTCAAGTGAGAGCGGTAGCACGAGTGAAAGCAGCACGCCAAGCACGTCAAGTGAGAGCGGTAGCACGAGTGAAAGCAGCACGCCAAGCATGTCAAGTGAGAGCGGTAGTATAAGTGAAAGCAGTGCTTCAATTACGCCAAGTGAACCAAGCAATACAAATGAAAGTAACACTTCAAGTACGACCAGCGCAACCAACAGTACAAGTGAGAGTAGCACCCCAAGCACTGTAAACGCAAACAGCCAAAACAAAGGCGAAAACTCTGTCATTTACGCGGAAGAGTCTAATCAAGATCCTAATGCCTCTCAAAGTAATTCAAAGACCTCTGTCAAGGCTAGTCAAACAAAGGAATCCACAGCAGGAAACCAAGCAACTAAACAGATACAAACGAAACAAGATTCGTCAGGAACAGTTAAAAAAGCGGATAATACGACTAAAATTGCCAAGAAAAAATTTCCCAAAACAGGGGAACAATCTTCAGCAGTTGGGGGCTTCCTAGGCCTGAGCTTTTTATCGTTAGCCATAGCAACCTATTGTTTTAAAGTGAAAAGATAACTCTTTAAAAACGGATAAGTAAACATCCTGAAACAAAAAATAGGACTTGTTTCAGGATGTTTTTATATAAAATTAAAAGAACTACAGTTTTTAGTGAAAAAATACACAAAAGTACTTGAATTTCTGTGATATAAGGGTAAAGTAAAGGAGGACAAAAAACAAAGGAAGTGAAATATTTGTATACACCAGATGAAATTTTAAGTATCAGTATTGAAAATGGTCAGAAAAAAATTCAAAAGCCTTTGGTAGCAAAACTCATTTTAGGATTTATCGGCGGTGCCATGATTTCCCTCGGCTATTTGGCTTATGTGCGTGTTTCCGCCTCTATTCCAGCAGATTTAGCCAGTGTTCAAGCTTTAGTGGGAGCTGCGGTTTTCCCAATTGGTCTAATTGTTATTTTAATGGCTGGTGGTGAGTTAATCACAGGAAATATGATGGCGGTGAGTACGGCTTGGTTTGCTAAAAAGGTTTCTTTCAGAGAATTAATCGTGAACTGGGTCACAATCACATTGGCAAATATAGTTGGTGCCCTATTTGTTGCCTATTTTTTTGGCCATTATTTAGGTTTAACCAGTAGCGGCGCCTATTTAAATCAGGTTCTTTCTCTTGCAGAACATAAAGTTGCAGCAACTTGGCTTCAAGCAATTATTTCAGGTATTGGCTGTAACTGGTTCGTAGGGCTGGCCTTATGGCTTTGTTATGGTGCGAAAGATGCAGCGGGGAAACTATTAGGCATCTGGTTTCCAGTAATGATTTTTGTTGCAATTGGCTTTCAGCATAGTGTGGCGAATGCATTCATCATTCCAGCCGCAATTTTTGAAGGCGGCGTTCAGTGGGGGGATTTTTTCCGTAATTTTATTTTTGTTTATTTAGGTAATATCATTGGTGGCGCTATTTTTGTTTCTGGCTTTTACTATTTAAGCTATCGCAAACATTAAATCCATTTAGCAGATAAAAACCTACACAAAGGCTAAATGCCTTTGTGCAGGTTTTTTCTTTTTAAACAAAAAGGAAAACGGTTGAAAAATTATTGCTAGATTTTTAAAACAATGTTACATTAATGTTACAAAAAGATTTCTGGAGGTAACGAAAAATGAAAAAAATTGTTTTGTTCAGTATGTTAACGTTCAGTGTATTGTCTTTAAGTTTAGCAGGATGTGGAAACAAAAAAACAGCAAGCACAAATGATTCTAAGCCAAAGCAAGAAACAAAGAAAGCCACGCAGAAATCATCTAGCCAACAAGAAATGAAAAATAGTCATTCGTCTGTCGCGGGTCAAAATTCTAATGTGACAGGGGAAAATCCGTCAGAAAATGCCGCGCAGCCTTCTGCAGGAACTGATGGAACGAATGAAGTCCCTCAAAACCAAGCACCTGATACAAACATTACAATTACCAATGTTGTTTTCAATCCTGAAAGAAATGAAATTAATGGTACTACATTACCTAATGCAACCATTACAGCAACGGTAGTAGGTGATGCTTCTGCACAAGCAGGTGTTTTTTATGCGGATGCCAATGGCAATTTTACAGTAATTAGTCCCAGAGCGGGAGCGACTACTCAATTAATCGCAACCGTTGATCAACGGAATAGTGCACCTGTCCAAATTGACATTCCAAGTTCAGGACAAGAAGCAGCGCTTTCTTTTAGCAATATTACGATTGATCCGAAACAAGGGACAATTTCTGGTAAAACAGCACCGAATGCAACTATTTTAGTGTCACGTGCAGATGATGCGCGGGTGATTTTAGCAAGTTTTACTGCGGATGCCCAAGGGAATTTCACAGCCAGTAATTTAGTTCCCGGCACAAAAAATCGCTTAGATGTTACGTTAAATGGAGAAATAGGGACACCTTACTTGTTTGATTTACCAAATTAAAATAGAAGAGAAGTGATCAAAGCCACCAACGCTAGTTAGCGTTGGTGGCTTTGATGGTTTAAGCTTCTTCTTTTTTATGATTGCGGATATGTAAATAGATGGTATTTTTTGAAATACCTAATCGATCGGCAATCTTTATGACAGAATCTTTGAGATTGAAAATTCCTTGATCATATAAACGAATAACAATTTCTTTATTTTGATTCAAATGTGATACATTTGGATCGCTTTCTACTGCTTGTTTTACTTTTGTCAGTGAAGTAGTGATTAATTCGTCAATATTGTCAGAAAAATGTTCAGAATTTTTAAGCTCTTGGGACATATCATTTTGTTGTCCTGAAGGTAATAAGTCTTGCAAGTAATCAATTAATGGCATTTCTAAATGCATATTGATACAGATCAATCCAATAATACGATCATTTTCACCGATAACTGGAATGGTGGAAGATTTTAAAATAACCCCTTTTTGATTTTTATTGTAGTAGGGTTTCACAGCGTAATCATGTTCCGACTCTACTTGACTTAACATTTTTAACGCCATATCAGTAATGGGGGCACCTTCCTTGCGGTTACTGAAATGGCCATTGATGACTTTGATAGCTGAACTTTCCAAATTTTCTAAACTATGAAGAATGACTTCATGGGTACTACCAAAGAAGTTCCCTAATCCATCAAGCATTAAGGCATGTGAATGTAAGATTTGTTTATCTACTTCACTTAAACGTAAATATGACTCCAAGTGATATCCTCCCCTACACTGAAATTAATTTTAGTGTAATACTTTTTTAATGGAAAAGCAATAAGATTCTTTACGTTAAAAAAATACATTGACTAAACTTTTGTTTAGTCGTATACTCTGAATGTGGAATGAAATTTTTATCACTCGTTGTACTTTAGTTCATCGGAATGATCGCTCATTCTTTCACTTGTTGAGCAATAAAAATTTTATTCAGGAGTACCATCCGTTATAAAAAAATATAGTTGGAGGCAAAAAAATGAAAACGTTATCAGGAATCTTGATGTTAGTCTTAGTTTTATGTGGCATGTCCCTATTCTCTTTTAAAGCACCGCGAGGGAAAAAATCTTTAAGTGCTTTGTCTGGTGCAGCTTGTGCCACCTTTCTACCAGAGGCGTTTTTGCGGTATGCAGTAGGCGGCGTTTTTCATTTAGATTATGTGTCGCAAATTGGTGAAACTATGGGTAGTCTAGGTGGTTTAGCAGCTGGAGCTCTTGTGCCGCTGGCTTTCGGTATTAGTCCAGTTTTTTCAATTATTTTAGGTCTGTCATTGATTAAAGTCAGCTTGTTACCAGCTTTTATTACCGCGTATCTTTTATCTTTTGTTGTTGAGCAGATGCAAAAACGTATTCCAGAAGGGATTGACTTATTAGTCGTTATTTTAGTCATTCCAGTCGCTGCTTCGTTAGTTGCTGGTTTTATTCAACCCGTTGTATTAGGTGTCCTAGAAGTTATTGGGGGCACGATTTTAAGTGCAGTAGATGGCAATCCATATGTGATGGGCGCAATTTTAGGTGCTATTATCCCGATTGTTGGTATGACACCGTTAAGTTCAATGGTTTTAACTGCCTTGATTGGTTTGACTGGTGTACCAATGGCTGTCGGTGCATTGACTTGTTACGGCAGTTCCATTGTCAATGCGGCGCTATTTAAAAAGTTAAAACTAGGCACAGCTTCAACCCCATTAGCTGTGGCAATTGAGCCATTAACACAAGTCGATATCATCAGTTCAAATCCAATACCTATTTACGCAACGAATTTATTTTCAGGAATGGTTAGTGGTATTGTAGTGACTTTCTTTGGCTTAAAAGTACCTGTGACAGGAATGGCAACGCCGTGGGCTGGTTTACTTGTGACATTAGGTAACAATGCCATTCAAACGACTTTACTAGCAGTAGCGATTATCACAGTGGTCAGTCTGATGTTTGGATTTTTAGGTGCGCTGGTCTTTAAACGTTACAGAATTGAAGCGGTGGATAATACACCAGAATTTGAAGGAACGACGGAAGTAACCAGTGAGAAAGAAAAAGAAGCAGTAAAAACCAAAGGAGGAGTTACGTATGAACACAGCTATGGCCATCAATAAACCTAAAAAAGTGAACAAAGTAATGAACTACAAAAGTTGTTTTGACATTATCGGTCCTATTATGATTGGTCCATCTAGTTCGCATACAGCTGGAGCATTAGCGATTGGCTTAGCGGCAAGAAAGTTATTCGGCGGAACGCCAGAAAAAATTGTGATTAAATACTATGAATCTTTTGCAGACACGCATAAAGGACATGGGACTGATTTTGCAATTATTGGTGGAATTCTTGGACTAACAGCAGATGATGCCAACGTAACACAATCCATTGAACTTGCGGAAGAACAAGGAATCGAGATTCAATTTTTAGAAATGAGTGAAGAAAGTCCAGTGAAGCATGCTAATACAGCATGTGTGACACTCAGTGATGCAACGCACGAAATCCATTTAACAGGAATTTCTGTAGGTGGCGGCACTATCGAGGTGAAATACATTGAATTAGACGGTTTCAATGTCCAACTACATGGTCCTTTACCTATTTTGTTAGTCATTAATCAAGACGAGCAGGCGATACAAGCTTTTAAAGATACGTTACAAAAAAATAATATTCAAGTGAATGCTGTGTCTCGTTATGTGGAAGGGGATCAAATTTTATTCATCTTTGACTTAGATTCGGCACCAATTTCCTCGGTGAAAGAACAACTGTTTTCACTAGATGACACATCGAAAATAATCTTATTATGATAGGAGTTTGACATATGTACCTTTCGATTGAAGAATTTATCGATAAAGCTGAAAAAACAGGGAAAAAAATCTCTGATTTGATGATTGAGCAAGAAATGGAGCGTAGCCAAAAAAGCTATGAAGAAATTTGGACACAGATGGGTCAAAATTTGGATGTCATGGATGCTGCTGTCAAACGCTCACAAGAAGGAGCAGGCGTTTTTTCTCCTACTGGGTTAACGGGCGGTGATGCGGCGCGTTTAAAAAAATACCGCGCAGCTGGCAAAACGTTATCAGGTGATTTAATGATGTCTGCAGTTCAAGCCGCACTAGGTACTAATGAAGTCAATGCAGCAATGGGCGTTGTTTGCGCAACGCCAACTGCTGGTGCAAGTGGCACCTTACCAGGGGTTTTAACAGCGATTAAAAATACCTTGAATTTAACGCGTGATCAACAAATTCGTTTCTTGTTTACCAGTTCTTTATTTGGGATGGTCACAGCCAACAATGCGATGATTGCTGGTGCAGTTGGTGGATGTCAAGCCGAAGTAGGCAGTGCTTCAGCGATGGCCGCCGCCGCAGCTGTTGAAGCGGCTGGCGGAACACCACGCCAATCTTCTGAAGCTTTTGCTATGGCTTTAGGGAATCTATTAGGTTTAGTTTGTGACCCAGTGGCTGGGTTAGTCGAAATTCCTTGTGTCAAACGAAATACAGTAGGTGCAGGCAATGCGTTAATCGCTGCAGATATGGCTTTAGCTGGAATTGTAAATAAAATACCAGCAGATGAAGTGGTGGAAGCCATGAATAAAGTCGGCCGTCAATTACCACGAGAATTGAGAGAAACGGGGTTAGGTGGCTTAGCTGGCACAGCGACTGGCCAACGAATGAAGAATGAAATTTTTGAAAAAGTAAAATTCACCATTGTTTAAAATTTAATCATGAAGAGGGAAATAAGATGCTGGATATGAAAAAAATTCGTCAAAATGTAGAAGTGGTACAGAAAAAGTTAAAAACACGTGGTGTGGACGAGGAAGTTTTATTACGCTTTTTGGCTTTAGATGAAGAACGGAGAGCGTTACTTGTTAAAGTTGAAGAATTGAAAAAACACCGTAATCAGGTATCAGGAGAAATTGCACAATTAAAGCGTGCACAAAAAGATGCTTCACAACAATTGCTAAATATGCAAGAAGTTAGCGAGCAAATTAAAGTTTTAGACCAAGAAGTTGTTCATTTGCAAGAACAATGCACAGCCATTGCAGAACGTCTGCCTAACTTACCTCATGAGAGCGTGCCTGTTGGCGCAGACGAAGCCGCCAACGTAGAAGTTCGGCGGTGGAGTACGCCGAAAACTTTTTCATTTGAACCGAAACCACATTGGGAAATCGGTGAAGCCTTAGGAATTTTAGATTTTGAAAGAGGCGCGAAAGTATCTGGTAGTCGTTTTCTTTATTACAAAGGCTTAGGGGCTCGTTTAGAACGAGCGGTCTATAATTTTATGTTAGATCAACATGTTAATGAACATGGTTATACCGAAGTGATTCCTCCTTATTTGGTCAATAGCAAAGCAATGTTTGGCACCGGTCAGTTTCCTAAGTTCAAAGAAGATGTTTTCCAAGTTGCAGAAAGTGATTTGACGCTGATCCCCACAGCGGAAGTCCCGTTAACTAACTACTATAATAATGAAATTTTAGAGGCGCAAGAGTTACCGATTTATTTTACTGCTTTAAGTCCTTCTTTTCGCTCGGAAGCGGGTAGCGCAGGCCGTGATACCCGAGGATTAATTCGTTTACACCAGTTCCATAAAGTAGAAATGGTTAAATTTAGTGATGCAGAACACTCCTATGAAGAATTAGAAAAAATGACCAATAATGCTGGAGACATTTTAGAAAAATTGGGTCTCCCTTATCGAGTGATTACTCTTTCGACAGGTGATATGGGCTTCTCGGCAGCGAAAACCTATGATTTAGAAGTTTGGATTCCGGCACAGAAAACGTATCGAGAAATTAGTTCTTGTTCAAACTGTGAAGACTTCCAAGCACGTCGGGCGTTGATTCGTTATCGTGATAAAACAGGTCATGTTCAATATGCCCATACTCTTAATGGGTCAGGACTTGCTGTTGGTCGAACAGTGGCGGCCATTTTGGAAAATTATCAAAATGAAGATGGCACCGTAACGATTCCAGAAGTTCTACGTCCTTATATGGGTGGTTTAACGAAAATAGATTAAAAAGAGCGTGGGACAAAAATCACTTTGGATTTTTGCTCCACGCTCAAAAACTGATAAACGGCGGGAACAGAAGCAACTCCTTCGGAAATAAGCCGGAATTCTCCAAAAATTAAAGAACAATTTTCGGAAATTCCTTCTTATTTCTCGGAGTTAAACGCTTCTGTCCCGACCTCTTTTTAATTCGTTAAATCCGTTAACCAATGCCCAATTTCTTGAAAAACTGTTGCTTTTTCCGTTTCTAATAAAATTTCATGACGCAATGTGGGAAATAGTCGTAACGTCACGTGCTGAAAACCTGCATGCTTTAATTGCTTTTGAATTTTCGCTGGCCCCTTGCTGAAATCACCAACTGGGTCTTCAGCGCCACTAATGATTAAAATAGGCAATTCTTTTGGGATCGCTTGGTACCAATTCCTTTGATTGGCTCGTTTAACAAGTGAAAAAAGGGTAGCAAAGCCATTGTTGGTAAATACGAAGCCCATTAATGGGTCATTTTCATAGTCAGCCACATTGGCTTGATTTTTAGAAAGCCAATTAAAGGAACTTGCTTCAGGAAATTTTTTGCTAAAAGAACCAAATGCCAGCTTATCAATGAACGGAGCTGTTTTTTTCGGCTGTTTCTCGGCCATTTTTTTAATAAAAGGCAATGCTGCGGTTAAAGGTAACGGACTTGTTCCAGTGCCCATGAAAATGACTCCTTGCATAGTCACAGGATAGTCTTGCAGATAGTTGCGCAAGGCGAAAGACCCCATGCTGTGACCCATCATAAAATAGGGCAATTGTGGATAGCGATTCACAGCCCATTGTTTCACTTGATGAATATCTGTAACGACATTTTCAGGCCCTTGTTCTCCAAAAAAACCATAGATCGGTGCGCTTGGTTGTACAGATTCGCCATGACCTAGATGATCATGACCAATTACGGCAAACCCTAATTGATTTAAAAAACGAGCAAATTCATCATAACGTTGGATATGCTCTGCCATGCCGTGAATCAATTGAACTACGGCTTTGGGTGAAGGACAGGGCCAATGACGTACATTGAGCTGAGTTTGTTGATCGTTTGAAGTGAGTATGAATTGTTCAGTCATAAGAAACCCTTTCTTTGCTTTTTGATTATTATACAAAAAAAAGACGGTGTTCAAAAGAAAAACTCATTATTTTATTAGAATAAAATTACATTACAGCTTTTATTCTTTAATAACTAAATGCAAAGGTTGACCAAAAAATAACTTTATATACAAGCTTTTGGACAAGCAATGTTTTTTAATATTAAAACAATTGACATTGTTTTCTAATTATAATATATTTGTTTTATAATTTAGAAAGGAGTGATAAAATGAAAAAGATTAACGAAACGGTTGCAAGAGAAGTTAAAGCTGGTTTTCATTGGCATTGTTGGTTGTGTAATGCAGGTGGTGGAAGTAAAGCAGGTTACTTAAGACATGTGCAAGTATATAACCATATTTTTGTTTCATATTGGAGATAAAATGTTGTCTTTTCAAAAGAATACAGTTTTAGTCAACAAAAATTGTATTCTTTTGAAGTTGCACAGATAATATGAGGATTGTACGAATGAAAAATATGAAGGTATTATACAATATCTTAGCTTTGTTAGTTATTACAGGATGTGCTACACCTGAGTCTCTAGTGCATAAGCAAGATGATGACTCGGCTATCGATGTGGTTGAAACGTATTCAGAAGCAGAACAAATAGCCTTTCCCTATTATTATGTTCAGTTAGTTGAAGTGAGTAGATTAAAAAAGGAAGCTAACAATAGTATAAAATTAACACTTAATTTATTGAATGATGGAGTTCCTCAGAATACACAGATAAAAGATATATTTTCAGTTAAGGCTTTACAAGGTGAAGTTAATTTGAAAAATTTATCCACTAAAATTGAGGGAGATAAATTTTTAAAAACGAGCACAGTAGTTGTTGAATTTCTGTTAGTATCTGATGAAGAAGTAATATTTGAATTTACTTCCACATACAAAGAACAAATAAAAAAACATTATAGCGTATTTTTAGAATGAATTGCAGGTTAGATAATGAATATTAAGTTGATAGATGTAAAAGTACTGACTCAAAAAAATTTTTTTCTTTATCAAATTGATTTTGTTGAATTCTCTAGCAAAGAAGTCTCTTTTATTATAGGAAAAAGCGGCGTAGGTAAATCAACGCTTTTAAACATACTCGCAGGTGAACATCCGTATTTTACGGGAGAATTTGTTCTAGATGAAAAAAAAGTCTGTTTAGATACGAGGAAAAAATTGATATCGTATAGGCGGAGCATAGGTTATGTTCACCAAAATTTTCAACTAATTGAATGGTTAAGTGCGTATGAAAATATTGCTTATCCCTTAAAAATCAAAAAAATTCCTAGTCAGATTATCAAAAAACAGGTCGAGAAACTAGCTGTGGAGTTAAAAATTACAGAGTTACTACACACGAGAATCTCTCTTCTTTCAGGAGGAGAGAAACAACGGGTTGCTATTGCTAGGGCAATTATAAAAAATCCTGAACTTATTTTGGCAGATGAACCTACAGGAAATTTAGATCCAGATACATCAAAAAAAATAATGAATATTTTATACCGTGTAAGTAATAAGTATAATATCCCTCTAATCGTGGTTACACATGACTATGATCAGATTCCATCAATAAAGAAGAAGATTTACGAAATAACAGAAAAAAAATTGAATGAAGTTATAGAGGTGGAGAATTGACTATAAATAGGTCTAATTACTTATTAAAAATAAAATCAATCAGTAAATATTTCTATTTTTCAATGTTTATTAACTTATGGATTACTGTGTTTGCCCGATTATATTTTTATGTCTATTTATTTAAAAAGAGCCAAGAAAAGGATGCTCAAAACATCTCTCCAATTTTCCATTTGTTTAATAATGATACTTCAGAAGAATTAATTTTCTTGTTAGCAATGCTGGAAGTGAGTTTGTTAGTATTAATAATTGCATTATTTTTATTTTTTATTTTTTACATTGTTATGCAATTAAAGAGACGATTCTTGTTGTCACAACAAGAACTACAGATAAAAACATCCCTTGGATGTAGTCCGCTACAATTGACTAAAGAGTTTTGTTTAAAATTATTAACAGGTACATGGATAGGAAGTGGTATAGGGATATCTATAACAAGTATTTCATATTTCTATCTGTATGACTTTTTAATCGATACTCGTGCTCAAGTTTTTTTAATTACTCCTTTCAATTTTTTCTTATTTTATGATTTGAAACTATTTTTAGGGGTACTTATTTTTTGTGGAATTCAATTTATTTTTGTATATCAAAAAGTAATATCTAAATATTTCAAAATAGGGGGAAGATATGTTTAAAAGGATAAGACAAACAGAAATAAAGGATTGTGGACCAGCTTGTTTAGCAACCATCGTAAACCTTTCTGGTGGGAAGCTATCTCTGGTGACAGCTAAAGAATTAACAAAAACAAGTGAATCTGGGACTACGATTCAAGGAATACTGGATGGATCAAGGAAATTAAACTTAAATCCTGAAGGGCTTGAAGGTAATTGGGCTGAATTAATTGAAGGTATACAAAATAATGAAATACATCTGCCTTTTATAGCACATATCATTACAAAATCAGGTTTAGCTCATTTTGTAGTAGTGGAAGCTATAAATAAAAAGCATATCAAAATCTTTGACCCAGCTCTGGGGATTTTAAAACAAGAATTAAAAGATTTTCAATCTACTTGGACAGGAAGAATAGTGAACTTTGATATAGATAAAATAAAAAATTCTGTTCCTAAGATGAAAAATCATAATTTTTATTATGAGAGCTTAAAGCAAGAAAAAGGAACCTTGAGCATTGTTTTATTTTTTTCAATCATAATGGCATTAATTTCTTTTATAGGAAGCTTCTCTTACCAAAAATTTATAGATACTTTTATATTACAGACAGAAAAAAGCGTGCAGAAAATACATACATATAACTTTTTTGAAAAAATCTATCTAAATATACTTGATAATTTTAATTATTTATTTATGGCTATCATTTTGTTATATCTATTTCAATGGATTTTAGGAATAGTACGTACGTTGTTTATAGCTAAAATGTCAAAGCGTATGAATGATAGCTTGTTCTCAGTTTTTTTGAATAAGCTTATAAATATGGAGATAGTTAACTTAAAAAGTAAAAACAGTGGAGAAGTGCTGACAAGATATAATATAGCTACACAAGTACAATCAATATTGACTAGACTAGTACTATCGCTGTTTTTGGAATTTTTTATAGCATTAGCAGGTGGAGCTATCTTATTTGTTATAAGTAAGGAACTTTTTAGTATTACCTTAGGAATATTTTTTAGTTATTTATTAATTACTATATTGTTTATTAAGCCTTTAAATAAAGTTAATACTAAAATTATAGACATAAATTCAAGAACAATTACTTCATTAAATGAGATTTTAAATGGATATGAGACAGTTAAAGTTTTTCAATTAGAAAATTTTTTTACTAGAAAATTTTTAAAAAATGCAAAAAAACTGACTTATCAAGAAAAAATTAGTGTAATTTATCAGAACGTACAATCTAGTATCATTATTTTGATCGAATCAGTAGGCACACTTTGTGTATTATGGCAAGGGGGGATATTAGTAATTAATGGAGGTATAAGTATTGGGCTACTAATAGCCTATATATCACTGATAACTTATTTTACTTCACCAGTAAAAAACATCATTGAATATCAAAAAGAGATACAAAACGTAGTTGTTATGGTTAGAAAGTTAAATGATATCATTCATGTGACAAAAGAAGAAACTGAATCTATCGCAAAACAAATAGACTTCAATAATTCAAAAAAATTATCTGTAAAGAAACTTCGATTTTCATACGGAGCCACTTCTTATGTTTTGAAAGATTTTTCAGAAGAATTTTATTTTGGAAAAACATATGGTATCTACGGTAAAAATGGCAGTGGCAAAAGCACTTTAAGTAATATCTTAGCATCACTTTATAAACCAGACCAAGGACATATATACCTTGGTAACAACGATATTTTCAATAATATAAGTTCCTATAGAAAAGACGTTATCCAGATAACGAGCAGACCGTTTATAATGGCTGGAACAGTAAAAGAAAATCTGTTCTTAGAAGCTGATTCATTTGATGATGAATATATTTATGATATTTTAAAAAATATAGGATTGGAAGAAGTAATAAATTCCTTTCCTTTAGGATTAGATACAGTAATAGCAGAGGGTGGAATTAATTTATCAAGTGGACAAAAACAAAAAATAAATTTGGCTAGAGCATTGTTAAGGAAGCCAAAAATACTTATTTTAGATGAGGCCATGAGTAATTTGGATCAGAGCAGTAAAAGGAAAATATTAGAATATATCAGAGATACATTACCAAAGAGTTTAAGGATATATATAGCTCATGACGAAAAATCTTTAGATTTTGTGGATGAGAAAATTATATTGAATTGAACTGTTTAATTTTATGTAAATAGTTATCTGATAATTAGTAGTAAGAGATTCAATGAAATAATTGTATCTCCAGAGGAAAGTATCCTCTGGAGATTTTTATCTTTAATAAAAATAGCAATGATGTCAAAAAATAGTCGATTTTACTAAGTGATGAATTATGGGTGGTACAAATACTGCTGGAAATAGTTGTTAACTTCAAGGGCATCTTCTTTATTTTTTGAAAGAATTAAGATAGTATCATCCCCAGCGATGCAGCCCAAGATATGAGGGTTGTGGATACGTATGCGATCAATTAAAACCCCGATGGCTTGCCCGTTGCCAGGTAAGACGGTTAAAAGATTTGTGAACTCTATTTGTGTTAAAGAAACACCAGTTTCAATAATAATGTCAACAAGACGTTCTTCATCTGTTTTATATTTTGGACGAAGGGCGGAATTATTCAAGATACGATAATAGGCTTCTCCTTGACCATTGTCTACTTTGTTTAAATTCAGCTCACGAATGTCACGAGAAATAGTTGCTTGTGTGGTGTGAATATTTTCTTTTTCCAATAATGCTAGTAATTCACTTTGTGTATGGATTTCATTTTCTGTGACCAATCGCTTAATCATCGTTTGGCGTTTTAATCGGTTCATTACTTTCCTCCAGTTCAGTTAATCATGCAAAAAAACATCATTGCTGTTATTTAAAACGGTGCCAGTAATTCCCTAAAATCACTGTACAACGTTTTACTAAATTGTGCAAGTCTCACTTTTTTAAATGAGAAATATCCGACAAAATCAATGAGAACCTTTTAGCTAAACGACCCTTTTTATATTCTAATTAGAGAGATTCTGCTAGTATTGCTTTGTAAATGTCTGGAGGAAGGGTGTTATTTGTGAATAAGCAAACACGCCAAAGTTTGATTAAAAAAATCATTCAAACAACTGTAATTCATAGTCAAAATGAGTTGTTAAGAGAATTAAAAAAGCGCGAGATAAATGTCGCACAAGCAACGATTTCACGGGATTTATGGGAATTAAAAGTCGTCAAAGCATTAGATGAGTCTGGCGAGATGCGGTTAACGATTTTTGAACAATTCACTTCTTTAGAAGAACGAAAAAAAGAACAGTTGATACAAGCAATTCGTGAGGTAGTGACCAAAGTTGAACGTGTCGCCTTTTTACTAGTGGTTCATACATTACCAGACAACGCAACATTGTTTTCAGCTGTACTTGATGAAGTGTCTTTGTGTGAAAAGAAATGTTCTGTCGCTGGCTTCGACACTGTTATTATTGTTTCATCATCCGAGGAAAAAGCACAAGAACTAGAGCAGTATTTTCAACAATTTATTCAGCCAACACCTTTGTCAAAAAGTAACGCATAAAAGGAAGGGAGCCAGAAGTCGTTTTGACTTCTGGCTCCCTTCCTTTTGCCTCTATAAGATTATAACTTTATGAAGTGTGTGGAGAAATAATTTTTTTTGAATAAATGCATTTTTTTTTATTTAATTATGCATTATTTTTTTAGAATATCTATGAAAGCGCATTCTTTTAGGCTGGAAATATGCATAAGAAAGAATACCGTTGTATATTTGGTATTTTGTTTGGCAAATGGCTCACGTCCTAGGTTAATCAGGTCTGTTATTCTGTGTTTGTAATTAAGTTGAGGAGGTTATTTCACATGAGTCATCCAATTAATGTATTTTCTGAAATCGGGAAATTGAAAACAGTGATGTTACATCGTCCAGGTAAGGAATTAGAAAATTTAATGCCAGATTATCTGGAGAGATTGTTGTTTGATGATATTCCGTTTTTAGAAAAAGCACAAGCAGAACATGATGCATTTGCAGAGTTGTTACGATCAAAAGATATCGAAGTGGTCTATTTAGAGGACTTAGCTGCTGAAGCGTTGATTAATGAAGAGGTCCGCCGACAATTTATTGACCAATTCTTAGAAGAAGCCAATATTCGCAGCGAATCAGCAAAAGAAAAAGTTAGAGAGTTAATGTTAGAAATTGACGACAACGAAGAACTTATTCAAAAAGCGATTGCAGGCATTCAAAAACAAGAATTACCTAAATATGAGCAAGAATTTTTAACAGATATGGTTGAAGCGGATTATCCATTCATTATTGATCCAATGCCTAACTTATACTTCACACGTGATAACTTTGCGACAATGGGGCACGGGATTTCTTTAAATCATATGTATTCAGTAACTCGACAACGGGAAACCATTTTTGGGCAATACATTTTTGATTATCATCCTCGTTTTGCTGGAAAAGAGGTTCCTAGAGTCTATGATCGTTCAGAATCAACCAGAATTGAAGGTGGCGATGAATTAATTCTTTCAAAAGAAGTGGTGGCCATTGGGATTTCTCAAAGAACGGATGCCGCGTCAATTGAAAAAATTGCGAGAAATATTTTTGAACAAAAATTAGGGTTCAAAAATATCTTGGCTTTTGATATCGGTGAACATCGTAAATTCATGCATTTAGATACCGTTTTTACCATGATTGACTATGATAAATTTACGATTCATCCAGAAATCGAAGGCGGCTTGGTTGTTTACTCGATCACTGAAAAAGCAGATGGAGACATCCAAATTACAAAAGAAAAAGATACATTAGATAACATTTTATGCAAATACTTGCATTTAGACAATGTTCAATTAATCCGTTGCGGCGCTGGGAATTTAACCGCAGCAGCCCGTGAACAATGGAACGACGGTTCAAATACATTAGCAATTGCCCCTGGGGAAGTTGTTGTTTACGATCGGAATACGATTACGAATAAAGCGCTAGAAGAAGCAGGCGTGAAATTGAATTACATTCCAGGAAGTGAACTAGTACGTGGCCGTGGTGGCCCTCGTTGTATGAGTATGCCACTTTACCGTGAAGATCTTTAAAAAACACCCAAAAATAGGAGGAATCATCATGAATTCAGTATTTCAAGGACGTAGTTTATTAGCAGAAAAAGATTTTACAAGAGCAGAATTAGAGTATTTGGTAGACTTCAGTATTCACTTAAAAGAATTGAAGAAAAAAGGGATTCCACATCACTATTTAGAAGGAAAAAATATCGCTCTTTTATTTGAAAAAACTTCGACACGGACACGCTCTGCATTTACTACAGCAGCGATTGATTTAGGGGCACATCCTGAGTATTTAGGCGCCAACGATATTCAATTAGGTAAAAAAGAATCTGTTGAAGATACAGCGATTGTTTTAGGTAGTATGTTTGACGGGATTGAGTTCCGTGGGTTTAGTCAAGAAGTAGTGGAAGATTTAGCGAAATATTCTGGTGTTCCTGTTTGGAATGGTTTAACGGATCAATGGCATCCAACACAAATGATTGCGGACTTTATGACAGTGAAAGAAAACTTTGGTCGTTTAGAAGGAATCACTTTAGTATATGTCGGCGATGGCCGTAACAACATGGCAAACAGCTTGTTAGTGACAGGTGCTATTTTAGGCGTAAATGTTCGCATTTGTGCACCAAAAGAATTGTTCCCTTCTGATGAAGTCGTTAATTATGCAAAAGAATTTGCGAAAGAATCTGGTGCAGAATTAATGATTACAGACGACGTTGCTAAAGGTGTTAAAGGAGCCAACGTGTTATATACAGACGTTTGGGTGTCTATGGGTGAAGAAGATAAATTTGAAGAACGTGTCAATCTGTTGAAACCTTATCAAATTAATATGGCTATGTTAGAAAAAACCGAAAACATGGATGGCGATTTAATCGTATTACACTGTTTGCCAGCCTTTCATGATACGAAAACACAATACGGTGAAATGGTTGCTGAAAAATTTGGCATTACTGAAATGGAAATTACGGATGAAGTCTTCCGCAGTAAATATGGTCGTCAATTTGAAGAAGCAGAAAACAGAATGCATTCCATTAAAGCAATCATGGCAGCTACTTTAGGCAACTTATTCATTCCTCGTGTGTAGGAAGCAACTGAAAAAACATTGAAAAAAGAATAGTCGTTTCGCCCTTTAAGAGTTTCTTTTGAAGGGCGGCCTATTCTTTATTATGATAGGAAAGAAGGATTTGTAATGGGGAAAAAAATGGTCGTTGCACTAGGCGGAAATGCCATCCTTTCAAATGATGCTAGCGCACACGCACAACAGCAAGCATTAGTTCAAACATCTGCCTATTTAGTTCATTTAATTAAACAAGGGCATCGGTTGATTGTTTCACATGGCAATGGTCCACAAGTCGGAAATCTATTATTGCAACAACAAGCAGCTGATTCTGAAAAAAATCCAGCGATGCCGCTAGATACGTGTGTTGCTATGACACAAGGAAGTATCGGCTACTGGTTGTCCAATGCGCTTAATCAAGAATTAAACAAAGCAGGAATCAAGAAACAAGTGGCTACTGTTTTAACACAGGTGGTCGTAGATCCAGCAGATGAGGCATTCAAAAATCCAACAAAACCGATCGGTCCATTTTTAACAGAAGCTGAAGCCAAAGAAGCAATGCAAGCAGGTGCTATTTTTAAAGAAGATGCAGGACGTGGCTGGCGCAAAGTCGTTCCAAGTCCTAAGCCAATTGATATCCACGAGGCTGAGACTATTAATACCTTAATAAAAAATGATATAATTACCATTTCATGTGGTGGTGGCGGCATCCCTGTCGTAGGACAAGAATTAAAAGGTGTCGAAGCAGTAATCGATAAAGATTTTGCTTCTGAAAAACTAGCAGAATTAGTGGATGCGGATGCACTAGTTATTTTAACTGGCGTGGATTATGTGTGCATTAATTATGGCAAACCAGATGAAAAACAATTAACCAATGTCACTGTAGCAGAGTTGGAAGAATACAAACAAGCGGGTCATTTTGCACCAGGTAGTATGTTACCGAAAATTGAAGCCGCCATTCAGTTTGTAGAAAGCCAACCCAATAAACAAGCAATTATCACTTCTTTGGAAAACTTAGGAAGTATGAGCGGCGATGAAATCGTAGGAACGGTTGTGACAAAATAAAGTATAGTATTTAGGAGAATTAAGATGATGATAGAGAAAATAATCACTAAAAATAATCAAGATTTTCAATACTTTTCTGAATCAGAACTAACAGAATTGCGCAACGAGAGTTTCGTTCGCTCCTATAAAAAAGGCCAAGTCCTTTTTTATCCAGGTGATCCGAGAAATCATTTGATTTTATTGGTTTCGGGTGTCATTAAAATTGAAAAAAATGATCGCAGTGGTAATTTTTCCTATCTGCATTTTATGAAAAAGCAGGCTCTTTTTCCGAGAATCGGACTGTTTCAAGATGAGGTTCATTACGACTCCGCGATTGCCTATACGGATATTGAGGTTGTGTTTGTGCCAGTTAAACTGTTTGAGCGTTTTCTCCAAAATAATCCCCAGCAATTGATTCATTGGATTCAAGAACAATCGGTCCTTTTAAAAGAAAGCATGATCAAAATCCAAAAAGGAACAACCAATGATGCATGTGAACGGATTGTGACATCACTGGCGATGTTATTAAATGATTTAGGAGAACGAATTGACAACAGAGAGCGCGTTGCAATTGCTTGTCCAATTACCATTAATGACATTGCACGGATGAGTGGAACTACGCGGGAAACAGCAAGCAGTGTTATGAAAAAATTAGTCCAAATGAACCGTATTAGCTACAGTCATAAATTCTTAACTTTTCTAGATACGCCATTCTTTATTGATCGATTGAGTAATTAATCATAGAGAAGGGAGATACAGGAAAGTAGGTTCCTGTATAAAAGGATATGGCAGAAAAAAAGAAGAAAAACAAAAAACAGCTTTCGTCTTTTAGTATTTTATTTATTATCTTAATTGTTTTAGGTATCGTAACGGTCTTGCTAAATGGCCAGCCATTTACCCCAAGAGAAATTGATGGCAAAATGGTTGACCACGTGGTAGGGGCCAAATTATCGGATATTATCATGGCTCCATTCAATGGGTTTAAAGATGCCATTGAAATTAATATTTTTATTTTAGTACTCGGTGGCTTTTTAAATATTGTGACGCAAACTGGGGCTCTTGAAGCAGGGATTCAATCAGTCGTTAAAAAGTTAAAAGGGAACGAATTGAAAATCATTCCGATTTTAATGATTTTATTTTCTATTGGTGGGTCGACTTATGGAATGGCAGAAGAAACAATTCCTTTTTATGGTTTATTGAGTGCCACCATGGTCGCCGCTGGTTTTGATACGTTTGTCGCAGTGGGGACTGTGCTATTGGGTGCAGGATCAGGTGTTATCGGTTCAACGGTTAACCCTTTCTCCACAGGGGTAGCGATGGATGCGTTACGAGGTATTGGCATTCAGCCGAATACAGGAATTATTTTAATTGTCGGTGCTATTTTGTGGGCGGCCTCTACCAGCTATTCTATTTTCATTGTGATGCGTTATGCAAAAAAAGTGAAGGCTGACAAAGGTTCAACAATTTTATCTTTACAAGAACAAGAGGATATGGAAAAAACGTATGGACAAGCAGCGTCGAAAGAAATGCCATTTACGAATCGTCATAAAAAAATCTTAATGGTATTCGCTTTCTGTTTTGTCGTTATGATTGTTTCCTTAATTCCATGGAACGACTTTGGAGTGACGATTTTCAAAGGCTGGACGTCTGTTTTAACAGGCAACAGTTTCGGTGACTGGTACTTTGGCGACTTAGCGATGTGGTTCTTCCTTTTAGGGATCATTGCTGCCTTGATTGGTCGCTTTACTGAAAAAGAAACCATTGAAGCATTTATCGACGGTGCCAAAGATATGTTATCCGTTGTTTTAATCATTGTAGTTGCTCGCGGGGCATCTGTTTTGATGTCTAAAACGTATTTAGATTCATTTATCCTTGATAAAGCGGCAGGCTTATTACAAGGACTCTCCCCAGTTTTATTTGTCATCGGTGCCTTTGTTTTATACTTAGGTTTATCTTTCCTAATTCCTTCAACTTCTGGTTTAGCGTACGTTTCTATTCCTGTAATGGGTGCGTTAGCTAAAAACATTGGTTTAAGTCCAGAAGTGATGGTTATGATTTTTGCTTCAGGTTGTGGCTTGATTAATTTGATCACGCCAACATCTGGTGTTGTAATGGGTGGTTTGGAAATTTCCAAAGTTCAATATGCCACTTGGACAAAATTCATGGCCAAACCAATGATTGTCTTAGGCTTAATTAACCTAATTATCTTAATTGGCGCGATGTTACTCTTTAGCTAATCAAAAATTTTTTATGTTAGGGCTTCGGCTTTCGGAAAAAAGAAGAAGCAATGAAACAACAGCGACTACCTAAAAGTAGTCGCTGTTGTTTCATTTTGATAATTGTTGAATTAACAATTTTGCGACAGCGCGGACAGAAAAAGGATTTTGCCCAGTGATTATACGGCCATCTTGATACGCAAATTCTTTATAGGGACGCTTTTTCGCAAAAGTAGCACCATGTTCTTTGGCAATTGTTTCGTTTAAGAAAGGAACAACTGCTTTTTTCATGGCTAAAATTTCTTCTGCAGTAGTGAAGCCAGTAATGGTTTTATCTGCAATCAAATAATTTCCTGACGCATCTTTGACATTTAAAAGACCAGCAATTCCGTGACAAACAGAAGTTAGGTATTTACCCTGTTCGTAAAGGCTACGAGTGATTGCTTGCAACTGAGGGTTATCAGGAAAGTCCCACATAACGCCATGACCTCCTGTAAAGTAAATTGCTGCGTATTCATCTGGCTCAATTTCTTCAAGAGAGAGGGAATGCGCTAGCGCTCGTTCTTGAAAATCTGCACTTTCATAAACCGCCATAATGGATGAATCTACATATTTCATACTCCGGGGATCCAAAGGGACATAGCCTCCTTGGGGACTAACATAGTCAACTGAAAATCCTGCTTTGGTTACTTCTTCCACGAACTCCGTGGCTTCACCTAGCCAGAGGCCAGTCGGTTCTTCGGTGCCGTGATAACGGGAAACGTTTGTGAGGACCACGAGAATTTTTTTCATGCTTGCTTCCTCCCTGGCATAATCGACGTAATGTGGGTCAATAGTTGTTGGAGTTGCTCAATTTTGGTGGTATCGTGAGAAAGTGAGTAATAATTTTTAGTTCCTTCACTGCGACAATCAATTAATTTGGCTTGTTTCAAAATTTTTAAGTGGTGAGAAACAGCGGGGCGTGAGAGCTGTGTCGCCTCTGTTAACTCAGTGACACGACGGCCAACACAGGCTTGGTCTTCTAACAGTGCAATAATAATTGCTTGGCGTTTTTCATCACCCAATGCGATTAAAAAATCACTAAGCGCAGTAAATTCTGTTTGAATTTCTTCTAATTCTTTCATATTTTTCCGCCTCTTTGGTTCGTATTTTTAAACGATTAAACCATTTTTCGTGTTTTTTGTCAATAAAATACGCTGAGGGCTGAAACTTGACGTGGATTCCATTCTTCGTTAAGATACTAATTGATTAAAGGTTTAAACTTTTAAACCGATAAAAGAGATAGAAAGAGAGGAAAGATTCAATGATGAAAGCCGCTTTAATTCATAAATACGGACAAAAAGAATTAGCAATCGAGGAGGTGCCCTTACCCACCATTCATGACAATGATGTTTTGGTCAAAATTATCGCTGCCAGTATCAACCCGATTGATTTAAAAACAAAAGATGGCAAAGTAAAGATGCTTTTAAATTATCAAATGCCACTGATTTTAGGCAGTGATTTTGCTGGGATTGTTGTCTCTGTTGGAAAAAATGTTCAAAATTTTAGGCTGGGCGATGCAGTTTACGGACGAGTACCCAAAAATCGCGTGGGAACTTTTGCTGAATATATTGCAGTGGATCAAGCGGCTGTAGCTATGAAGCCGAAAAATTTAACGTTTGAAGAAGCTGTGGCCATTCCGTTAGTCGGTTTGACAAGTTATCAAGCGCTACATGATATTATGAATGTACAGCCAGGCCAGAAAGTCCTGATTCAAGCAGGTTCAGGAGGGATTGGAACCATTGCGATTCAATTAGCAAAACTAGCGGGCGCTTACGTTGCCACCACCACGAGTAGTAAAAATAAAGAATGGGTTCAAGTGTTGGGAGCAGATGAAGTGATTGACTATCGGACACAAAATTTTGAAGAAGTTTTATCCGACTACGATTATGTGTTTGATACAATGGGGGGGACAATCTTAGAAAAAGCTTTTTCAGTGGTTAAACCTCAGGGAAAAGTCGTTACATTGTCAGGCATTCCCAACGAACGTTTTGCTAAAGAGTATGGCTTGCCGCTTTGGAAGCAATGGGCCTTTAAAATAGCTACTCGCAAGATTCATCGATTGGAGCAAGCCACAGATGTTAGTTATCATTTTTTGTTTATGCGTCCCGATGGAGAGCAATTAGCTTTACTCACTGAGTTCATTGAACAGGGAAAATTACAGCCGATAATTGACCGAGTCGTTCCTTTTAGTCAAATTCAAGAAGCGGTGGATTATTCACTGACAGGGCGAGCACAAGGGAAAATTGTTGTGAAAATCGCCGATGTTGATCATGACTAAGTAAAGGAGACTTGCAAGAAAAATAGGCCTATTTTTCTTGCAAGTCTCAAAGTTTACCATTTAAACGCCGCCTAACGAAAGTGATTTTAGGCGGGAAAAGATTTTTATAGAAAATCCTCATTTTTCCAGTTTCTATTTTGCAAATTCGTTATTTTTTGTTATTCTATTGATGGTTGTGTATGCGCTTTCTTTTTGGGCGGATACACAAAAATGAACGGAGTGCAGAAAGGAATGGTGTTCAAAGTGGGGAACAATTTATCGACAAGAAGAGGAGAAAACAGAGAAACAATTGTCAGTTGGCTAGGTCTTTCGTTATTGGTTGGCTTGGCGTTTATCTTATTTAGTCTGTTTCATCAACCAATGATCAGCCAAGCCAATGAGCCTACCCAAGAGAAACATTTTATGGTTTATTATCGGGCTTGGCGTGACAAAACGATGCAAGGGGTTAATACAACATTGCCAGATGAAAATTGGCTAACGATGCACGATATTCCTTATGGTATTGACATTGTGAATGTCTTTAGTTATGTGCCAAAAGGACAAGAAGCACTTGCACAGCCATTTTATGATACGTTAAAAAATGAGTATGCGCCAGCATTACATGCACGAGGTGTTCGTTTAGTTCGAGGGATTGATTACAGCGAGCTATTAAAAGTTCCTTATGCAGGAACAACGCCTACAGAAGCAGAATTTGATGCTTATGCGAAAGAGTTGCTAACCAAATTTGTTGATGATTTAGGAATTGATGGGTTAGATATTGACATGGAAACTCGTCCAAGTGAAAAAGATATTGTTTTATCTAATGGGGTCATTCGTGCATTATCAAAATACATTGGACCGAAGTCGGGAACGGATCGTCCATTTTTGTATGATACCAATGCAGAATATTTACCACCTTTACAAGATGTCAGTGACTGTTTCGATTTTCTCGCGTATCAACAGTATGGCAGCGATGACCAACGCACGCAACGAGCATTAAATAATTTAAGTCCGGTTCTCAATGGGGAACGATTTGTTCCAGGATTAACTTTCCCAGAAGAGCAAGATCGCAACCGCTGGTATGACACAAAAGAGCCATATATGGAAAGTAACATGTATAAAGTAGCTCGTTATTCTTATGAAAATAATTTAGGGGGCATGTTCCTCTATGCCTTAGATCGCGATGGTCGCACCTATAATGAAGACGATTTAAATCAGATAAAACCTTCTAATTTACTTTGGACAAAAACGGCCATTGCAGAGAGTAAAGGCGTTTCTCTTGGAGAGATGAAAGCGGCTGCGCAACACTATTTAAAACGAATTAGCTACGCCAACACAGACCTTGAAGCACAAAATAAAGCCGCAGAAGCAGTGACACAAGCAACAACGCTTTATGATGTGAATAAAGCTATTTTAGGTGGCGATTATGGCCAAGGGATTTCAAATACCTATGATGCTGAATTAGAAAAAGGCCTGTTAGCCATTGACTTAACCACTTTATATCGTACGTTGGATCAAGCAGTTACAGCCATTGAAAAGGCAGAAAACTATACACCAGAAACGATTCAAGCACTACAAACAACAAAAGAGACAGTCGCAACAGAACTTGCGGGAAAAACGTATACAGCCGCGCAAGTGACTACTTGGCAAACGGAGGTCCAAACAGCTTTGGATAATTTAAAAGAGAAACAAACACAACCTTTAAAAAGTGTCTTCTCCATTGATGCGGGAAGAAAATATTTTTCCGTGGAACAACTGGAAGAATTAGTGGCCAAAGCCAGTCAAAATGGGTACACAGATGTCCAATTAATTTTAGGAAATGATGGTTTACGGTTTATCTTGGATGATATGTCGGTCAATGTGAATGGTAAAAAATACAACCACAACCGGGTTTCAAAAGCAATCCAACGAGGCAACAACGCGTATTACAATGATCCTAATGGCAACGCGTTAACACAAAAAGAAATGGATCGGTTGTTGGCTTTTGCGAAAGCGCGCAACATCAACATCATTCCCGTGATTAACAGTCCAGGACATATGGATGCCTTGTTAGTGGCTATGGAAAAACTAGCGATTAAAAATCCCGCTTTTGATGGCTCAAAACGCACAGTAGATTTAGGAAACCAAAAGGCAGTGAATTTCACAAGGGCGATTATCAGTAAGTACGTGGCTTATTTTTCCGCGCATAGTGAAATTTTCAATTTTGGTGGCGATGAGTATGCAAATGATGTCGACACAGGCGGTTGGGCGAAACTGCAATCTTCTGGGCGCTACAAGGATTTTGTCGCTTATGCGAATGATTTAGCTAAAATAATTAAAGATGCGGGCATGCAGCCAATGAGCTTCAATGATGGCATTTATTACAACAGCGACGATTCTTTCGGTACATTTGACCCAGAGATTATTATTTCTTATTGGACAGCCGGTTGGAGCGGATATGACGTAGCCAAACCTGAGTACTTTGTTCAAAAAGGACACAAAATTTTTAATACCAATGATGCGTGGTATTGGGTCGCTGGCAATGTTGATTCTGGCATTTATCAATATGACGATGCTTTAGCAAATATGTCGAAAAAAGCATTTACAGATGTGCCAGCAGGTAGCCCAAATCTTCCAATTATTGGAAGTATTCAATGTGTTTGGTATGATGACCCTCGTCGTGACTATGATTTTGAACGAATTTATACGCTAATGGATACGTTCTCGGAAAATTATCGTGAGTATATGGTGGTTAAATAAAACTAGTTAAAGCTAACGAGTTATCTATAAAGACTGGCACGAATCAAGCTTGATTCGTGCCAGTCTTCTTTAACGGAAGAAGATTTGTTTGAGTGCCAACAATCAATTTAGGAATGCCTTATTGAAATGTTCCTGTTCTTATTGTAGACTGAAAGAAGTGGTGGTGGAAAGCTATCACCATTAATAGAAAAGCAGGAAAATAAAAAGGAGCTTGTTGGAAGTTTAATGTTTGAAAATGTAAGCGGAATCATTTTTGTTGGAATGCTAAAAAAGGGAGTAGAGTTATGAGTAATGAAAATATCGTCTTAGCAAGAAATACAGAGCGTGCACCAAAGCAGCCTCTCGCAGCCCAAACAGTCGCATTTTCCCACTATAATCATTTGTCGGCACAGTTACCTATTGAGCCAACCTCTGGACAATTGGTAGAAGGTGGCATTCGGGCCCAAGCGACACAATGTTTGAAAAATATCCAAGCGGTTGTTGAAAGTATCAACCATGTGATGAGTGACATTGTCAGAATGACCATTTTTGTCAAAGATATGCGGGATGTTGCCGCAGTTGAGGAGGTCTATGCGGCCTTTTTTACCCATTATTATCCAGCTAAAACAGTGGTCGCCGTCGCAGATTTGCCGTTAGGCGCTTCTGTTCAAATGGAGGCACTTGTTTCAAATGGGGAAGGAACTATCCCTAATGCACCTCAAGCTGGGGATTTAATTAAATTAACAAATCAGACTGTTCAGGCACCAATTGATGCTCTAGCCAGTCAAACGGTCGCGTTTTCTCACTATAACAATCTGTCTGCACAATTGCCTATAGATCCTCAAACGGGCAGAGTTGTGGTTGGCTGTGTTAAAACGCAAACAAAACAATGTTTGAAAAACATAAAAGCCATTTTAACCAGTATTGATGTGCCTTTTGATGATATTGTGAAGGTCAACATTTATTTAAAAGATTTATCTAAGCTGGAAGCTGTCAATCAAGTATATGCCGCTTTTTTCCCGGATTCAGGAATTGCGCGCACGGTCAATTATATGCCAGCACGAACAGTGATTGCTGTTGCTGATTTACCAATGGGCGCGGCGGTTCAAATAGAAGCGGTGGTTTCTCATGGGGATGGTACGCCACCACAAGCGATTGAAGATCGACATGGATTAATTATTGAAGCAAATAATACAGATCACGCACCGAAGTGTCCATTTTCGACACAAACTGTTGCTTTTTCTCATTACAACCATCTATCAGCTCAGCTACCATTAGACCCTAAAACAAATACGTTAGTCGCTGGCGGAATCAAGGAACAAACGACGCAATGTTTAGAAAACATCAAAGCGATTATTGAAAGTGTGGATCACAGCTTAGCTGATCTGGTGAAAGTGAACATTTTTGTGAAAGAGATTGAAGAGCTGGCGGCAGTAGATGACGTCTACCAAACGTACTTCCCTGAAGGCACGCCTGCAAGAAGAGTGATTGGTGTGACGGATTTACTAAAAGGTGCTCAGATTCAAATCGAAGCGATTGCTGGGAACGCAGAAGGTACGCCACCAATTGGTTAAACAGTAGAAGAAACAAACGTCAGCTGGCTTCTGAAGCCAGCTGACGTTTTTAGTATTTAGATAAATCAGTAAAGTAAGCTAGTTGCCATTTTTGTGTTTTTTTCGCGGTTTGATTAAGGTTTTGGCACCAAGAAGGATAAAAACGGGCTGCCATTTTGCCTTTTTGTTGGTGCGTTTTGAGAATTTTTTGTTGGATTAAACATTCTTTCGGCAGAAGAAAGAGACCTTGCTTTTCTTGATCAGAAATGACAATTGCTAACATTTCAGGGGCTTCCGTTGCATCAAAGGCTTCGTTCTGATTTTGTTGATTTTTTTCCCAGAAGGCTACAAAATAGCCTTCTTTTTTCGGCGTTTTTTTGGCTAAGCGACTGCGGATAAGTTGTTGCGATTCATTAACTTGGCATAAAAAGCCTTCATATTCGGCATTTTGTTGTTCTTCGGAAAGCAGCGTGATCGCGCCCACTGCTTTTTCAAGTATCGGTAATGAATTCATCATCTTCCTCCAAATTAAATAGAATAGTTGCGAGAAACAAAGGGGACTTCTTCACCATTTTCGAGCTGATTTAGATACAAAGCTAACATGAAAAAGTAACCTGAGAGTAAGTTGACTACATCATACAGCTGCGGATCAATTTTTTTACCACCATAGTCCATGCGATAAAGTAAACGAACAATATCTTTGGCTTTGGCTCTTAAAATGTGTGCATAAGAGGAACAGATTGTGCCCATCGGCAAAACAAAAGGACGATTTTCTTCGTATGTCAGTTCATTCATAGCATTGACACGTTCCAAAAGCCAGGCTATTTCTTCCTCTGTGACTGTTAATTTTGTTCGGGTCGTTGGATTGACATGGTAGATTAACTCGCAAATTTTAGCCAGTTCTTCTGTTAGTGCAGGCTGTTCAGGGACGTCTAATTGTTGCACATATCCTCGTAGAAGACCTGTCATCGAGGCCAATTCATCAGTCATTAATTCAAAATCACATCGTAAATCTTCTGGTTTAGAAGATAGATACGGGTACGCTTCATACGGACTGCGGTACATTTTTTCCATTCAATTTCCCTACTTTCTAAAAATAAAAAGCGCTCAAAAAGAATGCACGAAAGCCAATCTTTTTGAGCGCCATTGCTCGACTGTTTACAGTACACCATTGTACTTGCTAAGGTAATCATAGCCAAGAGTGAAGGGAGAGTCAAGGGGGAATGAATATGAGATAACTCTATTGATTTATTTTTTGTTTAATATAATCAATGACATCTTTCTTTTGTTCTTTAGCCTCTGATATATATTCCTTTAGTTCTTTATCCGTAATTGTTGAACTGTTAATTCCTTGTTCATACAATTGTCGTCTAGTTTTTGAAACATCATCTGTTGGATTCAATTCTCTATTCTTTAAATTCTCGGTTGTTTCAATTGTTATAGATGATGTAGAAGTTGGTGTTGTGTCCGGATTACTACTATCTTTTTTAGAAGACTGGGTAGTTTGCTGTTTAGTTGATACTTCAGTAGATGAAGCGTCGCTATTTTTTTCTCCAGTATTATTACTACATGCCGTTAAAAATAAGGCTAACAATAGTACAATAAGTTTTTTTTTCATTATATCCTCCTATAAAATAACGAAACATGGTCGGCCTTCTGTCCAATCAATTGGATCATTTGACGGGGTATTCCAAAGTGCTTGTGTTGACACCCAACCTGAGTAAAACTGGCGACCGTATGGATCATAGGTTAAAGTGTAACCATTTTTGTACTCATGAACGACAATAGCATGTCCAATCCCAACATTTTGATATAAAATAACGGGATATCCTTCAGAAAGATAGGCGTTTAATGTAGCTACATCATTAATAACTTTGATCGAACGGCCATATGATTGAGCTGTTATCACTAAATCAGTTGCAGAAGCGCCAAAGTATCTTTGATTTAACCCACCATAAGAAGCCATTCTTGTTGCAACATTGACAGGATTTACATTATAACCGTAAGAGCCTCTTAAAATCATAGATAAACTTGTTGGAACACATCCTGCTGCGCCAATGGTATAGTTTCCGATATAAGTATTAATCCATTGCGGGTCACGCTGAGAATAATAATAAGGTTTTTTCTTTAATCTTTCTGCACGTAATCTGTTTGCTATCTCTGCTGGTGTGCGGGCTTCATCGCCAACTAAAAAGGCTTTTCCAGATCCTTTAGGAGCAGTTTCACCTTTTCTAACTATTTTGATTTGAATAGCTTCCAAATGTTTAGAGGCAGCTTGACTTCCAGCTGCGGCACCATTAGCTGCCCAATTCAACCAACCTTTATCTTGGATATGGACACGGTAATAGACATCATAATATCTTGAAACATCACCGGACAGTTTAATTTTAATGGCTTCTAATTGTAAATTTTTTCCAGTTGTGCCAGACAATGCCCCATTAGCTTTATAAGCTTGCCATCCGATATTTTGGATGTGCGTAGAGTATTCTATATTTCCAGCTAGAGCAGCATCACTCAGGTTGATTTTGATTGCTTCCAGTTGTAAATTTTTCCCACTTGTACCAGCCATTGCCCCGTTCGTGACAACCCCTTGCCAACCAATATTTTGCACGTGTGTTTGATAGTTGACAGTTGGTTTGATTTCATCTGGACGTTTTGCTTCATTTCCAACTAAAAAGGCTTTTCCATTTCCTTTAGGAGCAGTTTCGCCCTTTCTAACTACTTTAATTTGGATAGCTTCTAAATGTTTAGATGCAGCTTGACTTCCAGCTGGGGCGCCATTAGCTGCCCAATTTAACCAACCTTTATCTTGGATATGGACACGGTAATAGACATCATAATATCTTGAAACATCACCGGACAGTTTAATTTTAATGGCTTCTAATTGTAAATTTTTTCCAGTTGTGCCAGATAATGCCCCATTGGCTTTATAATCTTGCCATCCGATATTTTGGATGTGCGTAGAGTATTCTATGTTTCCAGCTAGACCAGCATCACTCAAGTTGATTTTGATTGCTTCCAGTTGTAAATTTTTCCCACTTGTACCAGCTATTTCACCATTCTTGACAAACCCTTGCCATCCGATTTCTTGCACGTGTGTTTGATAATTGACAGTTGGTTTGATTTCATCTGGACGTTTTGCTTCATTTCCAATTAAAAAGGCTTTTCCAGATCCTTCAGGTGCCGCTTCGCCCTTCTTCACTAATTTAATTTGAATGGCTTCTAATCTTTTAGCGGCGCTTTGACTACCTGCGGACTCACTGTTTTTTGCCCAATTCAACCAACCTTTATCTTCTATATGCACACGATAATAAACATCATATGCGTTAGCTATTTCTCCAGTTAAGCGAATTTGAATCGCTTCGAGCCGCAAAGACTTTCCGCTTGTACCAGACAATTGATTATCTTTCACATATCCTTGCCACCCAATTTCTTGGACATGTGTTCTATATTCTACAGATCCAGCCAAATCTGAATTTGAAATATTCATTTTAATTCCTTCAAGACGTAAAGAGCGTCTGCTAGTCCCAGAAATTTCCCCGTTTTTGACAACCCCTTGCCATCCGATGTCTTGAATATGTGTCTGATAATTAATATCAGGAACTTTTTCTTCTGCTTTTGCCGGTGCTATAGGTGTGTCCTCATTACTTTGTGATGTTTCCAAAGTAGTTTCAGTATCGTCGCTACTATTTTCTGTATCATTAACAGTTGTTACTTCTGATGTAGAAACTTCAGTGGTGGAATCGGAGGTTGAGGAAGTGGAAGTTGTTTCTGTTTCCTCTTGAGAATTTATGATGCTTGGGTTCATTTCTTCAGTGACACCGCTACTCATTTGTCGCTCCGTTAGAGATGTTTCTGAAGCCACCGTTTCTTCAGTAATTCCCTTAGAGCGTTCCAAAGCGTAAGCAGAAATAGGGGTAACGAGAAATCCCGACAACAAAACCGCTAACATAGAACTAGTTATAACACTTTTTTTCATTAATTTACTCCTTCATAGATTATTTATTATTTATAGTATACGACAACGTCAAAGGCCAAACAAGAACGTCTTGTTTTTATAAGAACAGTAGTGGAAAAATGTCTATAAAATGACTGAAAAAATTACCAGAAATAAACCAATCAATAAACTGACCAGACCAGAGATTTGACCCAATCGTTGTTGGGTAGAAGAAGGTTGATCGGTAACAGTGAGCAAACTTGAGAAAAAGTTCATTTTTTTCACGAGTATTAAATACGCAACAATAAGCAAAAGAATACCCGAAAAAAGGTACGAAAGGGGCTCAGAAATAAATTTTTGGGCACGAAGTAAAAAAATTCCTATGAAGAGGACAACAAAACCATACTTAAGAAAAGTTTTTTTTGACATGTTGAAATCGCTTCCTTTTAATTGATGAATTTTATTAATAGCCACTATTCTTATGATTAAATTATAGGACTTTGAGGGCGGTGGAGCAAAGGAAAAATGGAGAATGGTGGGAGGAAAGTGGTAGGGTTATATTTTTACTGCCTAATTTCCATTAAAATTTGGTATTTTCGCTTCCTTTGCAAAAGTAATTTGGATGTTTCCTGTCATTTGTTCAGCAATTCCCTCATCATTACGACTTCAGAGATGTGCGTAGTGTTTTACCGTAATCTCGGGGCTAGAATGAGCTAGCTGTTGAGATATGACTAGAATATCTGCATTGAACTCATTGATTAAGTAACTGACGTGAGAATGTCGTGATCCCTTTCCTTGAATTATAGGAACTTTAGCTAATTTGGCATAGCGCTGAATAATTCGCTGGACAGTTGAACGATAGAGCGGGAGGTCAGTATAGCTAAGAATAAATTTTTCTACACCATGATTCTTTTGAACAACTTTCCATTCTTTTAGCACTTCAATTGTATCATCGTCTAAAGAAATGATTCGCAGACCACTTTCAGTTTTTGTGTAGGATTTCCGAATAAGATTGTTTTGATTTGTCATTTTCAAGGTGTGATGAACTCTCAACTTTTTGCGTTTGAAGTCCATATCATTCCAATTAAGTGCTAACCCTTCACTGTCTAGAATACCTGTAATATAGTACAACCCAAATCATCTGAAACGCATATGCTCATAGAAATCCTCTTTGTATATGACGGATAATACTTTTCGAATTCTTTTTTTGTCCAATATGCTACAATTGATTTTACTTTAGAGATTTCTTTTGTTTAGAGATATTTTGAGTGAAAAACTCTAATAAAACAGCGTAATCTAATGACTTGCTTTAGTCCGCATCCATGTACTACGTTGGACAGATGATTTATAATGCGGAATAGAGGACGAATATTGCCATTGTTGGCTTTGTTTATGGGCTGTTTATTATCCCGGTTCTGCCAATTTTTTCGTTTAATTGTTGCACACTCATCACACAACTTAACTTTGTATCTTTTATCGTATTTAAAATCATTTCTATTTTAATTATTCCTCTAACTATTCTGTGGTTATTGAATGTGATGGAGTTACTAGGGGCAAGGCTTGCACTGTGTAAGTATGTACATAGTTGTTATTCAAACCATGGTGCTTCATAGAAATGAGGGATTTCCTTTTTTTCTGCTAGATAAAATTTTAGCGATTCCCTGACCTTTACCATATGAACGTTTAGGTATATCTGCAAAATCAGACATTAAATATTTTCGCTCATCAGCTTCATTATCAGCACCGCCCAACATAATAACGCCATCTGATCAGTTAGCTCGAGCTAATGACGGAAGAAAACCGTCTTTTGTCGCAAATTGAGAAATAGCAATGATATGGATTCCAGCACGACCACCAGTTGTAGTCAACTTGTTTATCGCAGTTTCCCAACGCTATCACAATTGAAGTGAGGTTTTGAAAACTAAATCAAAAAGCAAGTTCGTAAAGATTGCATCTTTACAATCTGCACCTCAGCTCGAAACAAAAGGAGTGGTCAAATATGACTTAACTTGTGACGGAAAAAATGATGATGGGGTATGATGGAAAAAGAATTGGTGGTAGTGGTTATTGGATATATCTAACTAATTTAAAAGCTTGGAATGAAGGGTATGTAGTTGATGTATATCTTCACTTCCCATTTTCTGATGAAGATTTAGAACAAGCATATAAACAAATTTTAGTTGGAAATGAATTTGTAGATGAGTTGGGCAATTCTTACGAATAATATTGTATCACTGATTATGACACGGCATTTTTTGTAATGGAATATGACTTTCCTAAATCTTTAGCAGAAAGGTATGATGGTTTAGAAGAATATATGAGTTATCCAAATGAAGTTATTCGAGTGATTGCAGAAAATAGAGGTGTTGAGTTAAATATTATTGAATTGTATAAGAAACATTTATGAATGATTAACAAATGAATACTCTTTGGGCTATCTGTTAAATATTTCTGAAATTATACAGATAATTGGTATAATAGTAGAGACGAAATATAATAATTAAATTACGGAATATGGAGGAAAGTAAATGTTAAACTCGGACGTTCCAATTAAATCATTAGATGAAGATTTATTAGGTCGGAAAAATTTTGCTGCACAGCTAGCACAATCAATTGTTAAGTATGATCAAATTGATAGTTTTAATATTGGTCTTTATGGTGAGTGGGGGTCTGGAAAAACCTCTACAATAAACATGATAGAAGAAAATTTATTGAAATTAACCAAAGAAGATATGCATCAGCCGATAATTTTGAGGTTCAATCCGTGGATGTTTACTGATCCTAACCAGTTGATTAGCCAATTTTTTAGCCAACTATCAAGCACTTTTAAATTACAAGACTCAAAAAAAATTGGAGAAAATTTGCAACTTTTTGGAGAAGCGATTGAGCTGACATCAGTAATTCCTATAATAGGAACTGCTGGTAGCATATTATCCAAAATAACAAAGTCCTTTGGGAAAAAAATATCTGGTGACGCAGATAAGAAGTTTGCAAATCTTCAAGCAATAAAAGATTCACTTGTAGAGGAATTAAAAGAATCTAACTCAAAAGTAGTTATATTTATCGATGATATTGATAGATTATCAAATACGGAAATTCAATCAGTTTTCAAACTAGTTAAATCTATTGCTGATTTTCCAAATACAATATACTTGTTAGCTTTTGACTACGATATTGTAACTAGTGCGCTTGGAGAAGTGCAAAATAATAATGGTGAAGCCTATTTAGAAAAAATAGTTCAAATTCCATTTCACTTGCCTGTTATAAATGAAACAAAGCTTACACATCTGTTTCTAAGTCAATTGGAATTAACGCTAAAAAGTATACCTGAAAGCCAATTTGATAAAAATGATTGGTCAATACTATTTAATGATGGAATTAGAACTAAACTTAAAAGTATGCGAGATGTAGCAAGGCTAAATAATACAATAAGTTTAAAGTATTCATTTTTACAAAATGAAATCAACATAGTTGATTTTTTAGGAATAACTACTTTACAAGTTTTTGAACCTAAGATATATTCTTTCTTATCTTTTTATAAAGAAGAATTATGTGGTAATTTTACTACATTTACTTCAGTTGGATATTCATCTGCTGAGGCTCAAAAAGACGAACTTAAAAGCATTTGTGATAACCTAATAGATGAATTATCTGAAAAGAATAAAGCTAGCGTTTTGAGTATTTTGTCAATATTGTTCCCTAAAATTAGAGAAACGTATAAGAAACAATCGATATCATACCCATCTTCGAATAAAAGCGGACGTATTTTTGACAAAAATTTTTTTGATAGATACTTTTCTCTTAGCTTAGACGAGGGTCTGTCTTTGTCACAAGTTGACCATTTAATATTTAGTGCTTCTGAAAATAGTTTAAAAGATATTATTATGAATATTGATGCAAATAGAAAAACTAATCTACTGTTGGATCACATTAATTCATTCTTTATAGAATTAAAGGAAAAAAATGATACTAATGAAAGATTTGGTTTGCTAGTAAAAAACATTCTGCAAATATGGTACTCATTGACTGATCCAGATAAGGATAGTTTTTTTTCTTTTCCTTGGGAATGGAGATTAAGGAATTTAGTTCAAACTTTTCTTCAAATATACTCAAATGAAGAAGTAAGGAAAAAATATGTAGAAATGTTTTTTGAAGATGATTATATAGCTTTAGGTGTAAAATCTAGTATACTTTTAATGTTGGAAAACGAACATAACAGATATTTAGAGGATGGGAAAGAAAAAGAAATTGATTATTATCAAATATCTCTCGAGCATTTGATAGAGATGGAGAATTTAATTTTTGAACAGATATTAAATTCGGATATTTATGAGATAATTAATGATAAATACTTCATGTATATTAAATATTTGTTAGAGAAATCAGATGAAGAAGAAACGAGAAAGTTTTTTAATAGTTTAATCTCAAGGTTGAAAGAAACAAAATTAGATACAGCCAAGTTAATTTCTTTATTAATTGGTCATGGTAAAGCTTCTAGCAATTTTGTTTATGATACGTGGAATGTTGATTATGAATATATAAGTAAATATTTTGATATCGAAAATACCATTGTTCTCATGGATAATTTCATGAAAGAAACAGATTTTTCTAAACTTTCGTTGAATCAGCAAGAAGATATTATTGCATTCATCATATACAAAAATGTTAAGGATCAGTATATGAGAACAAGTGTGACAAAAGTTTTAATTGATGAATATGCTAAAGAAAATCAAATACTCTTAAATGTATTGTGAGCTGAGATTGGAAGTATTTTGAATAGAAAATTATATTTAAGAGTTGTATATCTTATTATTGATTAAACAATGTAAAGGGGAAGAGGATTTTGGAAATACTTGAAACGAAAAAAGTTTTTATATCATATAGTTGGACGAGTGATGAGCACAAACAAAAAGTTTTAGATTTGGCGAAATCTCTAATGGGTTCTGGAGTGGATGTAGTTTTAGACGTCTGGGATTTAAAAGTAGGACAGGATAAGTACGATTTTATGGAACAGATGGTAAAGGATGATTCTATTAACCGAGTATTAATAATCTCAGATAAATTGTATACTGAAAAAGCTGATGATAGGGAAGGTGGGGTAGGTACAGAAACTCAAATTATTACCCCGTCTTTATATGATGATTTGGGAAAAAATCGATTTATTCCTATCGTTTTTGAAAGGGATTTAGAAACGGGAAAAGAGTTTCTTCCTCTATATGCCAAAAGTAGAATGTATATTGATTTATCAAGTGAAACTACTTATCAAGAGAATTTTGAAAAGTTATTAAGAGAAATCTTCGAAAAACCTGATTTAAGAAAGCCAGCAATAGGTAAAATACCTTCTTTTCTATTAGAGGAAGCTGTAGATACTTTTGAGGTTGAAAGAAAGGCAGAATTGGTAGAAAAAGCTCTTGATAAATCTAGTCACCGACTATCTTTTGCTATTAAGGATTATTTTGATTTCTTTCTGGATGATTTAGATAAGCTAACTGTTATACAAAATGAAAATGAAGAACCCGATGAAGCGGCTATTAGAATGATCCATGAGTCACTCCCGTTCAGGAAATCTTTTACGAGAGTAATTAATATTTTGGTTCAAGATACGCAGACTACAAGTGAGTTTTTGGTAGATTTTTTTACAGAATTTAACAATAAAATTTATCAAATTTCTAGAAAAGAGTCTAATGATAGTTTGAGCCCAGAATCTATAAGGTTTTTACTTATAGAAATATTTATTATCGCTAATTCTGTTTCAGCAAAATTCAAAAGATGGGATATAATGTTTGCCTTGATTAATCATCTTTATTATGATGAATCCAGTTGTCGAGATGTCTCTTTCGTTACTTTTAGACATCCAACAAGTTTTATTTTTAGTGGGAAAATTGAAAAAGAGAGTAACAGAATATCCATCACAGCAGATTTAATTAAAGAAAGATCAACTGAAAAAGAGTTTAAAGATATAGTTGAGATGGATATATTTCTTAATTACATCAGTAGAATTAATCCTATTGTTAACTATAATTCATGGTTTCCGCTAACATACATTTATAAAGAAAGATTAAACAGTCGACTAAATATCGTCAACTCGATGAAATCAAAAAAATATTTAAATGAGATTCTCCCTATTCTTGGGGTAAATGAAACTACTTTGAAAGAAAAAATCAAAAAAATCCAACCTTCGCATGGCTACAGTAATTCTTGGGAATCAATTCCGTCATTTGAAGATTTCATTTCATTAGAGGAAATCGGTTCATTACCATAATCTTTTCAGGGGAATTCTAAAATAATTTTTATATTAAATCGTAGTAAATTTATCAAGAATATCAAAAGGAGATGATTGAGTGTTTGATTATAACACCTACTTACAAAAAAATGATTCAATATCTTTCGAAGAAGCATTAGAAATTTACAGCTCTATTTTTAATGTATTAGAATGCAAAGATGAGTATTTACATGAGTTATGGAAAGAAGTCATAGATTCAGCTTTAGTCTATTCTAATATGAGAACTAGCTGGAATTACTTTTCTAGGGAAGAAAAACAGGAGAAGGATAAATTAAGAACCAGCTACCACAATACATTTATGATCAATCTAAAAGCATTCCAAAAGTTAGCTGAGCAATTAGAACTAAATACTAGTTGGATAGAAAAATTAGGTTCGTCAGAAGATAGAAAACGTTTAGGGGATTTTGCAGGGTATATTCTGTGTCTTGAAAATATTAGAGCTAAGTGAAGAAGACAATTATAAACTTAGAGGGGTATATTATTCATAGCATTCAAATATTTTGTAACAAAAAAATTTAAATGGTATGAATAATACAAAAGAGCTGTATAATTGTTTTAAGATGAAGAAAATGTCGTTTTATATAATAATCAAACAATAACTTTTTTTAACTGTGAGAATGGAGAGATTTTATGGGAACCAATAAAGCTAGAATTGATAAATCCATTAAAAAGATTCTTGAAGGAAAGACTATCGATGAGGCTAAATTAAGTATGCCAGAAATAACGAGCACAATGAAAAGTAATTTTATTGGTAAAGAAGTTTCTGAACAAGCCTATCAGAGTATTGTCGGTGTTGTAGGTGGAAAGCTTTCAAAGTTTTATGCATTAGACGAAGATGAGTATGAAGAAATAGCAAATGATATTCTTAAACGAGAACAATGGGTAAATGAAGTAATGGAACTAGTTGAAGACGACAATAATACTGAAATGTCTGAGATCTTGTTAAAAGCTCTACGAATTGCTTTAGGAGAGACTGTCAAAGAGGAAAAAGGTGAAACTTATTTTGTAGAAAAATTGTTATATCAAATTGTATTTCTATCTTTAGAAAACACAATGCAAGGGGCCCTAGAAAGCTTGGAAGATGGGATAACTATTCCGCAGATTAGAAAAGAATTCATTAAACCTCTTGCTGATAAGTTATTTGAAGATGATATGAGAGAGAATATTTCAAAATTGGTTGAAGGAAAGATAACTTTAGCTATAGTAAATGAACAAATTACAGATAAGCTAAAAAACTTTGGTGGTTTTTAATGGAAACAAATCTTCATTTTCAAACTTTTATAAACGAAGCTACAGATTATCCTTATATGAGTGAAGATGAGCGTTGTAAAGCTTGTGATGTGGTTAATGTAATGCTCGCAGCATTTCATGGAGATATTTCTACAAGCGGAAACGCTAATAATAAAAATCCTAGGAAGATATCTGTATCAGCAAAAGTATATGATGTTGAAAGTTGGAATCAGTCCAGTGAAAAGTTGATAGAACTACTTAATTGGGTATCAGGAGACTTATTTAGTGTTTCTTTTGAAAAGAATGAAGAAATATTTGATACTTTTCTTTTAGAAATTCCTAGTTCTCAAAAACAGTGTATTACACTTTTTTCAGGAGGATTAGATTCTCTTGCAGGGGCTTACTACAATTTTTCAAACAATATTTCAAGTGACTATGTAGGATACGTTAATAAATCAGAGGAGAGAACACATCAAGTTCAGCTACAGGCTTTTTATAGCCAGATTTTCTCTGCTGGTGGAAGTGAGGTTGATATTAGGAATAAATATCAACAGTCAAAAAAATTTTATTTTCAATCTACACGGTCACTGCTATATCTTTCTCTAGCTATTTCTAGAGCAATATCTAATTCTACAAATGAGATTAGAATGTATGAGAATGGAATATTATCTTTGAATCCGGAATTCGGAAGGTACACAACAAAAACTACTCATCCTAAGACAATATTTCTTTATAATGAACTTCTTACAGCTATGGGTTATGATATTCGAATCCTAAATAAATTTGAGTATCAAACAAAAGGTGAAGTCATAGCAAATATGGATATGGCTTTTAAATCGGAAATACGGAATACGTTTACTTGTGGAAGAAGTAGAGCTGGAAAAGATTACAATCATAATGGACAATGTGGTACGTGTATTCCATGTATATTAAGAAAAATATCTTTGGCAGCATACAATAATGAACCTTTTGATACAGAATATTTCGTTGGGTATAAAAATGTAACTTCTGCACCAAAGAACTATTTGACGGATTACATCAATAATGTGGGATATTTTGAAGCATATGTTGAGGCTATTAAAAATGATGAAATATTCGGAGAAATATCAAATAACAAGCCAAAATTTCATAAAGATAAAAGTTACTTACAAAAACAAAAAGTAATGTTTGATAAATTTGTTTTTGAGTATGAAAGGTTTATTGAAAAATATGGGATACGTTGATCTGCATGTTCACATTGATTTTTATTCAAAACCATTAGAGTTAGCTAAAGAATATGAAAAATTGGAAATATATGCTATTTTTGTTACTTACTTACCAGAAATATTCTTGAAAACTCGATATGAATATGAGAATTATAAATATGTACGAATGGCATTGGGATTTCATCCAGATATGGTAGGAGAGTATGTTTTTGATAAGAATGAGTTTGAAAAAGGTTTGAAATACACGAGGTATATAGGAGAAGTAGGTCTTGATTTTTCTGGATCAAATCAGCAATTCAAAAAAGATCAAATTGAAATATTTCAGCAAATAACTAGCCCTAATTACAACAAAGGTAATATTTATTCGATTCATTCTAGAAAAGCAGAAGCAGAAGTTCTTGCGATACTTAAGAAAAATAATGTGAAAAGTGCAATTTTTCATTGGTATACTGGCGGAAAGAAAGTGTTGAAAGATATTGCTGAATCAGGGTACTTCTTTTCTGTAAATCATAAAATGCTCACGTCAAAAAATGGAATGGAAATTATTCGAAGTATTCCCAAATCACAATTATTATTTGAAACTGATGGACCTTTTGCAAGAAAAGATAAAAAAATCGTCTATCCGAGAGATTTAAAAGAAATTTATGAGGATTTTGAGAAGGTCATCCCAGATTTTGAAAAACTAGTTTTTTCTAATTTTAAAAGGTTGTTGTTTCAAAAAGATATCGATAAAATTAAATAAAGTAGGTTCACAAAAAAATAAACCCCTGTCAAGCGTTATCCTGACAGGGGTTTTTGGTAGGAAACCATATCATTTTAATGAAAATCAAGCATTTTAAAAGTTGAAAAACGTTGATTTATCGGCTTTCCCCATCCATATTATGTTGGCTCTTTATTCCCACTCCACAGTTGCAGGTGGTTTTGAAGTAATATCGTACACGATACGGTTTACATGTGCAACTTCGTTCACGATGCGCACAGAGATTTTTTGTAAAACATCCCAAGGGATACGAGCAAAGTCAGCGGTCATGCCGTCGATAGAAGTCACAGCACGGATACCGACTGTGTAATCGTAGGTACGGCCGTCACCCATAACGCCTACTGAACGGATGCCAGGTAAGACAGTAAAGTACTGCCAAATGTCACGATCTAAGCCAGCTGCTGCGATTTCTTCACGTAGGATAGCATCTGAATCACGAACAATTTGTAATTTATCTTCTGTAATTTCACCAAGCACACGAATACCTAATCCTGGTCCTGGGAATGGTTGGCGCCAAACGATTGCATCAGGCATGCCAAGTTCAGTTCCTAAGGCACGAACTTCGTCTTTGAATAATGTATTTAAAGGTTCAATTAATTCAAATTGCATGTCTTCAGGAAGACCACCAACGTTGTGATGTGATTTAATTGTTTGCGCAGTTTCTGTACCAGATTCGATGACGTCTGTGTAAAGAGTTCCTTGTGCTAGGAATGAAACGCCTTCTTCCCCAGCAAGTTTAGTTGCTTCGTCATCAAAAACATACACAAATTCGTTACCGATGATTTTACGTTTTTGTTCAGGGTCAGAAACGCCTGCTAATTTGCTTAAGAAGCGTTCTTTTGCATCTACTTTAATAATGTTTAAGCCAAATTTACCGCCTAAACTTTCCATTACTTGTTCCGCTTCACCTTTACGTAATAATCCATGGTCAACGAAGATACAAGTTAATTGGTCGCCAATAGCTTTTTGTAAAAGCACGCCGACAACACTTGAGTCAACGCCACCTGATAAACCAAGTAAGACTTTTTTATCGCCTACTTGTTCACGAATTTTAGCGACTTCCATATCGATGAAGTTTTCCATGCTCCAGTCACCAGTACAGCCACACACATCAAAAGCAAAGTGACGTAATAAGTCGTTACCATATTCTGAATGACGAACTTCTGGGTGAAATTGTACGCCGTAGAATTTGCGGTTGGCATCTTCGATAGAAGCGATTGGACAGTCGTTGCTTGTCCCAACTTTTTCGAATCCAGGAGCGATTTCTGTTACTAAATCACCGTGGCTCATCCAAACGGTTTGTTTCGCAGGTGTTCCTTGGAATAATGTCGCATCACCAAGGATTTCTAATTCTGCTTTTCCGTATTCACGGTTTGCGGCAGGTTCTACTTTTCCGCCTAAGTTATGAGTCATTAATTGCATACCGTAGCAGATGCCAAGAATGGGAATTCCTAACTCATAAATTTCTGGATCAATGCTAAAAGCATCTTTGTCATACACGCTGTTTGGTCCACCTGAGAAGATGATTCCTTTAGGCGCGATTTTGCGAATTTCTTCTGCCGTAGTTCGGTGGCTTAATAACTCAGAGAATACGCCAAATTCACGAATACGACGAGTAATCAATTGGTTAAACTGACTACCAAAGTCTAAAACAATAATTTTTTCGACAGATGTCAAATCGGCAACGTTAGTCACGTCTATTACCCCTTATCCATTTAAATTTATCTAAAGAAAAGGCGGTTAAAAAGTGGTTCACTTTTGTTCCGTACTCTTCTTTGTCTAGCTATACTTATTAAAACATTTTACTCCTTGAAAGTCATGCATTCTGCTGAAAATTTTCAAGGATATTTCTACAAAAGATACAGGATATTTCTTAGCTCGTCAACCCTTAATATTTACGTAGATAGATTTGGTCAATCAAATGATTTTCCGTTTTATGCAAAATAATGTCCGCACGTCCGCGCGTTGGCAAGATATATTCCTCCAAGTTCGGCAAGTTCACGGTTTTCCAAACATTCCGTGCCATGGCGAAAGCATCTTCTCGTTTGCCAATTGCATATTGGTAATAATAATTATTAGGATCTAAGAAAGCCGTATCTAATAAGGCCCCAAAACGCTCTAGGTACCATTTTTCAATTAAGGCTGGATCGGCATCCACAAAAATAGAAAAATCAAAAAAATCACTCACATAAATTTGTTGATTGGCGGGTAACTGTAAGGTGTTAATGCCTTCAACAATCAGAATATCTGGTTGTTGAATCAACTCATATTCGCCTTCGATAACATCGTAGACACTGTGAGAATAGACGGGTGCTTTAATTTCGTCTTTGCCGCTTTTGACTTCGTTTAAGAAATTAATTAGCTTTTCCATGTCATAACTTTCAGGAAACCCTTTTCGGTCCATCATTCCCTGTTCTTCTAACACTTTATTGGGATACAAAAATCCATCCGTTGTAATGAGTTGAACGTTTCTTCGTTTAAACGTTCGGGCCAGAATTCTTTGCAAAAGACGAGCGGTGGTGCTTTTACCAACGGCGACACTGCCGGCAATTCCAATGATGAATGGTGGTACAGAGACATATTCATGTAGGAATAATCCTTTGCTAAGTGTTAGCGATTCAAATTCTTTCATGTACAAATGAATAAGATGCGTTAAGGGTACATAAATTTCTTGTACATCTTTTAGTGAAATTTGGTCGTTCACACTTTTAATGTTATCCAATTCTGCTTCGGTTAACGGTGCTTTGCCGTCATGATAAAACCCATGCCATTCTTCTCTGGAAATTGGGTAGTAATTCATTTTATCGTCCATTGTTCCTCCACCAAACCCTGTTCAATCTTTGTACATTTTACCATAATTTCACAAGGGAAACACAGGATTTTACAAAAGAATTCCCTTCTTCGCCAATTTATGATGAAAATGGTATCATGAAAAGAGAAAACTGTTAGAAAAGAGGGGAAAAGCCATGAGAAAAATTGTATTATTTGGTGATAGCATTACTGCTGGTTATTTAGAGGAAGCCGTCTCACCTGTTCTTGTTGACTTAGTGAAACGGGATATTGCTGCGATGGGTCTAGAAGAAGTGGCTGTTATTAATGCTGGAATGCCTGGCGATACAACAGAGGATGGTTTAAAACGATTAAATAAAGAAGTACTAATTGAGAAACCTGATGAGGTGGTGATTTTCTTTGGCGCCAATGATGCGTCACTGGATCGAAATATAACAGTAGCCACGTTTAGAGAAAACCTTGAAACAATGATTCACGAAATTGGTTCAGAAAAGGTGATTTTAATTACACCACCATATGCGGATAGTGGCAGACGTCCAGAACGTCCACAGACGCGTATCAAGGAATTGGTCAAGGTTGCACAAGAAGTCGGAGCGGCACATAACTTGCCAGTTATTGATTTGTATAAAGCGATGACTGTTTATCCTGGAACGGATGAATTTTTACAAGCGGATGGTTTGCATTTTTCACAAGTGGGCTATGAATTATTAGGTGCCTTGATTGTTCGAGAAATAAAAGGTAGACTAAAACCAAAACAAGCATAGATAGGAAGAACAAAATGGCGAATCATTATTATACAGAAAATCCAGAATTAGCACATGATTTAGAAAGCTGGTCTTTTCCATTACGTGGTCGGACCTTTCAGTTTACGACCGATAGTGGGGTCTTCTCAAGAGGAACAGTGGATTATGGTTCTCGTGTGTTGATTGATGCCTTTGAATGGGAAAATTTACCAGCAGGCCGTTTGTTAGATGTTGGTTGTGGCTATGGACCAATTGGGTTGTCCTTAGCAGCGGCGACTGGTCGACTGGTGGAAATGGTGGATGTCAACCAACGGGCAGTTGGGCTAGCTCAAATGAACGCCCAACGCAACCAAATTACTACTGTGGATATCCATTCTTCCAATGTGTATGAAACCTTAAACGAAACGACCTACGCGGCGATTGTTAGCAATCCGCCCATTCGTGCAGGCAAAAAAGTTGTCCATGGCATTTTAACAGGGGCTTTTCCGTTGTTGAAAGTTGGTGGCACACTAACGGTGGTTATTCAAAAGAAACAAGGTGCACCTAGTGCAGAGAAGAAAATGGCTGAAGTATTTGGCAATGTTGAAATTGTGACAAAAGACAAAGGCTATTATATTTTACGAAGTGTTAAAGAAGCAGAGTAAAAAAGAACCGCCACTTTAGTGGAGGTTCTTTTTTAGAATAGATATGCTTGATCAATTTTTTGGTTCAACAGTTTTTTTTCGTCTGGCGATAAAAAAGCACCTGCAAGCGCATTTTTAGTGAGTTGCTTCATTTCGTCATAACTTAATTGATACCAAGTGGCCAATTTCATGAATTCTTTCGTTAACGTAGTATCTGAAACAGTGCGATTATCGGTATTGATGCAGACGGCTAAGCCAGCCTCTATAAATTGTTGAAAAGGGTATTCAGCCAATGTTTTGACGGTGCCTGTTTGGAAGTTGCTAGTTGGACACATTTCTAAAAGAACCTTTTTTTCTTTTAAGAGCGCCAAATATTCGGGTGTATCTTTCAAAGCAATACCGTGGCCAATCCGAGTAGCACCTAAAGTGACAGCATCAGCGACGTTTTTGCCACAGCCGCATTCCCCAGCGTGGAGTGTTAATGGAATTGACAATTGGTTGGCTAAAGCTAATACGTCTTCAAATGTGTATGGAGGGAAATCGACTTCATTGCCAGCTAAATCAAAGCCGCCAACGCCTGTCTCTCTGAAATCATGCGCTAAGTGAACGATTTTTTCTATGGCTTGTTGTTGGTCATGCCGCATGCCGCATAACAGTGCATTGCTTTTTACACCAAAATCTTCTTCGCCTTGTTTTAAGCCAGTTAAAACAGCGGTCACGATTTCAGGTAACCGTAAGCCTTTTTCTGTATGTTGCGAAGGCGCAAAACGCACCTCTATGTATGCCACGCCATCTTCGGCAGCTTGGCTAATCACGTCATACGCCGCTGCTTGCAAAGCTTCGGCCGTTTGTAGACAGGTTAGCACGAAGTCGAACCGAGTTAAATAATCATTCAAATCGGTGCATTTTTCAGGGGCAACCACTAACTCTTTCAAGGCTTGTTCGTCTTGGGGTAATGGAATGTTTTGTTTTTCAGCAATGGTGCGTAAAGTGGTTGGTCGAATCGACCCATCTAAGTGACAGTGCAGCTCGATTTTTGGTAATTGACGGACACGGGATTCTTCCATGAAAAAAATAGCCTCCATTTTCTTTTGTTTTTTAATCTTTTTAGTCTATTTCTTTTGTCTTTTTTTTGTTAAAATGTAAAAGATTCGATAAGTATTTTGAAGACTGTAACACGTCTACAAATGTCTGTCAATGCAAAAGGAGACGTTGGGAGGGGCGCGATGAAACTAACGATTAAAGAAATTGCTGATATGGCTGGTGTTTCTGTCACAACCGTCTCACAAATTCTGAATAATAAAGGGAGTCGTTTCAGTGAAAAAACCCGCAACAAGGTGTTGGCGGTAGTCGCTGAAAATCATTACAAGCCAGATTACTTTGCTTCGAATGTAATCAACCGTCATTCCAAAACCATTGGTATGATTGTGCCAGATGTGACGGATTTCTTTTTCTCAAAAGTGATTGAAGGTGTGGAAACATATTTAAATTCGTTAGGCTACATGATTTTGTTATGCAATTCAAAGCATGATTCCGAGCAAGCGATGCAATATGTTAGCGAGTTGATTCATCGGTCGGTAGATGGCATTATTTTTGCCACGCCGAATGTTTTGCCAGAAAATCATATTTTAAAAGACCGACGAGAACATCCGATTCCTGTCATTCTTGTCGATCGTGGGATTAATCCACGAGATAGTGGACGATTAATCGTTAAAGAGTACGAAGGTGCTTATCAAGCGGTCCATCATTTGATTCAACAAGGGCATCAGCATATTGGCATGTTGCGTGAAAGTGCCGGCTATTATCGTTTAACGGAACGAGTGACGGCGTATCAGCATGCGTTACAGGACAACAATTTACCTTTTCGTCCGCATTATGTTTGTGCTGGGGAATTGAACTTGCATGGCGGCTATGCTGCGGCGAAAGAAGTTTTGAAAAATGAAGAAATCACAGCAATTTTTTGTGGCAATGATGAAATGGCGATGGGAGCTTATCAAGCCATTGAAGAAGCAGGTAAGAAAATTCCTGACGATATTTCGGTGGTTGGTTTTGATGGCTTGGAAATTTCCGAATATTTGGTGCCGAGTTTAACAACCGTCTATCAGCCGAGTTTTGATATTGGCTATTATGCAGCAAAATTTTTGGTGGAAGCTATTGCAGATCCAACAGGGAAAGTTCCAAATAAAGTTTTTGATGCGACGTTTATTGCTAGAAAAAGCACAAAACCGATTTAAAAAACAGCTTAGAAATAGAACGTTCGTGTTGTTTGCGTTTTCACAAGAAAAAAATAATAGTAAACTGGTTTACTAAATGGTTTAAAGCTGAACGATTTTGTTGTATAATACATTATCGGGAAATCGGAGGGAACGAATTCATGAGAATGGTAGACATTATTGAAAAGAAACGTGACGGGCATCAACTAACAAGCGAAGAAATTCAATTTATTATCAACGGATACACAGATGGTTCAATTCCAGATTATCAGGTAAGTACCTTTTTAATGGCTGTTTTTTACCAAGATATGACAGACGAAGAAATTACACAAATGACGTTAGCAATGGTCCATTCAGGCGAAATTGTGGATCTTTCTTCTATAGAAGGAATCAAAGTCGACAAGCATTCTACAGGTGGCGTAGGCGACACTACGACGCTTATTTTAGCGCCATTAGTTGCTAGTGTCGGGGTCAATGTAGCAAAAATGTCTGGTCGTGGCTTAGGCTACACGGGCGGTACGTTGGATAAATTAGAAGCGATTCCTGGTTTTAAAGTTGAATTGACAGAAGAACGTTTTATTCAATTGGTGAACGATACAAAAGTGGCAGTGATTGGTCAGTCAGGTGATCTAGCACCAGCAGACAAAAAACTTTATGCGTTACGCGATGTGACCGCCACTGTTGACTCAATTCCATTAATTGCAAGTTCCATTATGAGTAAAAAAATTGCCGCAGGGGCAGATGCGATTGTCTTAGACGTGACTACTGGTGAAGGGGCCTTTATGAAAGACCTAGCAAGTGCTCGTCGATTAGCGGAAACAATGGTTCGCATTGGGAAACTGGCAAATCGTCAAACGATGGCAGTAATTTCAGACATGTCACAACCTTTAGGGGAGGCCATCGGAAATAGTTTAGAAATCGTTGAAGCAATCGAGACCTTGCAAGGAAATGGGCCAGAAGATTTAGTGGAGATGTGCTATGTCTTAGGAAGTCAGATGGTCGTTTTAGCTAAAAAAGCCGAGACGTTAGACGAAGCACGGGCTTTATTAGAAGAAGCATTAACAAGCGGTCGAGCGCTCGCAAAATTTAAAGAAATGATTGAAAATCAAGGCGGCGACAGTTCCGTTGTTGACCAGCCAGAAAAATTATTAACCGCAACTTATCAATTTGATTTACCTGCCAAAGAAACAGGCGTGGTACAAAAAATCGTTGCCAATGAAATTGGCGTTGCCGCAATGTTGCTGGGCGCTGGTCGGGCTACGAAAGAAGATACGATTGATTTTGCAGTTGGCTTGAAACTTCACAAAAAAGTAGGGAGCCCAGTTGAAAAAGGCGAATCATTACTAACCATTTATGCCAATCGTGAAGACGTGACAGAAGTCGAACAATTGCTTTATAAAAACATTGAAATTGGACCAACCGGCGAAGAGCCTATTTTGATTCACGATATCATTACGGAATAAAACAAAAAGAAAAGAGGAATTCTCATCATGGAATTAAACCGCATGATTGACCACACTATTTTGAAACCAGAAGCGACAGAAGCCGCTGTCCAAAAAATTATTGACGAAGCTAAGGAGTACAACTTTTTCTCTGTATGTATCAATCCTTGTTGGGTCGCTTTTGCTAGCGAGCAATTAGCAGATACCGACGTCGCTGTGTGTACCGTTATTGGCTTTCCTTTGGGGGCAAATACACCAGAAGTTAAAGCATACGAAGCAGCTGATGCAATTAAAAATGGTGCGAATGAAGTGGATATGGTGATTAATATTGGTGCATTAAAATCACAACAATACGATTACGTACGTCAAGACATTCAAGGCGTAGTAGATGCAGCCAAAGGAAAAGCGTTAGTCAAAGTGATTATTGAAACAGCATTATTAACAGACGAAGAAAAAGTTAAAGCTTGTGAATTAGCCAAAGAAGCAGGTGCCGATTTCGTTAAAACATCTACTGGCTTCTCAACAGGCGGCGCTAAAGTAGCAGATATTCGTTTAATGCGTGAGACAGTTGGTCCTGACATGGGCGTTAAGGCTTCTGGTGGCGTGCATAATGCAGAAGAAGCGCTAGCAATGATTGAAGCGGGGGCAACACGCATCGGTGCAAGTACGGGTGTAGCAATTGTTTCTGGCGCAACTGGCGAAGGGTATTAATTCGTATTTCAAATTAAACGAAGGTGTGGCGAAAAAGATGACAGTAAAACAAGAATGGCTTGATTGTGCCGTAGAAGCATTGGCACACGCCTATGTACCGTATTCTAACTTTCCTGTGGGCGCTTGCTTAGTGACTGCAGACGGGAAAATGTATCAAGGAGTCAACATTGAAAATGCCTCCTTTGGTTTAACAAATTGTGCAGAAAGAACGGCGATTTTTAAAGCCATTTCAGAAGATGAACGGACCTTCCAACATTTAGTTGTAGCAGGTAATACAGAGGCACCCATTTCTCCATGTGGCGCTTGTCGTCAAGTAATGGCTGAATTCTTTGATCCACAAATGCCGGTCACGCTAGTTGGTAAAGATGGCGCGACTAAAACAATGACAGTTGAGGCATTATTGCCCTATTCATTTACAGATAAAGATTTTTAAAAAAAGGACATAAGGTTTCGTTGGGCTCAAAGTAGATTTCAATAGCATAAATGCGAATGAAATAATAGATAAAATAGTAGGGGGCTTTTCGGAAAGTGAAACAAGCAAAATTTTTAGGTCTAGGATTGGCAGCAGTTGCCTTAATCATTGGGTTAGCTGCATGTGGCGGCAATAGCAAAAAGAATGCCAACACAAAAGGTGATCCACAACATAGTGTCGTAATGGTCACAGATACAGCCGGCATTGATGACAAATCTTTTAACCAATCTGCGTGGGAAGGAATGCAAGAGTGGGGCAAAGAGCACAAACTTCCAGAAGGACCTCAAGGGTATGCGTATATTCAATCAAATGAAGCATCTGATTATACATCAAACATTGACCAAGCCATTTCAAGTCAATTTAAAACGATTTTTGGCATTGGGTATTTACTAAAAAATGCAGTAGTAGATGCAGCGGACGCCAACCCAGAAACGAATTTCGTTCTAATCGACGATACAGTTAATGGGAAAAACAACGTCGCTTCTGCAACATTTAGAGATAATGAATCTGCGTATTTAGCAGGTGTGGCAGCAGCTAACACTACGAAAACCAACAAAGTAGGATTTATCGGCGGGGTTGAAGGACCTGTTATTGGCCGTTTCCAAGCTGGTTTTGAAAAAGGTGTAGCAGACGCTGGCAAAAAATTAGGCAAAGATATTCAAATTACGTCTACTTATGCAGGGACATTTGCAGACGCTTCAAAAGGACGGGCCTTAGCTTCTTCTATGTATCAAGCAGGTGCCGACATTATTTATCACGCAGCGGCGACTACAGGACAAGGAATCTTCCAAGAAGCTAAAGCGCTAAATGAAACAGGTTCAAAAGATAAAGTTTGGGTGATTGGTGTTGACCGTGACCAAAACGAAGACGGTAAATATACAACCAAAGATGGCAAGGATGATAACTTAACGTTAGCTTCAACCATTAAAGGTGTAAATATTGCTGTGAAAAAAATCTCTGATCTTGCATTAGAAGATAAATTCCCTGGCGGCGAACATTTAACTTATGGATTGAAAGATGGCGGTGTTGATTTAACAACAGAAGCCCTAAGCGATCAAGCCAAAACGGCAGTTAAAGAAGCCAAAGAACAAATCATCTCTGGTGACGTAAAAGTCCCAGACCAACCTTAGAAACAACTTAGTTGTTTAAATACATTAAACTATTTTTAGGAGGCTTTACAGAAATGAAAAAAGCAAAATTATTCGGTTTTAGTTTGATTGCATTAGGTTTATCAGTTTCACTTGCAGCATGTGGTGGTGGCAAAGGAAAAACCGCTGAAAGCGGCGGTGGCAAAGGGGATGCAGCGCATAGTGCTGTAATCATTACAGATACAGGCGGCGTGGATGACAAGTCGTTCAACCAATCTTCTTGGGAAGGATTGCAAGCTTGGGGTAAAGAACATGATTTACCAGAAGGTTCAAAAGGGTATGCATATATTCAATCGAATGATGCAGCTGACTATACAACAAATATTGACCAAGCGGTATCAAGTAAATTCAACACAATCTTTGGTATTGGCTACTTGCTAAAAGATGCAATTTCTTCTGCAGCAGATGCCAACCCTGATACAAACTTTGTTTTAATCGATGATCAAATAGATGGCAAAAAGAATGTCGTTTCTGCAACATTTAGAGATAATGAAGCAGCTTACTTAGCCGGTGTTGCTGCTGCAAACGAAACAAAAACGAACAAAGTCGGTTTTGTTGGTGGTGAAGAAGGGGTCGTAATTGACCGTTTCCAAGCTGGTTTTGAAAAAGGTGTGGCTGATGCTGCGAAAGAATTAGGTAAAGAAATTACTGTTGATACAAAATATGCGGCTTCATTTGCTGATCCTGCCAAAGGGAAAGCTTTAGCTGCTGCAATGTACCAAAACGGCGTTGATATCATCTTCCATGCTTCTGGTGCGACTGGACAAGGGGTCTTCCAAGAAGCAAAAGACTTGAATGAATCAGGTTCTGGCGACAAAGTTTGGGTAATCGGTGTTGACCGTGATCAAGATGCTGATGGCAAGTACAAAACAAAAGACGGCAAAGAAGACAACTTCACGTTAACTTCAACACTTAAAGGTGTCGGCACAGCGGTTCAAGATATTGCCAACCGTGCGTTAGAAGACAAATTCCCTGGTGGCGAACATTTAGTTTATGGATTAAAAGATGGTGGCGTTGACTTAACAGACGGCTATTTAAACGACAAAACAAAAGAAGCTGTTAAAACAGCAAAAGATAAAGTAATCTCAGGTGACGTAAAAGTCCCAGAAAAACCAGAATAATTTAAGCTCCTAAATGAAAAAAGAAGGGCTCATTATTGTTCCTTCTAAAAATAAAGTGGTCCTTGGCAGCGACGGCTGCCAAGGAAACCCTTTATGATGTTTGGATTTTTAACTAAATAGTTGAGGTTCTTCAACTACTTAGTTAAGGGTCAAAATTACCCTCTAAAGTATTGCCAATATAATTTTGTTAGGAAGTGAATAGACCTTGTCTCAAGAAGAAAACGTAATTGAGATGCGTAAAATCACCAAAGAATTTGGGACGTTCAAAGCCAACGACCAAATTGATTTACAAGTAAAACCTGGTGAAATCCACGCACTGCTAGGTGAAAATGGTGCAGGCAAGTCGACCTTGATGAATATCTTATCAGGGCTATTGGAACCGACCTCAGGTGAGATTTATATGAATGGCGAAAAAGTCAACATTACAAGTCCTACTGCAGCCAATCGTTTAGGAATCGGAATGGTCCATCAGCATTTTATGTTAGTTGAAGCCTTTACTGTGACTGAAAATATTATCTTAGGTAGTGAACCTACCCATGGCGGTATTTTAGACCGGAAAAAAGCGAAAAAAGAGATTGAAGAAGTGTCTAAGCAATACGGGTTGGATGTAAATCCCAATGCCTATATTCGCGATATTTCTGTGGGTATGCAACAACGGGTTGAAATTTTAAAGACCTTATATCGTGGTGCGAACGTTTTAATTTTTGACGAACCAACCGCAGTATTAACGCCACAAGAAATTGATGAATTAATGATTATTTTGAAAGAACTAACCGATGAAGGCAAATCGATCATTTTAATTACACATAAGTTAGATGAAATTAAAAAAGTGGCGGACCGTTGTACGGTTATTCGCCGGGGGCAAAGTATTGGCACCGTCAATGTGAAAGACGTTTCTTCGCAACAGTTAGCCGATATGATGGTGGGTCGTTCTGTTTCCTTCAAAACAGAGAAAAAACCAGCGCAACCGAAAGAAACAATTTTATCAATTAAAGATTTAGTAGTGAAAGAAAGCCGCGGCTTAGATGCAGTGAAAAATCTTAGCTTAGATGTCCGAGCAGGGGAAGTTGTTGGGATTGCGGGGATTGATGGCAATGGACAAACAGAATTAATCCAAGCCTTAGCAGGATTAACCAAAGTCGAAAACGGCTCCATTCATTTGAATGAAAAAGAGATTACTAATCGCAAACCTCGGGAAATTACGGAAATGGGTGTCGCCCACGTTCCTGAAGACCGACATAAATATGGCTTGGTATTAGAGATGACATTGGCTGAAAATATTGGCCTACAAACGTATTACCAAAAACCATACAGTTCAACAGGTATTTTAAACTATCGAATGATTAACAAACACGCCCGTGAATTAATTGAAGAATATGATGTACGGACTCCTAATGAATTAGTACCAGCTCGGGCGCTTTCAGGTGGGAATCAGCAAAAAGCGATTATTGCCCGAGAAGTTGACCGCGATCCAGATTTGTTGATTGTTTCTCAACCAACACGCGGTTTAGATGTCGGAGCTATTGAATACATTCATCGTCGACTAATTGAACAAAGAGATAAAAATAAAGCTGTTTTATTAGTAAGTTTTGAATTAGATGAAATTTTAAACGTTTCTGATCGTATCGCTGTTATTCATGCGGGGGAAATTGTCGGAATTGTTGATCCGAAAGAAACGACAGAAAATGAATTGGGCTTGTTAATGGCTGGCTACTCATTGGAAGAAGCCCGTGCTGAGTTATCAAAAGTAGAGGCAGGTGAAACTGTTGAATAATCGTTCTGAAAAAATAAGAAATATTTTAGTCCCTGTGTTATCTGTTATTATGGGTTTCCTCTTAGGGGCAATTATTATGGTTATCTTTGGCTATGACCCAGTGGCTGGGTATCAAGCGATGTTTGAAACAGCTTTCCAAGGAAAGAAAAGTATTGGTGAGATTTTTGTAACCGCAGCACCGTTGATTTTTACCGCTTTAGGATTCTCGGTGGCAAATTCGGCTGGATTCTTTAATATCGGGCTTTCTGGACAAGCCTTATGTGGTTGGGTGGCTAGTATTTGGGTCGCTTTATCCATGCCTGATACACCCCGGATGATTGCGTTGCCGGTGGCGATTATTGTTGGGGCAGTTGCAGGAGCTTTAGCAGCAGCCATTCCAGGTTTCTTGCGTGCCTATTTTGGGACGAGTGAAGTTATTGTTACGATTATGTTGAATTATATTTTATTGTACACAGGAAATCATATTGCTAATAATGTCATGAAACCAAGTATTATGGCGAATAAAGGGATTACCAAAATGATTGGTGCGAATGCATCATTACGCTCACCGTTTTTAACAAGTATCAGTGATGGCTCTCGTTTGAACATCGGCATTTTCTTGGCCTTCATTTTCCTTATTCTTGTGTGGTTCTTGATGAAAAAAACAACGCTTGGTTTTGAAATTCGGTCGGTGGGGCTAAACCCATTTGCTTCTGAATATGCTGGAATGAGCAGCAAGCGAACGATTATTTTATCCATGATGATTTCAGGAACGCTGGCTGGTTTAGGTGGTGCGGTCCAAGGATTGGGGACTTTCCAAAACTTCTTTATTCAAAACACATCGTTGAGCATTGGGTTCGATGGTATGGCCGTGTCTCTATTAGGAGCAGGTAGCTCAATCGGGATTTTACTTTCCGCATTACTGTTTGGAATGTTAAAACTTGGTGGACAAGGAATGCCGTTGATAGCTGGTGTACCAACCGAATTAGTTGATGTTGTTATTGCAGCAATTATTTTCTTTGTGGGAATTAGTTATTTAATTCGTTTCTTGTTAGCAAAAGCGTCTGGTAGTAAAAAAGAAGTAGCGATTGTAGAAACAATTGAAGCGGCGCCAGACAAAAACAATCAAGAGGGGGGAGACATCTAATGGATTTAGCAACAATTTCCTCAATCATCACGCAAACATTAGTGTATGCAACTCCGCTCATCTTGACAGCATTAGGCGGAACGTTCTCAGAACGAAGTGGTGTGGTTAACGTTGGTTTGGAAGGTATTATGGTAATGGGCGCTTTCAGTTCGGTCGTTTTTAACTTGACGTTTGCTGATACATTTGGCGCGGCGACACCATGGATTGCTTGTTTGGTAGGAGGCGTTGTCGGGATTGTCTTTTCTCTCTTACATGCCGTTGCAACTATTAACTTACGAGCAGATCATATTATCAGTGGTACTGTCATTAACTTGATGGCACCGGCGCTAGGGGTTTTCCTAGTAAAAGTTATTTATCAAAAAGGACAAACAGATATGATTACACAATCATTTGGTTATTTTTCTTTCCCAGGATTGTCAAAAATTCCAGTGATTGGTGAACTATTCTTTGCAAAAACCTCTTTGCCAGCTTTCGTGGCAATTTTGATTGCGATTTTAGCTTGGTTTGTCATTTATAAAACACGTTTTGGCTTACGGTTACGTTCTGTGGGAGAACATCCACAAGCGGCAGATACATTGGGAATTAATGTCTACTTAATGCGTTATTCTGGCGTCTTGCTATCCGGCTTCTTAGGCGGTATGGGCGGAGCTGTCTTTGCTCAAAGTATTGCGGGTCGTTTTGGGATTACCACAATTGCAGGACAAGGGTTTATTTCAATGGCCGCAATGATCTTTGGTAAATGGAATCCACTTGGGGCAATGGGCGCAGCCTTATTCTTTGGCTTTGCACAAAACTTAAGTATTGCTGGGGAAAACTTACCAATTATTTCAGAAATTCCAAAAGTTTATCTACAAGCAGCACCATACGTATTGACCATTTTAGTCCTAGTTGTGTTCTTCGGAAAATCATCGGGACCAAAAGCGAACGGGAAAAATTACGTCAAAACGAAATAAGAAAAGAAATGGGCCCTCCGTCAAAGCGACGGGGGGCCATTTCTTTTCTTAGGATAATCAGTTGAACACAAGCGGCATTAGGTACTGCTTCACTGCAAAAAAGCGAGTTGATAAAGGTAACTTTTCTTTTGGCTGTTTTTTACAATTCGAAGGAAGTGTCGAAATTTTGAAAAAAACCAAACAGGTCTAGCAGCTTTTTTTCAAAAATCGTTGGTTTTTCTGCTATACTTTTGTTTGTAGTAAGAATAGGAAAAGTGGAGGACGTTCAATGAATAAAACACGTGTAGAAGCATTTAGTGATGCAGTCATTGCCATAATCATGACCATCATGATTTTAGAAATTAAGACTCCTCAAGTGGGTGTTTTGGCAGGTTTGATAGAAAATATCCCATATTTTTTATCGTTTATTGTCAGTTTTATTTTTATCTGTATCGCATGGTACAATCATCATTACATAATGTCCGTAACTCATTGGTTTTCTAAAAAAGCGTTTTGGGCAAATAATTTTTGGTTATTCTCCATGGCCTTCATTCCGGTAGCAACTGCTTGGGTGAGTGAATTTTGGTGGATGCGGGCACCCGTTTATTTTTATCTTGTTGTGTATACGGTTTGGGATTTTGCCTACTTCTTGTTAACAAGGATCATTTATGAAGATAATGTAGTGAAAGATCCACAAGGTGCAGCTAAGTTAAGAAAATCGAAATCTTATAGTAAGGCAACAAAAATCATTCATCTTTGTCTTTTCGTAATCGGATATATCGGCATTTATTTTTATCCACCCATTGGCATTGGTGTGATTTTATCAGAAGCGGTTATCTGGTATTTAAATGTGCCAAAAGAGGGAGATCGCTTGGAGTGTTAAAAGTTTCGATTGTATAAAGAGTCGTGTTCTTTTTAAGGAGCAGGCTATTCGAAAAAAACAATAAAAAAGTTTCCTAATTCCGGTGGGAGACTTTTTTTCTTTCAGTTTTTAAGCCCTGCTAAAATCGAAGGAATCAGTGAAAATTTTAATGCTCTTTCAGGCAATAATAGCGGATTCATGGTATAATTGAAGAGCTGAGAATAAATAGATTATTCTATTTGATTCTCGAGACTATTTAAAAGGCTAGCGTAAAATAATTGTCATTCTTGACGTATTTACGACCTTAGAGGAGGAAGCAAGTGTGTTTAAACGTGTTCATTTAATCGTACTAGATTCAGTCGGTATTGGTGAAGCACCAGATGCTGAAAAATTTGGAGATGTCGGCAGTGATACACTGGGTCATATTGCCAAAGAAGCGGGACTAACCATTCCTCATTTAGAAAAACTTGGATTGGGAACTATTGCTCCTTTAACAGGTGTCAAAGCAGTGGCAGACCACGATGGCTATGCCACCAAATTAGAAGAAATTTCTGTTGGAAAAGATACTATGACCGGTCACTGGGAAATTATGGGCTTGAACATCAAAAAACCTTTTCGGGTATTCCCAAACGGCTTTCCTGAAGAATTACTGAAACAAATTGAAGATTTTTCTGGGCGAAAAGTTGTTTGTAACAAACCATATAGCGGGACAGCAGTCATTGATGATTATGGCGAACATCAAATGAAAACTGGGGATTTAATTGTTTATACTTCAGCAGACCCTGTTTTACAAATTGCGGCGCATGAAGACATTATTCCATTAGAAGAATTGTATAAAATTTGTCAATATGTTCGTGACATTACGAAAGACGAACCTTATATGATTGGTCGGATTATCGCCCGCCCGTATGTTGGTGAACCAGGTAATTTCACTCGAACCAGTAACCGTCATGACTATGCTTTAGATCCTTTTGGCCATACTGTTTTAGATTCGTTAAAAGAAAACGGCAATGATGTGATCGCTGTTGGGAAAATTAACGATATATTTAATGGACAAGGAATTACTGAAGCTATCCGCACGAAGAGCAATATGGATGGGGTGGATCAATTATTAACGGTCATGAACAAAGATTTCACAGGTTTAAGTTTTACTAACTTAGTGGATTTCGATGCGCTGTATGGCCACCGTCGTGATGTGAAGGGCTATGCAAAAGCCATCGAAGATTTTGATGGTCGTTTGCCAGAGATTATGGCAGCTATGGCCGAAGATGATTTGCTTTTAATTACAGCAGATCACGGGAATGATCCAACTTTCCCAGGAACAGACCACACACGTGAATATGTGCCTTTATTGGCTTATAGTAAAAAAATGACAAAACAAGGCAGCTTGCCACAAGGATTTTATTCAGATATTTCAGCAACGATTGCTGAAAACTTTGAAGTTCCTGCAACGGAAAACGGTCAAAGCTTTTTAAATCAATTACAATAATTCGAGGAGGCAACACATGACAACGTTAACGAACCATTTAAACGAAACAACTGAGTTTTTGAAAGAAAAAGGGGTGCAACAAGCAGACTTCGGTCTAATCTTAGGTTCAGGGTTAGGTGAATTAGCTAATGAAATAACCGATGCGATTGCTATTCCTTTCTCTGAAATTCCCCATTTTTCTGTTTCAACAGTCGTTGGACATGCTGGACAATTAGTTTACGGAACGCTTTCTGGAAAAAAAGTTTTGGCGATGCAAGGACGTTTTCATTATTATGAAGGACATTCGATGCAAACGGTCACTTATCCTGTTCGTGTGATGGCTGCTTTAGGCATTCATTCAATGATTGTAACCAACGCAGCTGGTGGCGTAAATGAAACATATACACCGGGGAATTTGATGTTAATCAATGACCACATTAATTTTACAGGCGATAATCCGTTAATTGGTGAAAATGATGAAGAAATCGGGCCGCGTTTTCCAGATATGAGTCATGCTTACACGCAAGAATATCGGGAAGTGGCAAAAAAAGTGGCTGCGGAACAAAATATTGATTTAAAAGAAGGCGTGTATATGGGCTTTTCTGGCCCGACATATGAAACGCCTGCAGAAATTCGGATGTCACGGACGATGGGTGCGGATGCAGTTGGCATGTCAACTGTTTCGGAGGTTATTGTAGCTGTGCATAGTGGCATGAAAGTACTAGGTATCTCTTGTATTACGAATTTAGCAGCTGGTATGCAAAGTAGTTTAAATCATGCAGAAGTAGTTGAAACAACTGAACGCGTTAAAGGACAATTCAAAGAGTTAGTGAAAGCAACACTAGCAGCTTTATAAAAAAAGGAGTAAACCAGAATGAGTGTGCATATCGAAGCAAAACCAGGTGAAATTGCCGATAAAATTTTACTACCAGGGGATCCCCTCCGAGCAAAATATATTGCGGAAACTTTTTTAGAGAATCCTGTCTGCTATAATCAAGTTCGTGGGATGTTAGGTTACACAGGAACGTATAAGGGACAGCGTGTTTCGGTCCAAGGGACAGGGATGGGGATGCCTTCAGCAGGTATTTATGCCCATGAGTTAATTAACTCTTACGATGTGAAGAAGTTAATTCGTGTTGGTACGTGTGGTTCTATTTCAGAAAAAGTCAACGTTCGTGAATTAGTTATCGCACAAGCAGCAGCGACACCTTCTTCCGCGATTCGTAATGATTTTCCTAAATATGATTTTCCACAAATTGCGAGCTTTGATCTTTTACTCAAATCTTACGAAATTGCTAAAGCAAAAGGCTTTACTACCCATGTTGGTAACGTATTGTCAGATGATGTTTTTTACAAAGATAGCTTAGATGATGTCTTTCGTTTAGGTCGATACGGGGTATTAGCGATTGAAATGGAAGCGGCAATGTTATATTATTTAGCAGCAAAATTTGATGTAGAAGCATTGGCGATTATGACGGTGAGTGATAGCTTGGTGACAGGCGAAGAAACAACGGCAGAAGAACGCCAAACGACGTTTAATGAAATGATTGAAGTTGGTTTAGAAACGGCAATTGCTAATTAAAAAAATGCTTGGATGATTATTTTCATCCAAGCATTTTTTTTTAATTTAAGAGCGCTTTTTTTACATCTTCAACAATTTGAGTATTCGCAATAGGTCCGTTGTATAACCAACTACTTTTTTTATCATAGGTATGAACTTGGTTATTTTTCACAGCAGGTAAGTTCTTCCAAATCGATTCTTGGAAAAGAGGTGCTGATTCATCACTGTTTACAAGGAAAATATGGTCTGCGTCAAGCTCAGCTAATTTTTCTAAAGAAACTTGATTCCAATCCGCAGTAGCATTTTTAGAAATTTCTTCCACTAATTTTGGAACTTGGAGGCCTAAGTCTTGATAGAGCACGGTTCCACTTGAACGATTATCGCTAACCATAAAGATTTGGTTGTTGGTTACCCATAAGACTGCCGCAGATTTGCCAGCATCTTTTTTGCCAAGGTCTTCTTGGACGCCTTTGGTTAAGGTATCATAATCTTCTAACACTTTTTTCGCTTGTTCTTTTTTATCTAAAACAGTGGCAATATCTTCCAATTGATCACGCCAAGTGACATTTTCGCCATTTTTGACCACATAAGTTGGCGCTATTTTACTGTATTCTTTGTATTTACCGCCTTCAACTAGAGCAGATGAACTGATTAATAATAAGTCAGGTTCAAATTTTAGAACCGCTTCATATGGCAAGTCATAGGAAATAGTGGGGACATCTTTCAATTCTTTCGCTAAATAATCTTGAATGCTGCCTTGTCCAACTGTCCATTGTGCCACTGTTTTTTCTCCTAATGCAACTAGATAATCTTCTAAATAGCTCGCAATAATCCGTTTGGGTTTCGCGGGGACGGTTACTTTATTGCCTAAGGTATCTGTTACTTCATGTGTTTTGTCAGCGTTGTTGGCTTCTTTATTCGTATTACCACAAGCTGCGAGTAAGAATGAACCAAGAAGAAGGGTTGTACCAATTAGGACCGTCTTTTTTAAAAGTTTCATTGTGTAACTCCTTTATTTTTAGTTGATAACGATTCTCATTATCAGTTAAAAACGACCGTTTGTCAATCATCGCTTGCTTTTTTGAGCAAATAAGTTGCATTTTTTAGATAATTCGTTTTTTGATTGGAAGAAACATTGCTTTTTAAGGAAGGGTCTTTTATAATCAAGGAACAATGAGTGAGAACGATTCTCAATAAATGTAAAATAACGACAGAAAAATTAAAGAGGAATGGTTATGAATTATTTAGAGGCAGAGGACTTAACTACAGGATATGGACGTCAAGTGATTAGTGAAGCGCTGAACTGTTCATTTGAAGCGGGAACTATTACAAGTATTATTGGACCAAATGGTTGTGGCAAATCGACCTTGTTAAAAACACTTGCGCGTATTTTGCCAGCTGAGAAAGGCAAGGTGTTCATTAAGAACCAAGAACTTCAACATTTTTCTTCAAAAGAAGTAGCACAAGAACTAGCGATTTTATCACAAACGCCAGAAAATACAATCGATTTATCTGTTTTTGACCTCGTCTCTTTCGGGCGATATCCTTATCAATCGGGCTGGAAAAGTGTCACCAAAGAAGATCAAGAGTACATACAATGGGCATTAGAATTAACAGGCTTAACTGAGTTAGCTAGAGAGTCTGTGGCAATTTTATCAGGTGGACAACGTCAACGGGTTTGGATTGCTATGGCGCTAGTGCAGGATACAGATATTTTAATTTTAGATGAACCGACCACCTATTTGGATCCAGCGCATCAGCTAGAAATTTTAAATGTGTTAAAACGAATTAATCAAGAACATCAGAAAACTATCGTGATGACGATTCATGATATTAATTTAGCTTCTCGTTTTTCTGATCGCGTGATTGCGATGAAAGAGGGAAAGATTATCAATGAGGGAACACCGCAAGAAGTGATTACTGTTACTGGCTTAGCGGATGTTTTCGCTATTCAAGCAGAAATTAGTTATCATAGTCAGACACAGCGGCCACTAGTGCTTTCTTATGAGTTGATGGAAATGGAGCTGGATGGATGAAAGGCATAAGCGGATTTTATAGACACCAATGGCAAGTGTTACTTGTCTGTCTTTTTTTGCTACTGGGGACAATGCTTCTGTCGCTGATGTTTGGTGCGACGTCGGTTTCGATTCAAACGATTATTGAATCATTTACGCACTTCGATGCGACCAATCAAGCGCATCAAGTCATCCAAACGGTTCGGTTGCCGCGGATTTTAGGGGCCACTTTTGTGGGAGCAAGTTTAGCGGTGAGTGGGGCGTTAGCGCAAGGGATTACGCAAAACCCATTGGCAGATTCTGGCTTGCTGGGTATCAATGCTGGGGCTGGCTTGGGCTTAGCGCTTGTTTTTGCTTTCCTCCCTCAGGCAAGTTATTGGTGGCTTTTAGTTGTTTCTTTTCTTGGTGCCGGCGTGAGTGTGGCACTGATTTATTATCTTTCTAATCATTCAATTCGAGGAGCAAGCCCAATGCGTCTGACCTTGGTGGGAGCTGGTATTAGTGCCCTTTTTTTATCATTTAGTCAATTCTTAGCCATTCAGTTCAATTTGAGTCAAGAGTTAACGTTTTGGTTTCTTGGCGGTGTCAGCGTTATTTCTTGGGCACAATTAAAAATAGTCGTCCCGATCTTTCTGGGCGCATTTGCATTAGCAATTCTGATCAGTCCGTCGGTGACTATTTTACGGTTTGGCGATGATGCAACAATTGGTTTGGGGCGAAATCCGCAGCGTATTCGGTTGTTCGCCAGTATAACGATTTTGCTTTTATCAGGATTGTCTGTGGCGCTGGTTGGCTCGGTCAGTTTTGTTGGTTTGGTGGTGCCTCATGTGATGCGAACAGTTTCTGGAGAAAATTACCGTCGCTTGATTCCGTTCTCGGCGTTAGGCGGTGCGCTCCTCGTTTTGGTGGCAGATTTAATCGCTCGAATGGTGAATCCGCCTTTTGAAACACCATTTGGGATTATCACGGCCTTAATTGGCATCCCATTCTTTCTTTATTTATTTCGTAAAGGAGGGCAACTAGGATGACACAGAAAAAAGTGTCCCGTTGGGTGGCTATCTTAATAGTTGGGATTATCCTAACTGCTTGTATCAGTTTAACGCAAGGGGAATTATCTGTTTCCTTCATGGATTTAAAAGCCCTTATTTTGGGACAGGGAAGTCAGGCCAAACAACTGTTAGTTTGGGATTTTCGGTTACCACGGATTGTACTTGCGGTCCTAGCGGGCGCAGCTTTAGGCTTAAGCGGTGCTATTCTTCAAGGGATTACTCGGAATCCGTTGGCAGATACTGGGATTTTAGGTATTAATGCGGGTGCGGGTTTGGCAGTGATTTTGTTTATTAGTTTTATTGAAACGACAAGTATCACGACGTTTGCACTTCCGCTCGTGGCCTTAGTTGGCGGCTTGCTAGCGGCTGTTGGGATTTTGGTAATCGCGTATCATCATCGTTTAGGATTGACGCCAGTTCGAATGGTCTTAGCGGGTGTCATTTTGAGTACGGGTATTTCAGCACTCACCTTATTAATTACATCAAAAATTGACACTGAAAAGTACCGTTTTGTTACAATGTGGCAAGCAGGCAGTATCTGGGGCAGTAATTGGTTCTTTGTGGGCGCTTTGTTGCCTTGGCTAGTCCTCGGGTTCTTTTTTGCGATGAAGCGTCATCGTCTGTTGGATATTTTACAATTGGGGGACGAAACAGCTATTTCTGTAGGTATTGCTGTGAAAAAAGAACGAATCGTTTCGTTGCTGTTAGCGGTGATGTTGGCGGCTTCAGCGATTTCCGTTACAGGGGGAATTAATTTTTTAGGTTTACTTGCGCCACATATTGCTCGCAAATGTGGTTTTACGCAACAAAAACAGGTATTGCCATTGGCGGCGTTGTTTGGGAGTTTACTTTTATTGTTTAGTGATACGATTGGTCGGCTATTGCCTGGCAATGGAGAAATGCCTGCAGGGATTATTGTTGCGATCATCGGTGCGCCTTATTTTCTTTATTTGTTAATCAAAACAAGCGATTCGTTATAAAAAAGAATCAAAAGCTGGGTCAAGCGATCGTTGTGAAAGCAACTGTCATTTGCTCGGCTTTTTTATTGGCGGATTTTTGAAAAAATAGTATGATAAATGCGTAAGAGCATTGAATGGAGGATGAAAGAATGGAAAACTTTAATTTTTATGTACCAACAGACATCCGTTTTGGGAAAGATCGTTTAGACGAATTACCTGCTGTGTTAGATCAATTTGGCAAAAATGTCTTACTTGTTTATGGTGGCGGTAGTATCAAACGTAATGGCTTGTACCAACAAATTACTGATTTGGCCCAAAAAAACGGGCATACACTGATTGAGTTGAGCGATGTCGAACCAAACCCGCGCATTGAAACCGTTAGAAAAGGAATTGAGTTGTGTAAAGAAAACCAAGTCGATGTTATTTTAGCAGTTGGCGGTGGTTCAACCATTGATTGTTCCAAAGCAATTGCTGCGGGCTTTTATTCGGAAGAAGATATCTGGACAGTTATTGCAGCCAGAAAAGGGTATACTGGTCCTGCTTTACCAATCGTGACCATCTTGACTTTAGCAGCGACAGGTAGTGAAATGAACGCAGGTGCTGTCATTTCTAACTTAGAAACCAATCAAAAATTAGGCTTTGGTGGTCCAAATATGATTCCAAAAGTTTCGTTCTTGGATCCAACGAATACTTTTACGGTTCCTCAAAATCAAACAGCAGCTGGCTCAGCGGATATTTTCAGTCATTTGATTGAAAACTATTTTAGTATTTCGACAGGCACGGATGTCCAAGATTTTGTGTCAGAAGGCTTAATGCGAACGGTTATCAAAAATTGTCCTATTGCTTTAGAAAATCCAGAAGATTATGATGCACGTGCTAATTTAATGTGGGCAAGTAGTTTAGCCTTAAATGGTTTAACAGGGCGCGGCAAACAAGGTGTTTGGTCTTGTCACCCAATGGAACATGAATTAAGTGCGTTTTATGACATTACGCATGGGATTGGCTTAGCAATTTTAACGCCTCGTTGGATGAATTACGTTTTGTCTGAACAAACCGTAGGCAAGTTTGCACAGTTTGCTCGAAATGTGTGGGGAATAGTCGAACAAGAAGAGGAAGTAGCAGCGAAAAAAGGTATTCAAGCATTGTATGATTACTTTGTAGCTTGTGGCATTCCAATGACATTACCAGAAGTTGGCATCGAAGCAGATAAATTTGAAGAAATGGCACAACAAGCTGTGGCCCATAGTGCAATTGCCGAAAAGGCTTATGTACCATTGGATGCAGCGGACATAGTAGCGATTTATAAAGATTGTTTAACCGAAAGTCAATTTATTTAATCCATAAAAAAGCGGTTTGCCTTGGCAAACCGCTTTTGTTAATAAGAAACAAGTTCTTATAAGTAGTATTTTTCTTTCACAGTTAAATCATCGTTTAATTCATAAACTAATGGTTTACCTGTTGGGATTTCAAGATCCATAATATCTTCATCAGAAATGCCTTCGATGTGTTTAGCTAAAGCACGTAATGAATTACCATGAGCCGCTACTAAGACAGTTTTGTTGTCTTTTAAAGCTGGCGCAATTTCATCTTGCCAGAATGGTAATGCACGTTCCAAAGTAACTTTCAAGTTTTCGCCACCAGGAATATCGCGTTGGTCTAACATTGCATAACGACGGTCGTTTGCTGCAGAACCTTCATCTGTTGCTTCCATTAATGGAGGAAGAGTATCGTAAGAACGACGCCAGATGTGGACTTGTTCGTCTCCGTATTTTTCAGCAGTTTCTTTTTTGTTTAGTCCTTGTAATTTACCATAGTGACGTTCGTTTAAGCGCCAAGATTTGATTTGAGGTACCCATAATTGATCTGAGTATTCTAGTAAATAGTTACAAGTTTTGATGGCACGAGTTAAAACAGAAGTATAAGCAACGTCGAATTCGATGCCTGCTTCTTTAATTTTACGGCCACCTTCTTTTGCTTCTTCAACACCTTCAGGTGCTAAATCTACGTCAGCCCATCCAGTAAATTGGTTTAAGGCATTCCATTCGCTAAGTCCATGACGAGAAAAAACTAATTTTGGCATGTATAAGCTCTCCTTTGAGTTTAGTTTTCTGAAAATAAGATTTCCACGTTTATTGTACACCGTTTTGCGCAAGATTTCCAATGGAAAATAGTAAAAAAACGTGAAAGTTGCTGAAAAATTAGAGTGAAATCGAATCAAAAAAGAAGCCCCATCTGAAGGACTTCTTTTTTATTCTTAGGAATACAGCCGCTCGACATCTGTCTCAGGTAAATTGATGTACTTATAACAAGTGCCCACCGAAACGCCGCATTTATTAGAAATAAATTGGATTGTTTCTTTGTTTTCATAATATAATGCACGGATTTTGCGGACGGTACGTCCATCAATTTTTGGACGTCCACCTACTTTTCCGTTTTCACGAGCTTTGTGGAGCCCGACGAGTGTTCGTTCTTTAATTAGTGCACATTCCATCGCAGATAAGCTCTCCATTAATTGGAAATAGGCTTCACCTGTTGGAAGGTGAGTATCAATTCCTTCTGAAATGCTGACAAAATCAACTTGTTTTTCCTTTAACATTTTCATAAAGTCTGTTAATTGGCGGGTTGTTTTACCTAAATGGTGCAATTTACAAACAATAAGTGTATCCCCAGCAGAAAGAAGTTTTTCGACTTCGTCTAAGACACTGATCTCCGCTTGAGGATCAAATGTCTCTTGGAAAATATCATCACAACCAAACGATTGGAGAGTGGTTAGTTGATTTTTTAAATCGTCTTCAATAATAGTTGTGCGTGCGTAACCAATTCGTTTCATATATTATCCTTCCTATATAAATAATCTTTTTTCACACATTCTTAACGTGCGGGAACATGTAAGGTTTTCGGTCCATCTTCATAACCGACGATTACCATAGAAACCATATTTAAAAATAAGCCGTGTTCAACGACGCCAACCAAGTTGTCCAAATAAGAACCTAAAGCTTCTGGATCTGTAATTTTTTCTAAATGCAAATCGATGATATGGTGGCCTCCATCTGTTATTAATGTTTCGCCAGCAGCGTTTAGACGAAGTGTTGGGTGATAGCCTTTTTCTTCAAATAAATGCACTAGTTGGCAGCTGCCATAAGGGACAACCTCAACAGGAAGTGGGAAAGCCCCTAAATCGTCCACCATTTTTGATTTATCCACAATCCAAATACATTTCTTTGAATAAGTGGCCACAATTTTTTCAAAAAGTAAGGCAGCGCCACCGCCTTTGATTCCTTGAAAATCAGCGCTGATTTCATCGGCGCCATCAATCGTAAGATCCACATACGGAACCTCATCAATACCCTTTAAAGGAATGCCCAAGGCCAAGGCTTGTTTCTCTGTTTCTTTTGAAGTAGTAACCCCTACGATTGACAATCCTTCTTCTTTTACGCGACGACCAATTTCGTCTACCATAAATTTTGCTGTTGAGCCAGTACCCAAACCGACAATCATGCCGTCTTCTACATATTTTGCAGCTTCGATTCCTACCATTTGTTTCAGATTCATCGCTGTTTTCCGCCCCCTTCAATAGTCAAAGATATTGTACCGTTATTTAACTAAAAAAGATAGAAAGTTTTTGAAAAAGTCATAAAAATTTTTAAAGAAAAAGTGCATTTAAATAGAAGGAAAAGCTTTTTTACGAAAGGCGAAAGAAGAGGGTTGACAGCTGATACTTATCGTGGTATCCTAACAAAGGTGCTTTATCTACAGGTTCCTTATAGGGACGTGCTGACTGTCTATCAAAGCATATTTGATAAAGAGTGCAGAGATTGCATTATTTTTTATCGCGAAAAAAGAACCACCTGGATGTGTGGAACTAGAAGCGAAGTAAGGAAGGAGGAGAACAAGGAATGCCTACAATTAACCAATTAGTACGTAAACCTCGTAAATCTAAAGTAGAAAAATCTGATTCACCAGCCTTAAACAAAGGATATAACAGTTTTAAGAAAACTCAAACAAACGTTAACTCTCCGCAAAAACGTGGAGTTTGTACACGTGTGGGTACGATGACACCTAAAAAACCGAACTCAGCTTTACGTAAATATGCCCGTGTTCGTTTGTCAAACTTAATCGAAGTTACAGCTTATATCCCAGGTATCGGTCACAACTTACAAGAACACAGCGTGGTATTATTACGTGGTGGACGTGTAAAAGACTTACCAGGGGTACGTTACCATATCGTTCGTGGTGCGCTTGATACTGCCGGTGTTAACGACCGTAAACAAAGCCGCTCTAAATACGGTACAAAACGTCCTAAAGCTTAATTATAATAAGACAATAACAACTTGAAAAATCATATTTCGGAAGGAGGAGTTACGGATGCCTCGTAAAGGTCCTGTTGCAAAACGTGATGTTTTACCAGATCCAATTTATAACTCAAAATTAGTAACTCGCTTAATCAACCGTGTAATGGTTGACGGTAAACGCGGGATTGCTGCTAACATTATCTATAATTCATTTGATATCATCAAAGAATCTACAGGTAACGATCCATTGGAAGTTTTTGAACAAGCAATGAAAAACGTTATGCCTGTTCTTGAAGTTAAAGCACGTCGTGTTGGGGGTTCTAACTACCAAGTACCAGTTGAAGTTCGTCCAGAACGTCGTACAACTTTAGGTTTACGTTGGGTAGTTAACTACGCACGTCTACGTGGTGAACACACAATGGAAGAACGTCTAGCGAAAGAAATCATGGATGCTGCTAACAACACTGGCGCTTCTGTTAAAAAACGCGAAGACACACACAAAATGGCAGACGCAAACCGCGCATTTGCTCATTATCGTTGGTAAGATCCTCTCTGTCTGTCGCGTAAAGTGGCAGCAGAAAGTCAATTTACAATCGATTTAAATAAAGAGAGGAGTAAACATACAAAATGGCAAGAGAATTTTCACTTGAAAAAACTCGTAACATTGGTATCATGGCCCACGTTGATGCTGGTAAAACAACAACAACTGAGCGTATCTTGTACTACACTGGTAAAATCCATAAAATCGGTGAAACCCATGAAGGTGCTTCACAAATGGACTGGATGGAACAAGAACAAGAACGTGGTATCACGATTACATCCGCTGCGACAACTGCACAGTGGAAAGGCTACCGTGTAAATATCATCGATACTCCAGGACACGTGGACTTCACAATTGAAGTACAACGTTCTCTACGCGTATTAGATGGTGCGGTAACAGTTCTTGACTCTCAATCAGGTGTAGAACCTCAAACAGAAACTGTTTGGCGTCAAGCGACTGAATATAAAGTTCCTCGTATTGTATTCTGTAACAAAATGGATAAAATCGGTGCGGACTTCTTCTATTCAGTAGAATCATTACATGATCGTTTACAAGCAAACGCTCATCCAATTCAAATTCCAATCGGAGCTGAAGAAGACTTCACTGGAATCATTGACTTGATTAAAATGAAAGCTGAAATCTACACAAATGATTTGGGAACAGATATTCAAGAAACTGATATTCCTGAAGATTATTTAGAAAAAGCGCAAGAATGGCGCGAAAAATTAGTTGAAGCTGTTGCTGAAACTGACGAAGACTTAATGATGAAATATCTTGAAGGTGAAGAAATCACTGAAGAAGAATTAGTCGCTGGTATCCGTCAAGCAACAATCAACGTTGAGTTCTTCCCTGTATTAGCTGGTTCAGCATTCAAGAATAAAGGGGTTCAATTAATGTTGGACGCTGTTCTTGATTACTTACCATCTCCATTAGATATCGATGCTATCAAAGGGATCGATACTAAAACAGACGAAGAAACAACTCGTCCAGCTGATGACGAAGCACCTTTCGCTTCATTAGCATTTAAAGTTATGACTGACCCATTCGTAGGTCGTTTAACTTTCTTCCGTGTTTATTCTGGTGTCCTTGAAAGTGGTTCATACGTATTGAACGCTTCAAAAGGCAAAAAAGAACGTATCGGTCGTATCCTACAAATGCACGCCAACACTCGTCAAGAAATTGACAAAGTGTACTCTGGTGATATCGCTGCTGCTGTTGGTCTGAAAGACACAACAACTGGTGATACATTATGTGCATTAGATGCACCAGTTATTCTTGAATCTATTGAATTCCCTGATCCAGTTATCCAAGTCGCTGTTGAACCTAAATCAAAAGCTGACCAAGATAAAATGGGCGTGGCTCTACAAAAACTTGCTGAAGAAGATCCATCATTCCGCGTTGAAACAAACGTTGAAACTGGTGAAACAGTTATCTCTGGTATGGGTGAATTGCACTTAGACGTTTTAGTAGACCGTATGAAACGTGAATTCAAAGTTGAAGCTAACGTAGGTGCTCCTCAAGTATCTTACCGCGAAACATTCCGTGCTGCGACTAAAGCAGAAGGTAAATTCGTTCGTCAGTCTGGTGGTAAAGGACAATACGGTCACGTATGGGTTGAATTTACACCAAATGAAGAAGGTAAAGGCTTCGAGTTTGAAAACGCAATTGTCGGTGGTGTGGTTCCTCGTGAATACATCCCAGCAGTTGAAAAAGGGTTAGAAGACTCTATGAACAACGGTGTTCTTGCTGGTTATCCATTAGTTGATATCAAAGCAAAACTTTACGATGGTTCATACCACGATGTCGATTCAAATGAAACGGCCTTCCGTGTAGCTGCTTCTATGGCATTGAAAGCTGCGGCTAAAAATGCAAACCCAGTTATTTTAGAACCAATGATGAAAGTTACAATTACTGTTCCTGAAGATTACTTAGGTGATATCATGGGACACGTAACAAGTCGTCGTGGACGTGTTGAAGGTATGGAAGCACACGGTAACTCTCAAATCGTTAATGCGATGGTACCTTTAGCTGAAATGTTTGGTTATGCTACAACATTACGTTCAGCAACACAAGGACGCGGTACATTTATGATGGTATTTGACCACTATGAAGACGTACCTAAGTCTGTTCAAGAAGAAATCATCAAGAAAAACGGCGGCAACGCATAATTTTCCTTGAGAATAAAAGGTTTGTTTTTAGAACTATCCTTTTTTCAAGATTTCGTGTAAAATAGCTTATGATGATCAGACGATTTTTAGTAACGTCTATCACATATAAAACAAACAATAAAATTTATATTTTTAGGAGGAACATTCAAAATGGCAAAAGAAAAATTTGACCGTTCTAAATCCCATGTTAACATTGGTACTATCGGACACGTTGACCATGGTAAAACTACATTAACAGCTGCAATTGCTACTGTATTATCAAAACACGGTGGCGGGGAAGCACAAAGCTACGATTCTATCGATAACGCTCCAGAAGAAAAAGAACGTGGAATCACAATCAACACTTCTCATATCGAATATGAAACTGAAACTCGTCACTATGCACACGTTGACTGCCCAGGACACGCGGACTACGTTAAAAACATGATCACTGGTGCTGCTCAAATGGACGGAGCTATCTTAGTAGTTTCTGCTGCTGATGGTCCTATGCCTCAAACACGTGAACATATCTTATTATCACGTAACGTTGGTGTACCATACATCGTTGTATTCTTAAACAAAATGGATATGGTTGATGACGAAGAATTATTAGAATTAGTAGAAATGGAAGTTCGTGACTTATTATCAGAATACGATTTCCCAGGCGATGATGTTCCAGTTATCGCAGGTTCTGCTTTGAAAGCTTTAGAAGGCGACGAGTCTTATGAAGAAAAAATCTTAGAATTAATGGCTGCAGTTGACGAATATATCCCAACTCCAGAACGTGATACTGACAAACCATTCATGATGCCAGTCGAAGACGTATTCTCAATCACTGGACGTGGTACTGTTGCTACAGGCCGTGTTGAACGTGGTGAAGTTCGCGTTGGTGACGAAGTTGAAATCGTTGGTATTAAAGACGAAACATCTAAAACAACTGTTACAGGTGTTGAAATGTTCCGTAAATTATTAGACTACGCTGAAGCAGGCGACAACATCGGTGCTTTATTACGTGGTGTTGCACGTGAAGATATCGAACGTGGACAAGTATTAGCTAAACCAGCTACAATCACTCCACACACAAAATTCAAAGCTGAAGTATACGTATTATCAAAAGAAGAAGGCGGACGTCATACTCCATTCTTCACTAACTACCGTCCTCAATTCTACTTCCGTACAACAGACGTTACTGGTGTTGTAGAATTGCCAGAAGGTACTGAAATGGTAATGCCTGGTGATAACGTTGCTATGGACGTTGAATTAATTCACCCAATCGCTATCGAAGACGGAACTCGTTTCTCTATTCGTGAAGGCGGACGTACTGTAGGTTCAGGCGTTGTTACTGAAATCGTTAAATAATTAACTTTTTAACTATAGCTTTAACCAGCGTAAAAAACTGGGGTATTCGGACGTAAGACCAGAGAATTTATTCTCTGGTCTTTTTTTGTTTAGAAATTGGCTGGCTAAAAAATAAGCCAATTGGCTGTTTTAGCAGACTTGTTTCTTCCGTATACTTGGAGAAAAAGGTTAGGTGATTCGATGGAAAAAGTATTGACGATTGCAGGCTCCGATTCAACTGGAGGGGCAGGGATTCAAGCAGATTTAAAAACATTTGAAGAGTATGGAGTTTTTGGATTTTCAAGTTTAACCTCGATTGTGACGATGGATCCTACGACAGGCTGGTCGCATGAAGTGACTGAATTGCCAGAAACGCTCTTAGAAAAACAATTGATTTCGGTTTTTGCAGGCGGTCCAGTAGCGGCCTTGAAAACAGGGATGATGGGCAATGAACAAAACATTAAAATGGCTAGCAAATACATTAAACAAGAGAAAATTCAAAAAGTCGTGATTGACCCAGTCATTGCTTGTAAGGGAACGGCACAAATTCTGCAACCCAAAAGTGTGGAAGGCCTAAAAAACGATTTACTGCCATTAGCATTAGTTGCCACGCCTAATTTAATTGAAGCGGGCATCTTATCTGGTTTAGGCGAAATTTCTTCCGTGGCGGAGATGGAAGAAGCGGCAAAACGAATTGTACAAATGGGAGCCAAACATGTCGTGGTTAAAGGGGGACATCGCTTAGCTGGTGAAAAAGCACTGGACTTGTTTTACGATGGTCACACCGCGCATCTTTTGGAAAATGAATTATATCCTACTGATTATAATCATGGTGCAGGTTGTACTTTTTCAGCGGCAATCACAGCCGGCTTGGCGAAAGGTTATTCGGTGTTAGAAGCAGTAACTTTAGCAAAAAAATTTGTAGCAGCGGCGATTAAACACGGTATTCAAGTTAATCCTTATGTGGGGCACGTGTGGCATGGTGCATACACCCATGCGGAACAACGGATGCGTAAGAAAGCATAATGTTTAGAACTAGAGGAGTCTGTCAAGGACTGGCTCTAGTTTTTTTGTGATAAAGAATAACAATAGTAGGTATTACGTTAAAAGAATGTTCAAATTTTTAAAAGAGGAGTAGAATAGAACTGTAATTGCAAAAAAGAAGCGGAACATAGAAGGGGTGTTAACTTTTCTGTGCTTCAGTTTAGAACGGACTGTGGTGTTTGTTTTGACGAACTGCCGGAAAGCGACTTCTTTTTGTTTTGGCTTCAAATGGTATTTAATGGAGGGAATGCAATGTTAGAAAAAGAAACGTACAGTCAACTGTTTAAATGGTCTTTTTCAAAAAAGACACAAGTCACATACTGGGATGGTACCGTCAAAGAGTATGGGCAAGGGTCGGGGGATCCGGTTTTTAAAATTGTATTCAATGAAAAAATTCCTGTGAAGGATTTACTGAATAACGCTTCGTTAACTTTAGGGGAAGCCTACATGGATCGCAAAATTGAAATCGAAGGCGATATCCAAGCGCTGATTTATGATGTGTATAACCAAAAGGATAGCTTTTTACACAATGCTAAATTTATTAAATGGCTTCCTAAAGAAAGTCATTCAAAAAAACGTTCACAAGAAGATATTCACAGCCATTACGATCTAGGAAATGATTTTTACAAAAAATGGCTTGACCAAACAATGACGTATTCGTGCGCCTATTTTAAAACGCCTGAAGATACATTAGAACAAGCGCAAGTGAATAAAGTGCATCATATTTTAGATAAATTGTTTATCAAAGAGGGCGACACTTTACTGGATATTGGCTGCGGCTGGGGCACGTTAATTTTAACTGCGGTGAAAGAATACGGAGCCAAAGCAACTGGGATTACATTAAGTGAAGAGCAATTTCATCATATTCGCCATATTATAGAAAAAGAAGGCCTACAAGATCGAATGACTGTCAAATTGATGGATTATCGTGATTTAAAAGGAGAGTCTTTTGACCATATTACGAGTGTCGGGATGTTTGAACATGTCGGTGCAGAAAATCTACATGAATATTTTGACGTCGTTCAACGAAATTTAGCGCCTAAAGGTACGGCGTTGATTCATGGGATCAGTCGCCAACAAGGTGGGGCTAAAAATGCTTGGATTAATCGTTATATTTTCCCTGGTGGCTATATTCCTGGTGTCACTGAGCTAGTCGGTCATATGACAGAAAATGACTTGCAAGTGATTGACTTGGAAAGTTTGCGCAGAGATTATCAATTGACGTTGGAACATTGGACAAAAAACTTCCATAATATAGAAGCAGAAATTGTTGACGAAAAAGGCGAGCGCTTCTATCGAATGTGGGACTTATATTTGCAAGCATGTGCAGCCTCATTCCAAGCAAGCAATATTGATGTTATTCAATATTTATTGGTTCATCCAGATAACAATGATATTCCAATGCGCCGGATTGGTTAATAGAATAAAAAAGAAAGAATTTGAGATTCTGGTAAAAAAGGAATCTCAAATTCTTTTTTTATAAAAATAGAATGAAAAGAATTGAAAAACAAAACAAATGCTTTTCAAAACAAGAAAAAATTCTTTCAAAAAAACGCAGAAAATCCTTGCTAACACTATCCTTTCATAGTATAATCAAAAAGGTGCTGTTTACAGGAGTGTAAAAAGCATTGGTAGATCAACGATTTGATTTGCCGGCTGTGAAGCGAGAGGTTGCGACACGCTCGGACGCTTTGCCATGAACGAGCATGCCGGATAAATTTTCGTGGAGCTATGTCTACTTTTAAAATAGGCGAAGGAGGGAACAAGATGGCAAAACAAAAAATTCGTATCCGTTTAAAAGCGTATGAACACCGTATTTTAGATCAATCAGCGGATAAAATTGTGGAAACAGCAAAAAGAACTGGAGCTGACGTATCAGGTCCGATTCCATTACCAACAGAACGCTCACTTTACACAGTTATTCGTGCGACTCATAAATACAAAGATTCTCGCGAACAATTCGAAATGCGTACTCACAAACGTCTAATTGACATTGTGAACCCAACACCAAAAACAGTTGACGCTCTAATGAAGCTTGACTTACCGTCTGGTGTTAATATTGAAATCAAACTATAAAATTAAGATGGAGGTGTACTCATGACCAAAGGAATCTTAGGGAAAAAAGTGGGAATGACACAAATCTTTACTGAGTCTGGTGAATTAATTCCAGTAACAGTAGTTGAAGCTACGCCAAACGTAGTTTTACAAGTAAAAACTGTTGAAACTGACGGATACGAAGCTATCCAAGTTGGTTACCAAGACAAACGTGAAGTTTTATCAAACAAACCTGCGAAAGGTCATGTTGCAAAAGCAAACACGGCTCCTAAGCGCTTCATTAAAGAATTCAAGAATGTTGAGCTAGGAGAATATGAAGTAGGTAAAGAAATCAAAGTAGATGTTTTCCAAGCAGGAGACGTTGTTGATGTTACAGGTACTACGAAAGGTAAAGGATTCCAAGGGGCAATCAAACGTCACGGCCAAAGCCGCGGACCTATGTCTCATGGTTCTCGTTATCACCGTCGTCCTGGGTCAATGGGTCCAGTAGCGCCTAACCGTGTATTTAAAAATAAACGACTAGCCGGCCGTATGGGTGGCGACCGCGTAACAATTCAAAACCTTGAAGTTGTTAAAGTGGACGTAGAAAGAAATGTTATCTTAATCAAAGGAAACATTCCTGGAGCGAAAAAATCTTTAATCACAATCAAATCAGCTGTGAAAGCTAAATAAGTGTAGGGAAAGGAGGAACTAAGGAATGCCGAATGTAGCATTATTCAAACAAGATGGAACTCAAAACGGTGAAATCACTTTAAATGAAGAAATCTTCGGAATCGAACCTAATGAAAGTGTTGTCTATGATGCAATCATCATGCAACGTGCTTCATTAAGACAAGGAACACACGCAGTTAAAAACCGTAGCGCTGTTCGTGGCGGTGGCCGCAAACCATGGCGTCAAAAAGGAACTGGTCGTGCTCGTCAAGGTTCAATCCGTTCACCACAATGGCGTGGAGGTGGCGTAGTCTTTGGACCAACACCGCGTTCATACAGCTACAAACTTCCTAAAAAAGTTCGTCGCTTAGCAATGAAATCTGTATTATCAGACAAAGTTGCTGAAAATAACTTGGTAGCAGTAGAAGGTTTAAGCTTCGATGCACCAAAAACAAAAGAATTCAAACAAGTTCTTGCTAACTTGTCTATCGATACTAAAGTATTAGTTGTTTTAGAAAATGGTAACGACTTTGCAGCTTTATCAGCTCGTAACTTACCAAACGTTTCTGTAGTAACTTCTGATAACGTTAGTGTGTTAGATGTTGTGTCAGCTAACAAAGTCTTGGCAACACAAACAGCTCTTACTCAAATTGAGGAGGTGCTTGCATAATGGAATTACTAGACGTAATCAAACGCCCAGTGATCACTGAAAAATCCATGTTAGCTATGGACGAAAAGAAATATACTTTCGAAGTGGACACTCGCGCAAACAAAACTTTAGTAAAACAAGCTGTTGAATCAGCATTCGATGTTAAAGTAGCAAACGTAAACATCTTAAACGTGCGTCCAAAATTCAAACGCATGGGTAAATATGCAGGTTATACAAAAAAACGTCGCAAAGCGATCGTTACATTAACTGAAGATTCAAAAGAAATTCAATTATTCGAAGCTGCTGAATAAGCAGTCCTGAACAATATCAACGTAGGAGGGAAATAAGACGTGGCGATTAAAAAGTACAAACCTACCACAAATGGCCGTCGTAACATGACAAGTTCTGATTTCGCTGAAATCACAACTTCAACACCAGAAAAATCATTGTTACAGCCATTAAAAAACAATGCCGGTCGTAACAACAACGGTCGCATTACGGTTCGTCACCAAGGTGGCGGTCACAAACGTCAATACCGTGTGATTGACTTCAAACGTAATAAAGATAACGTCGCAGCGGTTGTTAAAACGATCGAGTACGATCCAAACCGTTCTGCTAACATCGCGTTAGTTCATTACGAAGACGGGGTTAAGGCATACATCTTAGCACCAAAAGGATTAGAAGTAGGCATGCGCCTAGTATCTGGTCCAGAAGCAGATATTAAAGTAGGTAACGCATTACCATTGGAAAACATTCCAGTTGGTACAGTTATCCACAACATTGAAATGAAACCTGGTAAAGGTGGACAATTAATCCGTTCAGCTGGAACAAGCGCGCAAGTACTTGGTAAAGAAGGCAAATACGTATTAATCCGCTTAAACTCTGGCGAAGTTCGTATGATCTTAGCAACTTGCCGTGCAACAATCGGTTCAGTTGGTAACGAACAACACGAATTAATCAACATTGGTAAAGCTGGCCGCTCTCGTTGGATGCGTAAACGCCCAACTGTTCGTGGTAGCGTAATGAACCCTAACGATCACCCACACGGTGGTGGTGAAGGTAAAACACCAATTGGACGTAAAGCGCCAGTATCTCCATGGGGTCAACCAGCAATTGGATACAAAACACGTAATAAAAAAGCTAAATCAGACAAACTTATCGTTCGTCGTCGTACTAAATAATTTTTTTGACCATGTGTCGTACATTTTGAGAGGAGGTTCACCATGGGTCGTAGTTTAAAAAAAGGACCTTTCGTCGATGATCATTTGATGAAAAAGGTCGAAGCACAACAAGGTGCCGAAAAGAAAAAAGTAATTAAAACTTGGTCTCGCCGCTCTACAATTTTTCCATCATTCGTAGGTTTCACAATCGCTGTATATGATGGACGGAAACATGTCCCTGTTTACATTCAAGAAGACATGGTAGGACATAAATTAGGTGAATTTGCACCAACTAGAACTTATCGTGGCCACGTTGCTGACGATAAAAAAACTAAACGCTAATTTTGAGGGGAGGATATGCAAATGTCAGAACAAATTACATCAGCTAAAGCAACTGCAAAAACAGTTCGCACTTCACCTCGTAAAGCACGTTTAGTAATCGATCTTATCAGAGGGAAAAGCGTTGCGGATGCAATTTCAATCTTGAAATTCACACCGAACAAGTCTGCTGGAATCATTGAAAAAGTTTTAATGTCAGCAGTTGCTAACGCAGAAAACAACTTTGACTTAGACGTTGAAAGCTTAGTCGTATCTGAAGCATTTGTTAACGAAGGACCAACAATGAAACGTTTCCGTCCTCGTGCAAAAGGTTCAGCTTCACCAATCAACAAACGTACTAGTCACATCACAGTAGTTGTAACAGAGAAATAAGTCTCATGAAATAGGCTGTTTTCTTTATGAAAACAGAGCTTAAACATTTAAGAGGAGGGACAATCAGTGGGTCAAAAAGTACATCCAATTGGAATGCGTGTAGGCATCATCCGCGACTGGGATGCGAAATGGTATGCTGAAAAAGAGTATGCTGAATTCTTACACGAAGATTTAAGAATCCGTAAATTTATCGCAACAAAACTTGCTGATGCTGCTGTATCTACAATTGAAATCGAACGCGCTGCAAACCGTGTTAACATTTCAATTCACACAGCTAAACCAGGTATGGTTATCGGTAAAGGCGGATCTGAAGTCGAAAACCTAAGAAAAGAATTAAACAAATTAACTGGCAAACGAGTTCACATCAACATCGTTGAAATCAAAAAACCAGATTTAGATGCAAAATTAGTAGGCGAAGGAATTGCACGTCAATTAGAAAACCGTGTTGCTTTCCGTCGTGCTCAAAAACAAGCCATCCAACGCGCAATGCGTGCTGGCGCTAAAGGAATCAAAACTCAAGTATCAGGTCGTCTAAACGGTGCGGATATCGCTCGTTCAGAAGGATACTCTGAAGGAACTGTACCACTTCATACATTACGTGCGGACATTGATTACGCATGGGAAGAAGCGGACACTACTTACGGAAAACTAGGAGTTAAAGTGTGGATCTATCGTGGAGAAATTCTTCCAACGAAAAAAAACACTGAGAAAGGAGGGAAATAATCATGTTAGTACCTAAACGTGTAAAACACCGTCGTGAATTCCGCGGAAAAATGCGCGGTGAAGCTAAAGGCGGAAAAGAAGTAGCATTTGGTGAATGGGGTTTACAAGCAACTGAATCTCACTGGATTACTAACCGTCAAATCGAAGCAGCCCGTATTGCAATGACTCGTTACATGAAACGTGGCGGGAAAGTATGGATTAAAATTTTCCCTCACAAGTCTTACACAAGTAAAGCTATCGGCGTACGTATGGGTAAAGGTAAAGGGGCACCAGAAGGCTGGGTATCACCAGTTAAACGTGGTAAAATCATGTTTGAAATCGCAGGCGTTCCTGAAGAAGTAGCTCGTGAAGCTCTTCGTCTTGCATCTCACAAATTGCCGGTAAAAACTAAGATCGTAAAACGTGAGGAAATGGGTGGTGAATCGAATGAAGGTTAAAGAAATCAGAGAATTAACCACTGCCGAAATGCTAGATAAAGAAAAACAATTAAAAGAAGAATTGTTCAACTTAAGATTCCAATTAGCAACAGGTCAATTAGAAAACACTGCACGTATTAAAGAAGTACGTCAATCGATTGCACGCATCAAAACAGTATTGCGTGAACAAGCTAACTAATAGTGGAAGGAGGCCAAACGCGTATGACTGAAGAAAGAAATCAACGTAAAGTTTACCAAGGTCGCGTGGTATCAGACAAAATGGATAAAACAATCACAGTTGTCGTTGAAACAAAGAAAAACCACCCTATCTATGGCAAACGTATGAAATATTCTAAAAAATATAAAGCGCATGATGAAAACAACACAGCGAAAGTTGGAGACATCGTAAAAATCATGGAAACTCGTCCATTATCAGCTACAAAACGTTTCCGTTTACTAGAGGTAGTCGAAGAAGCAGTTATTATCTAATAAAACGAGAATTTCCTAATAGATTGAAGCACAAAATCTGAAAGGGGGATACACATCGTGATCCAACAAGAAAGTCGTTTAAGAGTCGCTGACAATTCTGGCGCACGTGAAATTTTAACGATCAAAGTCCTAGGCGGATCTGGTCGTAAAACTGCTAACATCGGTGACGTTATTGTTGCTACTGTCAAACAAGCAACGCCAGGTGGGGTTGTTAAAAAAGGTGAAGTAGTTAAAGCCGTTATCGTTCGTACAAAATCTGGCGCTCGTCGTGCTGACGGTTCTTACATCAAATTTGATGAAAATGCTGCGGTAATTATCCGTGACGATAAAAGCCCACGCGGAACACGTATCTTCGGACCAGTTGCACGTGAATTACGTGAAAACAACTTCATGAAGATCGTTTCTCTAGCACCAGAAGTATTATAATCTCGAGCCCACGTTAAAGGAGGTGCGAAACAGTAATGTTTGTTAAAAAAGGCGATAAAGTAAAAGTTATCACTGGTAAAGATAAAAACAAAGAAGGCGTTGTCTTAGCAGCGTTTCCTAAACAAGATAAAGTTATCGTTGAAGGTGTCAACGTCGTTAAAAAACACCAAAAACCAAACCAAGCAGCCCCACAAGGTGGAATCCTTGAAGTGGAAGCGCCAATTCATGTTTCTAATGTAATGGTGATTGATCCTTCAAACGGAGAAGCTACTAAAGTTGCGTTTAAAGAAGTCGACGGCAAAAAAGTCCGCGTTTCTAAAAAAACAGGTGAAGTTTTAGATAAATAAAAATTGCGGAAGGAGGGCTTACTGAATGAACCGCCTGAAAGAAAAATATATTAAAGAAGTAACACCATCATTGGTGGAAAAATTTAATTACAGCTCAGTTATGCAAACACCTAAAGTTGATAAAATCGTTATCAACATGGGTGTGGGTGATGCAGTATCAAATGCTAAAAACTTAGACAAAGCTGTTGAAGAATTAGCATTAATCACTGGTCAAAAACCACTTATCACAAAAGCTAAAAAATCTATCGCTGGATTCCGTTTACGTGAAGGAATGCCAATCGGTGCGAAAGTAACGCTACGCGGCGAAAGAATGTACGAATTTTTAGATAAATTAGTAACAGTTTCTTTACCTCGTGTACGTGACTTCCACGGTGTCAGCAAAAAAGCTTTCGATGGTCGTGGTAACTATACTTTAGGTATTAAAGAACAATTAATCTTCCCAGAAGTTGATTATGATTTAGTAGATAAAGTACGCGGTATGGACATCGTAATTGTTACAACAGCGAACACTGACGAAGAGTCTCGCGAATTGTTGGCACAATTAGGTATGCCATTCCAAAAATAATATAAGGAGGCGAACTACGTGGCTAAAAAATCAATGATTGCTAAAAACAAACGTCCTGCTAAACATTCAACACAAGCTTATACTCGTTGTGAACGTTGTGGACGTCCACATTCAGTTTATCGTAAATTTCATCTTTGCCGTATTTGCTTCCGCGAACTTGCCTATAAAGGTCAAATTCCCGGCGTGAAGAAAGCTAGCTGGTAAACAAGTAAACTCGCATAAAGGAGGTAAATAGTTCAATGGTCATGACAGATCCAATTGCAGATTTTCTAACTCGCATTCGTAATGCGAACATGGTTAAACATGAAACTTTAGAAGTACCTGCTTCAAAAATCAAACGTGATATCGCAGAAATCCTGAAACGTGAAGGATTTATCCGCGACGTAGAATACATCGAAGATGACAAACAAGGCGTAATCCGTGTTTTCCTAAAATATGGTAAAAACGAAGAACGTGTTATCACAAACTTAAAACGTATTTCTAAACCAGGTTTACGTGCATACGTAAAAGCTGACGAAGTACCAAAAGTATTAAACGGTCTAGGAATTGCAATCATCTCTACATCAGAGGGTGTAATTACTGACAAAGAAGCTAGAGCGAAAAATATCGGCGGCGAAGTAATCGCCTACGTATGGTAATTCTAAAAAATACACAAGGAGGTGTCTCTAAGTGAGCCGTATTGGTAATAAAGTTGTTGTTCTTCCTGCTGGTGTTGAAATCAAGCAAGACGGAAACAACATTACAGTTAAAGGACCTAAAGGTGAATTAACACGCGAATTTTCTTCTGATATCAAAATGAACATCGAAGGAAACGAAGTGACATTCACTCGTCCAAACGATTCAAAAGAAATGAAAACAATCCACGGAACAACTCGTGCAAACTTCAACAACATGGTTGTTGGTGTTTCTGAAGGTTTCCAAAAAGCACTTGAACTTATCGGGGTCGGATACCGTGCCCAAGTACAAGGCAACAAATTAACTTTAAACGTTGGTTATTCTCATCCTGTCGAAATGACAGCACCAGAAGGCGTAACATTTGAAGTACCTGCGAACACACAAGTTATCGTTAAAGGCATCAACAAAGAAGTTGTTGGTGAATTAGCTGCTAACATCCGTGGCGTTCGTCCTCCAGAACCTTATAAAGGCAAAGGGATTCGCTATGTTGGTGAATTTGTACGCCGTAAAGAAGGTAAAACTGGTAAATAATAACAGCTGTGTAGAAAACAGAAGTCAACAACAAGCAACTGTCATTTTATGGGATTTTTCCAATAAAATGCTTTTGTCTTGTCTGCCAGCTTCTCTTTTCCGTAATCTGCTGACTGCTTGAAATATTAGTAGTAAACATTAAATCAAAGAGGTGAAAATTGTGATTACAAAACCAGATAAAAACAAAACACGTCAAAAGAGACATCGTCGTGTACGTAACAAAATCTCTGGTACTGCTGAGTGCCCACGCTTGAACATTTTCCGTTCTAACAAAAACATCTACGCGCAAGTCATTGATGACGTAGCGGGTGTGACGCTAGCAAGTGCCTCTGCCTTGGATAAAGAAATTTCAGGTGGAACAAAAACAGAAACAGCTGCAGCTGTTGGTAAACTAGTTGCTGAACGTGCCGCTGAAAAAGGCATCAAAAAAGTAGTCTTCGACCGTGGTGGATACCTTTACCATGGCCGCGTGCAAGCTTTAGCTGAAGCTGCTCGTGAAAATGGACTAGAATTTTAGGAGAAGGAGGAACACCATTCATGGTTTATATTGATCCAAAACATTTGGAATTAGAAGACCGCGTTGTAGCGATCAACCGTGTAACAAAAGTTGTTAAAGGTGGACGTCGTTTACGTTTCGCAGCTTTAGTTGTTGTCGGTGACAAAAACGGACACGTTGGTTTCGGTACTGGTAAAGCACAAGAAGTACCTGAAGCTATCCGTAAAGCAATCGAAGACGCGAAGAAAAACTTAGTTGAAGTGCCTATGGTTGGTTCTACTATCCCGCACGAAGTAATTGGCGTATTCGGTGGCGGCCGTATCCTTATGAAACCTGCAGTAGAAGGTTCTGGGGTAGCTGCTGGTGGACCAGTTCGTGCCGTATTGGAATTAGCTGGTGTAGCAGATATTACATCTAAATCACTAGGTTCAAACACACCTATTAACGTTGTTCGCGCAACTGTTGAAGGTCTAAAACAATTAAAACGTGCCGAAGAAGTGGCAGCACTTCGCGGTAAATCTGTAGAAGAAATTATCGGTTAAGGAGGACAAAAATAATGGCTGAATTAAAAATTACTTTAAAACGCAGTGTTATCGGACGTCCTCAAAACCAACGTGCTACAGTTAAAGCGTTAGGTTTAGGTAAAGTGAATAGTACTGTTACAAAACCTGCCAATGAAGCAATCAAAGGTATGGTTAACACTATTTCACATTTAGTGGACGTAGAAGAAGTTTAAGATTTATAGATTTGTAATAGAAGATTGCTTAAGGAGGTGCCAAACCTATGAAACTTCATGAATTAAAACCTGCTGAGGGCTCACGCCAAGTACGTAACCGTGTTGGACGTGGTACTTCATCTGGTAATGGTAAAACAGCTGGCCGTGGACAAAAAGGGCAAAAAGCTCGTTCAGGCGGTGGTGTTCGTTTAGGATTTGAAGGGGGTCAAACTCCATTATTCCGTCGTTTACCAAAACGTGGGTTTACAAACATTAATCGTAAAGATTACGCTGTTGTAAACTTAGATACTTTAAACCGTTTTGAAGATGGAACAGAAGTAACTCCTGTTGTCCTAAAAGAAGCAGGAATCGTTAAAAACGAAAAAGCGGGAATCAAAGTTCTTGCAGATGGTGAGTTAACGAAAAAATTAACTGTGAAAGCAGCTAAATTCTCGAAATCAGCACAAGAAGCTATCGAAGCTGCTGGTGGTTCAATCGAGGTGATCTAATTGTTCAAGCTATTAAAGAACGCCTTTAAAGTCAAAGACATTAGATCAAAAATCTTATTTACAGTTTTAATCTTGTTTGTATTTCGCCTAGGTGCGCACATTACTGTGCCCGGGGTGAATGCAAAGGGATTGTCTGATTTAAGTAGCTTACCCTTTTTGAATATGTTGAATATGGTGAGTGGTAGTGCCATGCAAAACTTCTCTATCTTCTCGATGGGGGTTTCGCCATACATTACAGCCTCTATTATTATTCAACTATTGCAAATGGATATTGTACCTAGATTTGTAGAATGGTCAAAACAAGGGGAAGTTGGGCGTAAGAAATTAAATCAAGCAACAAGATATCTAACGATTGTCTTGGGTGTGGCTCAGTCAATGGGGATCACTGCTGGTTTTAATAGCTTAAGTCAAACTGGGATTGTCAACAATCCAACCTTAGGTACCTTTGTGATGATTGCGGTTATTTTAACTGCTGGGACGATGTTTGTGACTTGGATGGGTGAACAAATTACAGAAAAAGGAATCGGAAATGGTGTTTCAATGATTATCTTTGCCGGGATTATTTCTCGTTTGCCAGGAGCAGTCAAAGAAATCTATGAAGATTACTTCGTCAATATCGAGTCTTCTCGTATTTGGCAATCTGTTATTTTCATTGCAATCTTAGTTATTGCTATTTTGGTGATTGTTACAGTCGTAACGTTCTTCCAACAAGCAGAACGTAAGATTCCAATCCAATATACAAAACGTGTTTCTGGTGCACCAACAAGTAGTTATTTACCGTTAAAAGTAAATGCTGCTGGGGTTATTCCAGTTATCTTTGCCAGCTCGTTAATTGCAACACCAAATGCCATTTTACAAGCTTTCTCATCAAAATTCGCTGGTGAAAATTGGTATGACATTATGACAAAAATCTTCAGTTATAACACAGTTCCAGGGGCAATCATCTATACTGTCCTAATCGTTGCGTTTACGTTCTTCTATGCATTTGTTCAAGTAAACCCTGAGAAATTAGCGGAAAACTTACAAAAACAAGGAAGCTACATTCCAAGCGTGCGACCAGGTAAAGGTACAGAAGAATATGTATCTGGCGTGTTAATGAGATTAAGTGTTGTCGGCTCAATTTTCCTAGGACTTGTTGCTTTACTTCCAATCATTGCGCAAATGGTTTGGAACTTACCTCAATCAATCGGTTTAGGTGGAACAAGTTTACTAATCGTTATCGGGGTTGCATTAGAAACAACGAAACAATTAGAAGGATTAATGATGAAACGTCAATATGTCGGCTTTATCAATAAGTAAGAATCGAGTGTTGAGGTTTTACCTCAGCACCATTCTCACATATGGCTAGCTTCATAAGCCGGTCTTTAAAATTAGGAGGAGAATATATGAACCTCATTTTAATGGGATTACCTGGAGCAGGTAAAGGCACCCAAGCAGAAAAAATCATTGATACGTATGGCATTCCACATATTTCTACTGGAGATATGTTCCGTGCAGCAATGAAAAATGAAACTGCCTTGGGCCTAGAAGCGAAATCTTATATCGATAAAGGTGAACTGGTTCCTGACGAAGTAACAAACGGAATTGTTAAAGAACGCCTTGCTGAACCAGACACAGACAAAGGATTCCTATTAGATGGTTTCCCACGTACACTGGATCAAGCAAAAGCATTAGATACAATGCTTAAAGAATTAAACAAAAAAATTGATGCTGTCATTGACATCCATGTAGAAGAAGATGTATTAATCGAGCGTTTAGCTGGACGATTCATCTGTCGCACATGTGGCGCAACGTATCATAAATTATTCAACCCGCCAAAAGTTGAAGGCACTTGTGATCGCTGTGGCGGACATGAATTCTACCAAAGAGAAGATGATAAGCCCGAAACGGTTAAAAATCGTTTGGCAGTCAACATTGAAAGTAGCGCACCAATCTTAGCTTTCTATAAAGAACAAGGCTTGATGCATACAATCGATGGCAATCGCGAAATCGATACTGTTTTTTCTGATGTGAAAAAAATCATTGACGAAAACTAATTTCCAATTGCCCGCAGTTTAACCCTGTTGTTGTATTCAGTTTCTCTTGCCAAAACATAACTAAATATGGTAGAATATATCAGTCCGACTTCTACAGTTTTGTGACATCAAAATGAATAACGAAGTTAGTTGAGAATTTCTAGGTGGGAGCTGGAGTTTCCGCCGTTTTATCGTGTGAAAACGCGAAACAAGTACAAGGAGGTACTGTGCGTGGCAAAAGAAGATATGATTGAAGTCGAAGGTACAGTCGTCGAAACTTTGCCGAATGCAATGTTTAAAGTCGAACTAGAAAATGGACACCAAGTTCTTGCTACTGTTTCAGGTAAAATCCGTATGCACTACATCCGTATCTTACCTGGTGACAAAGTAACAGTTGAATTATCACCGTATGATTTAACGCGTGGCCGTATTACTTATCGCTTTAAATAATTGTACTCCGTAAAACCACAGGAGGTATTATCATGAAAGTAAGACCATCAGTAAAACCAATGTGTGAACATTGTAAAGTAATTCGCCGTAAAGGACGTGTTATGGTTATTTGCCCAGCAAATCCAAAACATAAACAACGTCAAGGATAATTAGGAGGTGTAACGAATAATGGCTCGTATTGCAGGAGTAGACATCCCTCGTGACAAACGTGTAGTAGTTTCTCTTACTTACATTTATGGTATTGGTAACACTACAGCTAAAAAAGTTTTAGCAAACGTTGGCGTATCTGAAGATGTTCGTGTACGTGATTTAACAAACGAACAAACAGATGCGATTCGTGCGGAAATTGATAAGTTAAAAGTTGAAGGGGATCTTCGTCGTGAAGTGAACTTAAACATCAAACGCTTGATGGAAATCGGTTCATACCGTGGAATCCGTCACCGTCGTGGATTACCAACTCGTGGACAAAACACGAAAAATAATGCACGTACTCGTAAAGGCCCTACTAAAACAGTAGCAGGCAAGAAAAAATAATTCCTAAGTGAAGGAGGTTAGAACTTCATGGCAGCAAAAAAAGTTAGTCGTAAACGCCGTGTCAAAAAGAATATAGAATCAGGTGTAGCACATATCCATTCTACATTCAACAATACAATCGTAATGATTACTGATACACATGGTAATGCATTAGCATGGTCATCAGCAGGATCATTAGGCTTTAAAGGAAGCAAAAAATCAACTCCTTTTGCCGCTCAAATGGCTGCAGAAGCCGCAACTAAAGTGGCAATGGAACATGGACTTAAAACTGTAGACGTAACAGTTAAAGGACCTGGTTCTGGACGTGAAGCAGCAATTCGTTCATTACAAGCAACAGGTTTAGAAGTGACTGCAATTCGTGACGTGACTCCAGTTCCTCATAATGGATGCCGCCCTCCAAAACGCCGTCGTGTTTAATGAGCGCCACTCATTCTGAGTTTGAATTAGGAACGTCATTGAACAAGACACTTTTCGTTTTGAAAGGGGTATAGATAAGAATGATTGAATTTGAAAAACCAAGAATCGAAAAAATTGATGAAAATAGAGATTATGGTAAGTTCGTCGTTGAACCATTAGAACGCGGTTACGGAACTACTTTAGGTAACTCTCTACGTCGTATTTTATTGTCTTCTTTACCAGGAGCTGCAATTACGAATATTCAAATCGATGGTGTTTTACACGAATTCTCAACCATTCCAGGTGTACGAGAAGACGTAACACAAATTATTTTGAATATTAAAGGCTTAGCATTGAAATTATATGCTGAAGAAGAGAAAACCCTTGAGATCGATATTACAGGACCCGCTACCGTGACTGCCGGCGATATTATCGTGGACAGTGATGTTGAGATCCTAAATAAAGATTTAGTTATCTGTAGTGTTGCTGAAGGAGCTACTTTCCATGCTCGCTTAACAGTGAAACCTGGTCGTGGCTATGTTCAAGCAGACGAAAACAAAAAAGAAGATATGCCAATCGGTGTACTTCCAGTTGATTCCATCTACACACCCGTTCGTCGTGTTAACTACCAAGTAGAAAATACACGTGTTGGTCGTCGTGATGATTTCGACAAATTAACAATGGAAATATGGACAGATGGTTCAATCATTCCTCAAGAAGCACTAAGTTTAGCTGCGAAAATCATGACTGAGCATTTAGATATCTTTGTAAACCTTACTGACGAAGCGAAAAACGCTGAAATCATGGTGGAAAAAGAAGAAACTCAAAAAGAGAAAATGCTAGAAATGACGATTGAAGAACTTGATTTATCAGTTCGTTCATATAACTGTTTAAAACGTGCAGGCATTAATACTGTACAAGAACTTACAAACAAATCTGAACCAGAAATGATTAAAGTACGTAATTTAGGTCGTAAATCTCTTGAAGAAGTAAAACTTAAATTGCATGATCTAGGATTAGGATTACGTAAGGACGATTAAGACTTTTACGAAGTTTCCAGTCCTGCTTAACAGCAGTGGCTCGTGAGAACAGAAACGAAGGAGGGAACCCAACGTGAGTTACCGTAAATTAGGACGCACATCAAGCCAACGTAAAGCTATGCTACGTGATATTACAACTGATTTAATCATCAACGAACGCATCGTAACTACTGAAGCTCGTGCGAAAGAAGTACGTTCAACTGTAGAAAAAATGATTACTTTAGGTAAACGTGGAGATCTTCATGCACGTCGTCAAGCAGCTACTTTCGTTCGTAATGAAGTTGCTAGTGTTCGTGAAGAAGATGAGTCTATCGTTGTTGAATCAGCTTTACAAAAGCTATTTAACGATTTAGGACCTCGTTTCGCGGAACGCCAAGGTGGTTACACTCGTATCTTGAAGACAGAACCAAGACGCGGCGATGCAGCACCAATGGTAGTTATCGAATTTGTTAAATAATTAATAAACCGATCACTTTATAGATGTTTCTTTTAGAGTGTTATGATGTTGGAGGCGACTCCGAGTCTAGCTCTGCTTTCCCTGCTAAAGATGGCTTTAGCAGGGGAGCACTCATCATATAAAGGTGATTTTTTTTTGCTTTGGGAAAACGCTGTTTTCTCAAAGCTTTTTTGTTTCATAAAAGCATTGCGGAAGCTTTTCCGGTTTGTTATACTGGTTATTAATTGGAATTTTCAGATAATTAAATATCTGAGTTAGTAGAAGGGGGAATTATATGTCGCAAATGTTTGCTTTTTCGTTACTGATGGTTATTTTATACATTGGTGATGTAGTTTCTATCAAAACAAAAGCTTGGATTCCATCTGTTTTTGTTTGTGGTGTTTTATTTATTCTTGGTTATTGGACTATTTTTCCACAAAATATTGTGGAAGTGGCAGGGATTCCTACAGTGGTTGCCACTTTATTAATGTATCTGTTGATTACTAATATGGGCACTCTGCTCTCTGTTAAAGAATTGGTTAATCAATGGAAAACGATTGTGATTGCTTTGTCAGGTATTCTGGGCATTATTGCCTTGTTATTAGCTGTAGGGACTTTTGTTTTTGACTTAAAAACAGTTTTAGTTGCAATCCCGCCGTTAGTAGGAGGTTTAGTTTCTTCATTAGTAATGTCAGAAGCGGCTCAATCAGCTGGTTTAGCCTCACTTTCAGTTTTGGCAATTTTAATTTATGTCATTCAAGGGTTTGCAGGTTATCCCTTAACTTCAATTGTTCTAAAAAAAGAAGGAAAGCGGAAGCTTCAAGAATATCGAGCAGGGACATGGCAGCCGGTTCATGAACAAGAGGGGCAAGAAACAGGAGCAGAACCAGATGTGCCTAAACTATTTGAAAAAGTACCCAAACGATATCATACAGATTATTCACGAATTTTACGTTTAGCCTTAGTTGCCACACTCGCTTATTATGTTTCTGTGTGGACGGCACCGTTTGTGACGATTAGTCCTTTTGTGCTGTGTTTATGTTTTGGCGTGATTGCAACGTCTTTAGGCTTTTTAGAAAAGCAACCATTGCAGAAAGCAAATAGCTTTGGTTTTGCGATTTTAGGGTTAATGCTTTTTGTCTTTGATGGCTTAAAACAAGCCACACCTGAAATGTTGATGGATTTATTTTTACCAATGATTGGGATTATTGTGATTGGTGTTATCGGGATGTACATCTTTTCAGCAATTGTTGGTCGTGTATTAGGTGTGAGTAAAGAGATGGCATTCGCTGTTTCGTTGACAGCTTTATATGGCTTTCCAGCCGATTATATTATTACTAATGAAGTGATTCAATCATTGACAGAAGATGAACAAGAACAGGCGGCTTTAACGAGCCATTTAATGCCACCGATGTTAGTGGCAGGTTTCGTAACAGTCACCATTGTTTCGGTTATTTTAGCGGGTATTTTTTCAAGTATTTTATTAAGTTTGTAGAAACGGGGCGTAAGTATGAAAAAAATCAAAGCACTAGTCAAGCAGCATGCACAAGAAATGATTGCTTTTCGACGGGATTTACACCAACATCCAGAATTACAATTTGAAGAATTTCGAACGACAGAAAAAGTCGCGGAAGTTCTTGATCAATTAGGAATTACTTATCGCAAAACAGAACCGACGGGTTTAATTGCTGAAATTGTGGGTGGCAAACCAGGCCGAGTGGTTGCGCTGCGGGCTGATATGGATGCCTTACCTGTACAGGAATTAAATGAAGATTTAGCTTATAAATCTTTAGAAGCTGGCAAGATGCATGCATGTGGGCATGATTCCCATACCGCGATGTTAGTAACAGCGGCTAAAGTATTAAAAGAAATCCAAGAAGAACTTCAGGGAACGGTACGGTTAATTTTTCAACCATCTGAAGAGAATGCGCAAGGTGCTAAAGCAATGGTTGCGCAAGGCGCAATGACCGGTGTTGATGATGTATTTGGCTTACATATCTGGTCACAAATGCCTGTAGGAACCGCTTCGTGTCGAGTGGGCTCAAGTTTCGCATCCGCAGATATTTTTTCTGTTGATTTTAAAGGACGTGGTGGCCATGGTGCCATGCCAAACGCTTGTATTGATGCGGCAGTCATAGCTTCTTCTTTCGTGATGAATCTGCAAACGATTGTTTCTCGGGAGACAGATCCTTTAGATCCAGTAGTTGTCACGATTGGACGGATGGATGTGGGGACCCGTTTTAATGTGATTGCTGAGAATGCACGTTTAGAAGGAACGGTTCGTTGCTTTAGTGTAGCAACGCGTAATCGGGTAGAACAGGCGCTGCAACGCTATGCGGAACAAACAGCCGCTATTTACGGTGGGACGGCTTCGTTAGATTATCAATATGGAACGTTGCCAGTGATTAATGATGAGCAAGATGCCTTGTTTGCTCAAACACTAATTAAGGAAAATTTTGGTGAAGCGGCCTTAAGACAAGAAGAGCCGACAACCGGTGGTGAAGACTTCAGTTATTATACTGAACATGCTTCTGGTTGTTTTGCCTTAGTGGGAAGTGGTAATCCAGAGAAAGATACGGAATGGGCACATCACCATGGTCGTTTCAATATTGATGAAGATGCGATGGCAATGGGTGCTGAATTATATGCCCAATATGCGTTTGAATATTTGAAGACGCATTTTTAAAAGAAAATCAGTAACTTCTTGTTTTATGAGAACAAGAAGTTATTTTTATGAAAAATAGACCTGTCAAGACAGATAAGAGCTCCCATAATGACCGTTCTTTTGGTATAATAAAAAATAGTGTGAAGAATCAGAACAGATGATTGAAAAAACGCTACTTTTTTGGTAGTGTTAGAAAGAATAAATAGATTGAGGGAGTACGCGATGCAACCAATCATTGAACTAAATAATATCCAATTTAATTATCAACCAGAAGATGCTTCTCCCGCTTTAAAAGATGTGTCTTTTTCCATTCAACAAGGCGAATGGGTCGCTATTATTGGCCATAATGGTTCTGGTAAATCAACGTTAGCCAAAACGATCAATGGTCTGTTACTGCCAGCTGCTGGGACTATCAAAGTTGGCGGCAAAGAATTAAATGAAGCAAACGTCTGGGATATCCGGCGTATGGTAGGAATGGTCTTTCAGAATCCAGATAACCAATTTGTCGGTTCAACAGTCGAAGACGATGTGGCTTTTGGTTTAGAAAATCAAGGTATTCCGCGTGATGAAATGGTCGAACGTGTTCACGATGCATTAGAACGGGTTCGTATGTTAGATTTTGCCAAGCGAGAACCTGCTCGGCTATCTGGCGGCCAAAAACAACGAGTAGCTATCGCTGGTGTGGTTGCTTTGCGACCAGATATTATTATTTTAGACGAAGCGACAAGTATGTTAGATCCAGAAGGTCGTGCAGAAGTGATTGCTACCATTCAAAAGATTAAAGAGGAAAGCAATTTAACAGTTATTTCTATTACCCACGATATTGATGAAGCGGCTAATGCGAATCGTATTTTAGTGATGCGCCAAGGACAATTGACAAACGAAGGAACACCAGAAAAGATTTTTTCTGCAGGAGAAGCGCTTGTTGAAATGGGCTTGGATTTACCGTTTCCTGAAAAATTAAAAGTAGCTTTGAAAGAGCGTGGCGTTGTTGTGCCAACGAATTATTTAACAGAAGAAGGGATGGTGGATTGGTTATGGACATCCGTTTTAAACAAGTAGATTTTACTTACCAACCCAATACTCCTTTTGAGCAACGGGCATTATTCGATATTAATTTAACGATTCAAGACGGCTCTTATACAGCGATTGTCGGACATACTGGCAGTGGCAAATCAACGTTATTACAACATTTGAATGCTTTGGTGAAACCAACTAAAGGCCAAGTGACAATTGGAGAGCGTGTAATTACGCCAGAAACTGATAATAAGAATTTAAAACCAATTCGTAAAAAAGTTGGGATCGTTTTTCAATTTCCAGAAGCACAATTGTTTGAAGAAACAGTGGAGCGAGACATCGCTTTCGGACCGAAAAATTTTGGTGTTTCAGACGAAGAAGCGAAAAAATTAGCTAAGAAAATGCTTGATTTAGTCGGCTTAGATGAAAAATACTTACAACATTCTCCGTTTGAGTTATCAGGTGGTCAAATGCGCCGTGTCGCAATTGCTGGTGTGCTAGCGATGGAACCAGAAGTCTTAGTATTAGACGAACCGACCGCTGGTTTGGATCCTAAGGGTCGTAAAGAAATGATGGAGATGTTTAGTCGTCTGCATAAGGAACATAATATGACCATCGTTTTAGTGACACATTTGATGGATGACGTGGCTAATTACGCAGATCATGTGATTGTTTTAGAAAAAGGACAAATCGTCCGAGCGGGAGCACCACAAGAAGTGTTTCAAGAGACACAATGGCTGAAAGAAAAACAATTAGGCGTGCCAACTGCAGCCGAATTTGCTGAAAAATTAGTGGCAAAAGGCTTTTCTTTTGAGCAATTACCATTAACGGCCGATCAATTAGCCGATCAGCTTCTGAAAAAAATGCAGGAAGCAGGTGAGGCAAAATGATGAATAAATTGATTTTTGGGCGCTATATTCCAGGTGATTCTTTTATCCATCGTTTAGATCCGCGCGCAAAGTTATTAGCTAGTTTTTATTTTATTGGAATTATCTTTTTAGCAAATAATTGGCAGAGTTATGTTTTAATAGCAGCCTTTACTGCTTTTGCTATTTCATTATCAAAAATCAGCGCCCGCTTCTTTATCCGCGGTGTTCGGCCATTATTATGGCTAATTCTGTTTACTGTGGCTCTTCAAACCTTGTTTACACAAGGGGGAGAGGTGTACTTTCAGTGGGGAATTATTTCCATTACCCAGTTTGGTGTGACGAATGGGCTATTTATTTTCTGTCGTTTTGTTTTAATTATTTTCATGTCAACGTTATTAACTTTAACGACGGCACCATTAGAGTTATCAGATGCGATTGAATATTTGTTACGCCCACTTCGTGTGGTGAAATTTCCAGTTCATGAAGTTTCATTGATGTTATCAATTGCCTTACGTTTTGTCCCAACATTAATGGATGAAACGGAAAAGATTATGAATGCCCAACGTGCCCGTGGTGTTGATTTTGGTGAAGGAAACTTACTTCAAAAAATGAAAGCTATTGTTCCACTTTTGATTCCGCTTTTCGTAAGTAGTTTTAATCGTGCGGAAGACTTAGCGACTGCCATGGAAGCAAGAGGTTATCAAGGCGGTGAAGGACGGACGAAATACCGCATTCTTCATTGGCACCTACGAGATACAATAGTAATGTTTGGCTTTGTCTTGTTAACCATTGGCTTATTTGTATTAAGAACTTAGAAAAGGTGAAGAAAAATTATGCCCCGCTATAAAGCAATCATTGCCTATGATGGCACTCATTTTCATGGCTTTCAAAAGCAGCCTAATGAGCGTACCGTTCAAGAAGAAATAGAAAAAACGTTAGCACGCATGAATAACGGACACTCCGTAACGGTTTTTGGTTCAGGACGAACAGATGCAGGTGTTCATGCAATGGGCCAAGTGATTCACTTTGATTATCCGCAGGAACGTCCGTTGGAAAAAATGCGCTTTGCGTTAGATACACAAACACCCGAAGACATTGCTGTGCGCAGCGTGGAACGTGTTTCAGAAGACTTTCATGCACGTTATCACGTGATCGAAAAAACCTATCAATTTAAAGTGGATATTGGCAAACCGCGAAGTCCATTTCGACGTTTTTATGCCAGTTATTTTCCGTATCCCATTGATCTCGAAAAAATCCAACAAGCTTTACCTGATTTATTAGGTACCCATGATTTTACCTCTTTCTGTGCCTCAGGAAGTTCAGTAGAAGATAAAGTCCGAACTATTCATGAAGCCAGTGTTCATGTCAATGAAACGGGGGATGAATTAACATTCACTTTTCGGGGCGATGGTTTCTTGTACAAAATGATTCGGATTTTAGTTGGTACGCTATTGAAAATCGGCAATGGACGGCTGGAACCAACCGCGATTCCAGCAATTATCGCAGCCAAAGATCGAAATTTAGCAGGTCCGACTGCTCATCCAGAAGGATTGTATTTAGCAGAAGTGAAATATGAAAACTAAAAAGACGCAGACCTTACAAGAAAAGGTCTGCGTCTTTTTAGTTGCAAAATTTAGATGTATTTAACAGCTGTTCCGTAAGCCACGACAGATTGCATGTCTGTGCCAATTGTGCCAGAATCAAAACGCATCATCACAACGGCATCTGCACCTAATTTAGAGGCTTCTGCTTTTAAACGTTCGATTGCTTGGTCGCGTGCTTCTCGTTGCATATCAGTGTAACCTTTGATTTCACCGCCAACTACGCTTTTTAGTCCAGCACCTAAATCTTTAAACATATTTTTAGAACGTGTGGTTAACCCGAAAACTTCTCCAATAATTTCATATTCTTGACCGCTAATTCTCTCGGTTGTTGTAACTAACATGGGCAATTTCCTCCAGTACTTGTTGGTAACTTCAATTTACCATAGTCAAGAGTTTGATACAACGAATATACATAAAAACGACACTAGAAAAGATGCGCTTCCACATTTTTCTAGTGCCGTTTTGGTAAGAATTAATCAAGGATAGGATCTTTTTTAGAAATCATGACCCAAACCCAACTAATTAGAAAAGCAACTGTTGCTGGAACGACCCAGCCCATGCCAATAGTGAACAATGGTAAGTATTGGCCGGCTTTTTCTAAAAGCGTTGTTACAAACGCCGTATCTTTGATAAAGGCAGGCGCGCTATTTAATGCATCTAAAACAGCAGCAATCAATGTGATATAGGTCGTTGCTTGATAGACTTCCCGTCGATGTTTGAAAATAGGACTGATGATTACCAAAAGCATTAAAGTAATCGCCAATGGATAAAGGAACATCAAGACTGGAACGGCAAATTGAATGATGTTGGTTAAGCCGACATTTGCAAAAATAGCTGGTAAAATAACAACAATTGCCAAGAATTTTTGATAGGAAACTTTCGGAAACATTTCTTCAAAAGTCTCAGAAAAGGCTGTGCTTAAGCCGATACCGGTTTTTAAACAAGCAAGAACTACGATAAAAGCCAGTAAAATACTCCCTGGTAGGCCTAAATAGTAATTAGCAATTTGGGCTAAGGCAATCCCGCCGTTTTCACTGATTGGAAAAGCCCCGATACTCATTGTTCCCATATAAGCAAGTAAGGTATAGATAATCCCCATCAATACAACACTGAAAGCACCTGATTTAATCATTCCTTTAGCGATATCTCCTGGTTTTTCGACGCCCATATTTCGTAAAGTGGAAACGACAACAATCCCAAAAGCTAATGAAGCTAAAGCATCCAACGTATTATAACCTTCTGTAAATCCTTTAAAAAAAGGACTTGAAATATAATTTTCACCAACAGCGGCACTGGCCACATGACCTAATGGTTTTACAAAGGCTAAAACAATCAAAATTCCTAGCAATGCTAAAAATAACGGATTTAAAAATTTACCCACATAATCTAAGATTTTACTTGGCTTTCTAGAGAAGAGCCAAACAGCTAAGAAAAATAATGCGGAAAAGCCAGCAAGAACCAGCCATTGCAAATCTTTAGGAACAAATGGTGCAAGACCAATCTCAAAAGAAGTAGTTGCTAACCTTGGTAAAGCAAAGAAAGGACCAATCGTTAAATATAATAGTAAGGTAAAAATAAGAGCATAACGACGATTAATCCGAGAAGCTAAGTCAAAAACACCTGAACTTTTAGAAACACCCATAGCAATGACACCAAGAAAAGGTAAGCCAATTCCAGTGGCTAAGAAGCCCAAGTTTGCTAAAAAGACGGAAGCCCCCGCTTCTTGTCCCATATGTACAGGGAAAATTAAATTTCCAGCACCGAAAAACAAACCGAATAACATTGAACCAACGTATAGATAATCACGCCAAACTAACTTTTTTTGCATAGATTCACACTCCTTAATATTGTCTTATTATTTAAAATAACAGAAGAAGAAACAGAGAGCAACCAGTTTTTATAGAAAACATTGGTTTTCTTATTTTTCTATGAAATAAGCATACTGATAATCATCACAATAGTGTCCATTTATATAAAATTCTTCTTTAAAATGTGCTTCCTGCACAAAACCATGTTTTTCATAGAATCGAATGGCTTCTTGATTGGTAGCCATTACTCGCAAACTCAGCTTATGAATCCCGCTTATCTGGGCCATCTCTTTGACATACGACAACAAAGAACCACCAATCCCTTGGCCTTGGAAATCTGGCGAAACGCCAATACTTAGTAGCCATTGTTTTTGATGAGCTACTAACGAAGTGGGCGGATGGACTTCAATAAATCCAGCGAGTTGTTGTCCGCTGATGGCAACAAAAATCGTTTCATCTTTCATTTTTTCTTGATATGCCGCAAGCGAGAGTGGTTGTATCTCGGCGGGGGTATTCTTTTTTGTCCAAATGATTTGGTCCAAGGCATGTAATGCGGGCCAATCGGCTTCGGCAACTAAGCGAATAGTGAGTGAGGTAGACAAGATAATAGGGCTCCTTTTTCTGAAATTTTAAAATATAAAAAGACTATAGCATTTATTGTCTGAAAATTCAAATACTTTTAAAACGAAAAGAAAAATGGCTGCACCTTTTCGAGAAAATCAAAATATGCTACCATAGCTACCAGAGGATAGATGGTAAAAAAGAATCTATCTAAATGGAGGGTATGTTTGTGAAAAAAATGGCAGTATATTGTGGCGCCAGTCTGGGGAATGAGCCAATCTATCAGCAAGCTGCAGTAGCGTTAGCCGCTTGGATGAAAGAAAATCACTATGATCTAGTTTATGGCGGTGGCAATGTTGGTCTAATGGGTACGGTGGCTGACACGCTTTTAGCAGAAGGTGGAGAGGTAATTGGTGTTATGCCCACTTTTTTAATGGAGCGGGAGATTGCACATAATGGCATTACAAAGATGCATACAGTTAGCGATATGCATGCGCGTAAGAAAAAGATGATTGAATTGGCAGATGTATATTTAGCTTTACCCGGTGGTCCCGGCACGCTAGAAGAAATTAGCGAGGTGATCTCTTGGGGCCGAGTCGGTGAACATATGAATCCTTGTATTTTATACAACGTGAATGGTTACTATGATTTATTAGCTGCCTTTTTTGATAAAATGGTAGAAACTAGTTTCTTAACAGAAGCGGATCGAGCTAAAATTTTCATTTCAGATTCCTTAGAAGAAATTGGTGCATTTATTGATTCCTATGAACCGCCAATGATTCGTCAATACAAAAAATAACAAAAGAGGCAGTCACTCTAACCAGAATGACTGCCTCTTTTTTACTAGTTTTTCGTTAGAATCCGATGTAAGAACTCTTTTGTCCGAGCTTCTTTTGGATGGACAAAAATATCTTCAGCGGTCCCTTCTTCGGCAATGACACCTTTATCCATGAAAATAACACGATCGGATACGTCCCGCGCAAATTCCATTTCATGTGTTACAATCACCATTGTTAGCCCTGTATGGGCAAGATTTTTCATCGTTTTTAGCACTTCGCCAACCATTTCAGGATCCAATGCAGAAGTTGGTTCATCGAAAAGTAAAACATCTGGATCCATTGATAATGCTCGAGCAATGGCTACCCGTTGCTTTTGTCCACCAGACAATTGAGCAGGTTTGGCATCAATAAAACGAGCCATGCCAACCTTTTCTAAATTTTCTAAGGCAATTTTTTTGGCTTCTTCTTTGTTTCTTTTTAGGACAGTCATCTGACCAGAAGTACAATTTTCTAAGACATTCATATTATTAAATAAATTGAATGATTGGAAAACCATACCTAAATGGGTCCGATATTTGGGCAAACTATAACCACGTTCTAAAACATTTTTACCATTATAGATGATTTTGCCATCTGTTGGTTTTTCTAACAAATTAATACAACGTAGTAACGTTGATTTACCAGAACCAGAAGAACCGATAATGGTGACAACTTCTCCTTTGTTGACGTTCATATTAATATCTTTTAATACTTCGTTTTCGCCAAAGCTTTTTCGTAAATGTTCAATTTCAATAATTGCACTCATCTGTTTGCCTCCTAGCTTTCTTTTCCTTCTTCAGTTAATTCTTCTACTTTAACGTAAGCAGAAGGGCCATCCATTTTACGTTCCACAACACGTAAGATTCGTGTGATCACAAAAGTCATTACCAAGTACATGATGCCGACAATTGTAAAGGTTTGGAAGAACTGGAAGTTTGCGCCAGAAGCAGCATTCCCTTGGAAGAATAAATCTGCAACACCGATAACACTTAACACGGCCGTATCTTTGATATTAATGACAAATTCATTCCCTGTTGCAGGTAAAATATTACGTAATACTTGGGGAATAACGACTTTACGCATTGTTTGTCCATGGGTCATCCCAATCGCTTGTGCTGCCTCGAATTGTCCTTTATCCACTGCGAAAATACCTCCGCGAACAATTTCAGACATATAGGCACCAGTATTCACAGAAACGATAAATAGTGCGGCCACTGTTCGGTCTAAAGAGATGCCAAAAGCTAGAGCTAAACCATAGAAAATAACCATTGCTTGAACCATCATTGGTGTACCACGGAAAACTTCAATATAAATAGAAAGAATTAAATTTCCTAATTTTTGGAAGAAACGAGCGACTGGGTTTTCAGAATCTGGAATTGTACGGAAGACACCAATTAGTAAACCAAGGGTTGTTCCGACGACCGTCCCAATTAACGCGATAAATAGCGTTAAACCAGCACCACGTAAAAACATGTCGCCATATTGATTCCAAATATTTTTGAAATCGTTAATAAGTCCTGTTTTTTGTTCATCACTATCTGTTGCTGCAGGTTGATCCTTGATTGCTTGGTCCATAATTTTTGTCCGTTCATCTTGAGAAATACCTGCTAAAATTTTGTTTACTTTTTCAATGTCAGGATCGCCTTTACGCATGCCGACTGCTACTTGTGAGTCTTCAGCGCTAGCATCAAAGCCATTTTCTTTTGGAAATTCTAACATTTTTAATTCTTTATTGACACTAGTTGCTGTTATGCCTTCAGGGCGTTCACTAACATACCCATCAATCATGCCAGAAGCAAGTGCTGTTCGCATAGCTGAAAAGTTATCCATTGCTTGCTGTTTATTGACATTTGGAATTTGATCAATTAATCCGTAGTGGAATGTATTTAGTTGAGCCGTAATTTTAGCATCAGCTAAATCTTTCAAGCTTTTTGCATTAGCGTATTTGCCATCTTTTTTTACAATTACGACAAATTGTGATTCATAATAAGGGTTTGTAAAAGCAATTTCTTTTTTTCGTTCAGCGGTTGGACTCATTCCGGCGATAATGGCATCAATTTTTCCAGATTGTAAGGCGGGCGCCAAGCCATCCCATTTGGTTTGGACGATTACTAATTTGCGACCTAAACCATCGGCAATTTTTTTAGAAATTTGAACATCATAGCCGCCTGCATAAGAGTTGCCTTGAATAGGCACTGCGCCATGTGCGTCATTTTTCTGTGACCAGTTAAAAGGGGCGTAGCCAGCTTCCATGCCGACACGAAATTCACCATTTTCCTCCGCCGAAGCGTTGGTTGTCATGCCAAGTAACGAAAATAGCGTGACAAGTAGTAGACTGAATGAAAAAACTTTTTTGTTCATCTTTTTCTCTCCTTTAAATTTCTTGTCTGATTGATCGTTTTGTCTTTTTTCAATCAACAAGCTTTGATAATCAGCTGAGCAAAAGCGATTCTGTCTTTTTAAAGGAGAATACTTCTGTCACAACCTATTTTTGAATACAAAAAAACAACCAAACAGATGTAAGGTTGCTAGGTAATGTCGAAAAAAATTCCTCAACGAAACATAGCACAACTTAGCATCACTACTAAGACAGTCCGCAAGCTCTTAACTTACGTCCCAACACACAACAGAAGAGGCTCTGTTATGCATTTCGGCGATTGATCCTAAACTTGCTTCCCAGTGTCCTCTCACTCCACAAGCGTAATAAAAACCGCGACCTCTACCTCTTTTTTGAGGCACTATTCAGTTATTAAATTCAGTTATTAATTTTAGGATAAATCCAGAAGAAAGTCAATATGTTCCAGCAAAGGAATTTATCAAGAGGACACAAACACCATGAAATTAGCGTAACATTTTCCCTACGAAATAGAAACTAATACGAAAAAAGCAACCATTCCTAAAGGAACAGTTGCTTTTTACTTAAGCTTTGACAGCTTTTGGTTCACGACCTAAAATAGCTTGAAGAACAGTCAATACACCTAAAGAAGCTAAAATTGTATAAATTAGACTTGAGTAAGTTAAGATACCGAAATCCCAAGTTTTGTAAACTAATAAAACAATTGCTAAGGCGATAATAGCGATAACGTTGAAGAACGCAAAAGCCCAAAGATTTCCGTTTTCTTTACGAGAAAGATAAAAAACAGAGAACCAAATGCTTAAAACGCCCCAAGCGATGCAGGCAATAATTGCAGCCCAATAAATAATAAATGCGACCATTGTTGTTTCACCTCACTTTTACTCATGCATATTTTACCACGAGTTGAGAAATTTGTCACAAACTCTTTCAAGATAAATCAATATATAGGTAAGAAGTTTTCAAAAAGTGGAAAAACTTTTGGTGCTAATGTTAAAATACGTTATAATATAGAAGATTAGGAGCTGAATCGATATGCAAGATATCACGCAAGCCGAGGCAATTCATTGGTTGGCAACCCAACAAAAACTCACATTTTTAACAGGTGCGGGTATCTCGACAGCCTCAGGTGTGCCAGATTATCGTTCCTTAAAAGGTGTCTATCAAGGAATCCAGCAACCGGAATACTTATTGAGCCGGACTTGCTTAAAAACAGAGCCAGAAAAGTTTTATCAATTCGTTAAAACGCTCTATCATCCAGACGCACAACCTAATATCATTCACCAGAAAATGGCCCAATTAGAGCAAATGAAACGGGGAAAAATTGTTTCACAAAATATTGATGGGCTTCATCGAAAAGCAGGTAGCCAAGAAGTGGTGGACTTTCATGGTAATTTATATGAATGTTATTGCCAAACTTGTGGTGCAACGGTTCCTTGGCAAGATTATTTGCTTAGTGATCGGCACGCTGATTGTCATGGACAAATCCGTCCAGCTATTACTTTGTATGAAGAAGGATTATCCGAAGAGGCAATCGAAAAAGCCATTCAGGCCGTTGCTTCTGCCGACTTAATCGTGATTGTCGGCACGAGTTTTCAAGTGCATCCATTTTGCGATTTGATTCATTATAAACAACCAACGGCAGCTATTTTAGCCATTAATCAAACGCCGCTATTTTTACAACAACCTTATTATTTTTTAGAAGCGAAAGCCGAAACGATATTTGCAGAATTAACGATAAAGGAGTAACGGAATGGAAGAATTTAAATCAGAAAAAGAAAAAATGATCGCAGGTGCACTATATTTTGCCTCAGATCCTGAATTAGTGGCCGATCGCAAAAAAGCCCGTGAACAAATGGCGTTAATTAACCAACAACCAGACACTTATATTCGTCGTCAATTAATAGAAGAAACATTTGGAAAAGTGGGTGTCGGGACGTACATCGAACCGATGATTCAATTTGATTACGGCTACAACATTTCTGTGGGAAAAAATTTCTATGCCAATTTTAATAACGTTTTTTTAGATGTTTGTCCAATCGAAATTGGCGATAACTGTATGTTTGGCCCCAATGTGCAACTCTATACAGCCGAGCATCCATTACAAGCGGCCAAGCGTAATAGCGGAATGGAATCAGGGAAACGAATTATCATTGGCAACAATGTTTGGATTGGCGGTGGAGCGATTGTCCTTCCTGGCGTAACATTAGGTGATAATGTAGTGGTAGCAGCAGGCGCTGTTGTGACCAAATCGTTCCCAGAAAACTGTGTGATCGCAGGTAATCCAGCACGGATAATTAAAGAATTGACTGAAGATGACGCCCCAACAACTTCTTTAGAACAACAACGAGCAAAGATTAACCAAATCGATAAGGAACTGGTCCGTTTATTAGAACAGCGGATGGATGTCGTCGCAGAGATTGCTGCAGTGAAAAAGAAAGCAGGTCATGCGGTTTTTGATTCTGAAAGAGAACAACAAGTATTAGAAACTATTCTGAATCATGTTGAAAATGCCGAGTATGAAGAAACATTATCTGAGACTTTCCAGGGAATTATGGACGCCTCTAAACGTTTCCAAGAAAAACATTTAGGAGAGTGAGGCGAAGGTCGTGGATGGAGAAATCAGAAGAAGAGAGATTGTTAAAAGATTAAGAGAGACCGAAAAGCCAATTAGTGCCACTCGTTTTGCAAAAGCTTTTGATGTCAGCAGACAAATTATTGTAGGAGATGTCGCTCTATTACGGGCGACAGGGGTCGAAATTGTCGCAACAGCTCGAGGGTATATGTTGGAACAACCTTTAGAAGGAATTGAGCGGAAAATTGCTTGTCAACATACGCCTGAACAAACGAGAGAAGAATTGTCAGTCATTGTTGCCAAAGGTGGAGAAGTGGTAGATGTGAGTATTGCACATCCGCTTTATGGGGAATTAATCGGCAGTTTGCGCATTCAATCAGAGAAAGATATTGATAAATTTATGGACAAGTATCAAAAAGAGCATGCTACATTACTATCAGTTTTAACAGGAGGCGTCCATCTGCATACTATTCGCTGTGCAGACGAAGAAACTTTCCAAGAAATCAAAGAGGCGCTTCGAAAAAAAAGTATTTTGTTTGAAGGATAACGAGAAAAAGAGAGGACGTTGATGTTTGTTCAAGCCCTTTCTTTTTTTTCTTAGAAAATTACCAAAAAAAGATAGAAGAATTTGTGAATTTTCTTCTATTTTTTTAACTTTTTGCTAGAAATTTTTTATGAAACAGTATACTATTAAAAAAGGAGCCATTTAAACAATAACTATGTCAATTATTATGTTGGTACATAAAAATAAATGGAGAAAAATAAAAAAGGAGAATGAGTATGAAAAAACAATTTGCCCTGTTCTCTACCTTATTACTTTTAGGTTCATCAATGCCAGTAGGTGCATTTGCAGAAGGTAATAATTTGGTAGCTGAAAATAGTTCTGTCGCAGAAACAACCGCAGAAGCAACAACTGCTGAAGCCACTGAAGCGACAGCGACTAGTGAAACAACAGAAGCGACAGAAGAAACAACAACTGAAACAGAAAGTTCAACCGAATCAAGTGAATCTGCAAGCACGGAGTCCACGGAAACGTCAGGAACCGAAACGACAGATTCCACAACGGATTCAACATCCACAAGTACGACAGAATCGACTACTGACTCCACCTCAACGAGTACAACAGAGTCAACCACAGATTCTACGTCAACAAGTACAACTGAATCAAGTACCACGCCGACGACCACACCAAGTTCTTCTAAAGAACAGCCAAAACCTGGCACGAGTACTTCTGAATCAAAACAGCCGGCGAAACCAGTGACACCAACAGCGCCAGCTGAAAAGCCAGTAGAACAACCAGCAGCGTCAACACCGCAGCCCGAAATAGTCCCACCAGTTACAAATGAAACGGTTGGGTTAGTGGAAGACGATGAGACGTTTACGGTCAGCAAAACGAAGAAGACAGAAGAGTTTATTCAAGAAATCGGTGAATCTGCTCGGAAAGTGGCCAAGGACAAAAACTTATATGCTAGTGTGATGATTGCTCAAGCAATTTTAGAAAGTGGCAGCGGCAATAGTAAATTAAGCCAGAAACCAAACTACAATTTGTTTGGTATTAAAGGCGATTACAAAGGTCAATCTGTTTCTTTTATTACCTATGAAGACAATGGTTTCGGTAACTTATACACAGTAGAAGCAAAATTCCGTCAATATCCAACGTATAAAGAATCAATGGAAGATTATGCGAAATTATTGAAAAATGGTTTAGATTCCAATAAAGATTTCTATCATGGTGTCTGGAAAACGGAAGCCAAAACATACAAAGAAGCGACACGTTTCCTAACAGGAAAATACGCAACGGACAAAGATTATCATAAGAAATTAAATGCGTTAATTAAAACATACGATTTAACTTATTATGATAAAGAAAAAGCAACCGTTGAACCAATGGAATCAAATTTCCCAGCCTATAATGGCAAAAACTATGACACCTTTAATAGTTATGCTTGGGGCAACTGTACACAATATGTCTACAACCGTATTACGCAATTAGGTAAACGTGTGGACTTAACAATGGGGAATGGTCAAGATTGGGGCGAAACAGGTCGTGCACGCGGGTACAAAGTAAGTCGTACACCAAAAGCAGGCGCAGCGGTTTCCTTCCCAGCTGGCGTTTTAGGCGCAGACAATACTTATGGTCATGTCGCATTTGTGGAAAAAGTCTTTAAAGATGGTAGCATCTTAATTTCTGAAATGAACGTGAAGGGATTAAACGTTGTTTCGACACGTACAATCTCAGCCGATGAAACACATTTAATGAACTATATCGTTCCAAAAGATAAATAAAAAAATCAGCTCTTTGTCAATAAGAACGAATGAGTTGGAAAAATCAAAGCTAGCACTGAAGAAGCAATT